>JAOAFX010000057.1 GCA_026416055.1 Caldifarciminota bacterium
ACTCAATGCCTGGAAAGCAGTAAAGGCAACAATACCACCTAACCGCCCTTATATCTATCTGAAGACCCAGCAGGTAACTGATCCACCTCCAGGGGGAAATAATAATGGCATAGTTGAACCAGGTGAGACAGCCAGACTGGTAGTAACACTCAAAAATATTGGGTATCTAACCGGTTACAACACAACCGGTGTTCTCAAATCGTTTGACAATTATGTCTCAGTTATTGCCGGTAATTACAATTTTGGCACGATTCCGTCAGGGGGTGAGGTAACCAACACCAGCAGTCCATATACTTTCAGAGCACATAATTTGACACCAATAGGCCGTACCGCGAAACTCGGACTTGTTATTCACTCTGATGGTCCTCATGATTCACTTGATTTCAATGATACAATTGATGTTATCGTTCAAATTGGTGGGCCAAAACCATTGTATGCAATATTTGAAGACGATTTTGAGTATGGTGGCGGAATTGACAGTTTGCTCAATTACTGGCAGAAGGTTGATGGTAATTGGCGACGTTCAACAGATACCTGTATTTCACCAATCCACTCGCTTTACAGTGGACCCAGATATACAGGCTGGCAGTGGATTGGGATGAAAAATGGTGTTGACCTCAGCAGATTTCCCTTTGCACAACTTGAGTTCTGGCATAAGTTTATTTTAGATAGCACTGGAATGGGTATATGTGGCTTCTGGTTCGTTGAAGTTTCTACCGATAACTGGAATTCATGGGAAATCATTCATCAGGGTAATCAATACCCTCTGCCGTATGAATACTCAAAACCCTGGACATTGATTAATAAGAGCCTAAATTCATATTTGAGTAGTAATAACTTCAAGGTGCGTTTTCGGCTTTATTCCTGGAACTTTAATAACTTTAATCACTGGTGGATAGATAATTTTAAGATACTTGTGCCACTGGATAATGAGCCACCGTATTTTACCAATACTACAATCTGGCGTGATACTACATATACGGGTCCGTTCCCTGTGCAATCAAAGATTACTGATGATCATGGCGTTGATTCGGCGTACTTATATTATCGTGTGAATACAGGTAACTGGCAAAAATTGGTTATGGTGCATCAGGGCAACGATATATATCGAGCAACAATTCCCCAGCAGGTAGTAAACTCTCGTGTAGATTATTATTTGTGGGCAAGAGACAGGTGGATTTATACCACACCAAACATTGGCACTGACCCCTTAGGTGCTCCTTCAGACGGATATTATTCATTCCGTATACTTCCTGTAGGCATTCAAGAACAGGCAGCAGTTCAGACGATTAATTTTGAAATTCTGTCTTCTAATCCACTTAAGGGCTCAGCACGGTTCGGCTATTTTGTTCCTGCTGGTACAAAAGTGGATCTTTCGGTCTATGATGTTTCGGGTAGATATGTGAAGAGATTGTTAAACGAAAAAATTAGTACAGGTATGAATATTGTTCAATGGAACAGAAAGGATGAAGCAGGAAGAAATGTACCTTCTGGTGTCTATTTTGTGCGGTTTACTGCTGAATCTCCTGATAAGTTAAACACTTACTCAATTGTAGAAAAAATAATTCTTTTAAGGTAGATGAGCTGGCTGTGAATGTCTTGAGAAAATGAATCACATATTTCTAGGCGAAATCTTGATAACTCTTGGTGTATTGGATTACAAAAAGTTAGTTGAAGCACGATGGGTGCAGATGAATAAATATAGTGGTAAAAATAAATTACTGGGTGAGATAATGATTGAACTCGGCTATATTACTGAAGAAGACCTGAATCGTGCCTTGAGTTTGCAAAAAGATTTAAGAGAATAAAGTCTAAAAACCTGACCCCCTTTCTGGTTCCCCGGGGTGCATGGAGCATTCCGGGGATTATTTTCCGTTCATTTTCAGCCGCCTTTGGTGTATATTTTATCCCTTACATAAGCACCGATGAGCTGATCAACCTCCTGGAAAACCTTTAGCTTCGTATATTGCAGCGTTGACGAGCAAAAGTTTGGCCATAACAAAGGGAATTTTTCTGTACGGTTAATTCCACAACCTTTTTTCTTATTACAGGCATGATACCGAGTCTAACCCGGGGATGGACACTGTTTGATAATAAAATTATTATTAAATTCTTTTTTGGGTCAGCCATTATCATTGTGCCTGTGAAACCAGTATGCCCAAATGCTGACGGTGATAAAATCCCCGGATAAGGATCAATCCACCAGCCAAGCCCCCTTTTCTCTTTGCCGCCGGTCCAGTCTTTAATCATCAATTTCAATGTATCCAGTTTAACAATCTCTCCATTCAAATATGCCCGCATCATTTTAGCCAGGTCTCCAGCATTTGAGAATAATCCCGCATTTCCTGAAACTCCATTGAATGCATAAAAGCAATTCCCATCATGGACTTCACCTTTAATCAAATAATCACGCCATTTTACAATTGATATATTACCATATTCTTTTGCCTTCTGTTTTTCGTGTTTGTTACCTATTTCGGTTGGAGCAATATTCTTTATTTTTTTAGATGGATTGAACATTGTATTTTTCAGTTTCAAGCTTTTAAATATTTTTTCTTTGCAGAATTCATCCAGACCCTGATTGGTAATTCTTTCAATTATCAGACTGAGAATGATATATCCTAAACAGGAATAAATAACTCTTCTTTTACCAGTATTAATTTTAGATAGGTAATCAATTCTTTCCCGTTGTTTCAGTATATAAAGTGGAAACCAGTCAGGCAAGCCCGAAGTATGGGTTAATAATTCTTTTATTGTTTTCTTACCGTTCGGCTTATTTTTAAATTCAGACAGGTATTTTTCAATATAATCATTGAGTTTAATCTCTTTTTCTTCAAACAATAACATTATAGACATTGCTGTACACAGTGGTTTTGTTAAGGAGGCAAGATCATAGATTGTATCTTTATTTAATCGCTCTTTTTTAGGAAATGCCTGCTTATAACCATAAGCTTCATAGATGTACACATCTTTATTATTCCCAACCCATAATACTGCTCCCGGGATTTTACTTTCCTTAATACATTCATTCAAATATTTTTTTATTTCCGACACTTTCATTTCTGAACAATTGAACAATTGTTTAATTGTTTAATTGATGAAATATTCAAATATAATTTACTGAATTCACTGTTCTTTAATTCAGCGGTTAATAATTTAAGTCCACGGGGTATGAATTGTTTAAAATGGACTTTATTTTTATTCAAAGAGAGATTGGCAAATGCGCCGAGTGCCTGCATATGACGTTGAATAGCAGTGAGACTATAGATCTCATAAAAATCTCTTTTCAGTATTTTTATACCTTTTTTCTTAAGACAATCAAGATAATATTCAATCAAAGAATCTTCACTTCTTTTATCAATATCCACATAGGCATCCCTTAATAAAGAGACAAGGTCATAGGTCAGAGGTCCAATCCTTGCAGACTGGAAATCAACCACCCTTATTTTGCCATTTTTAATAAAAATATTCTGGGATTGATAATCCCGGTGCATTAAGAAGTTACTTATTGGCTTTATTGCTTCACAAACTTTTTTATGCAGCAAGCATAGTTCGTCATCAATCTCAAAGATTTTTTCCTCTGGCAATCCACAATACTGTTTCAGAAAAAATTCTTTAAAATAATCTTGTTCCCATTTGATATGTTCGGCGTCATAATAATTGTTCAGAGGTGCATTTTTGAATCCATCAACCTGGATTTTGATGAGTTCTTTTATTGCCTTTTTGTAGTAATCTTTCCAGTCTTTGCAACCACTGCGTACTAACTCATACAAAGAATAACTGCCTAAATCTTCAACGATTGCATAGTTATCTTTATATTCAACCAGCTCTGGGACTCCCACACCAATTTTTAAAAAATGGAGTAAGAGTTTTATGTAGTCTTCAATATTTTTATCTTTAATTAAAATATAGGTATTTCTATTTTTTTTTATTCGATAAAATTCTCGATCTGAACCACCGGTCTTAATCTCCGTAACAAACTCATACTTGCTTGAAATTGCCCGTGGTAATTTTACCATAATCGACTGAAATTAAATCTTTTTTGGTTTAACATTCTACTCAACAGCTTTTATCTCCTGATTACCTTCGTTTTTCTTTTGATCGTTTTATCATTTTTTCAATCTCCACTGCCAAGAAAACAATACTGGAAAGGACTATGCAAAGCATCAATTCAGGAATGGTCAAGGGCTTGGTTTTAAAGATTGGGTGTAAAAATGGAATGTAGATTACACACAATTGCAATAAAAAGGTCAAAAACACAGCACCCAATAAAGGCCTGTTTGAAAAAATTCCCTGGGTAAATAAAGATTCTCTCTCCGAACGGATTGCGAGTGCGTGTCCCATCTGACTGAGACACAAGACAGTGAAAACCATTGTTTGCCAATCAGCGTTAAAGGCTTCAATAGAACAGAATTGTGTAAAAATCGACACAAACCCCATGAGGAGTCCCACCCAGATAATATGAATTCCAAGCCCGTGTGCAAATATACTTTCCTGCGGATGTCTCGGCGGTCTTTTCATAATACCTTTTTCTGCAGGTTCTGCAGCAAGCGCAAGACCGGGCAACCCATCAGTAACAAGGTTAATCCACAAAATATGAATAGGCAAAAGTGGAATTGGTAGACCAAAAAAAGGAGCCAGAAAAATCGTCCATAGTTCACCTGAATTACTCGTCATTGTATATTTGATAAACTTTCTAATATTATCAAAAATTCTTCTGCCCTCCCTCACTGCTTTTACGATAGTTGCAAAATTGTCATCAAGTAGAATCATATGGGATGCCTCTTTAGAAACCTCAGTCCCCATTATACCCATTGCCACACCGATATCTGCTCTTTTCAAAGCAGGTGCATCATTCACCCCATCACCGGTCATCGCTACAAATTGCCCTTTATCCTGTAACGCCTTTACGATTTTTAATTTCTGTTCCGGCGCAACCCGGGCATAGACACGGATATGTTCTACCCTTTTTTCAAATTCTTCAAGCGACAGTGAATCAAGCTCTTTACCCGTTATTACCGCTCGTGCATCGTCTTCTATTATCCCCAGTTGATGTGCAATTGCCCGGGCTGTTATTGGATGGTCTCCTGTAATCATCACGGGGATTATCCCCGCACCCTTGCATTGCCGAATTGCTTCTTCCACTTCAGGTCTTGGCGGATCAATCATACCAACCAGCCCGAGGATGATGAGTTTATCTTCAATATTTGCTGGATTTAAATTTGCAGGTAATTCTTTCCATTCCCTCATGGCGATTGCCAGAACCCTCAAACCCTCGTTTGCCATTTTAATATTTGCCTTGCTTAATGTCTCCAGGTCTTTTTTAATCTCCCCATTATTCAAATATCCTTCAGCCCTTTCAATCAGTGAATCTATCGCACCCTTTGTGAATGAAATTATCCTGCCATCTTCCATTTTATGAATTGTGGTCATGCATTTTCTATCTGAATCAAATGGAATCTCTGCAATTCTTGGATGCCTTTTTATCAACTCACGCTTATCATATCCGGCCTCAAAAGCAGCAACACAAAGCGCAGTCTCTGTGGGGTCACCGATAATTCTGCCATCCTTATCATACTGGGCATCATTACTCAGTGCAAGGGCAAGAAATAATTCAAGATTTTTCTCTGCATAATCAATGAAGTTGCCTTGCCTGACGATTTTGTCATCGGTATATATCTCACGCACAATCATCTTATTCTGAGTGAGAGTCCCTGTTTTATCAGAACAGATGTATGTGATTGAACCGAGTGTCTCAACAGCAGACAGCTTGCGTATCAATGCATTCATTTTTACCATTTTCTTTGCACCCAGGGCAAGCGATATAGTTACTACTGCAGGAAGTGCCTCGGGTATCACTGCCACTGCAAGAGATATAGAAGTCAAAACCATCAATAATAATGGTTCACCTCTTAAAACACCAAAAATAAAGACTATTGCGCATATTACTAAAACTGCGAAGGCAAGGCTCTGACCAAACTTTGCCAATCTTTTCTGAAGAGGAGTTTTAACTTCTTCCTCTTCCTGAATCATTGTGGCAATCTTACCGAGCTCTGTGCTCATTCCGGTTGCCACCGCCACACCCGCACCCCTTCCATAAGTAACGATCGTCCCCTTGTATGCCATGTTTTTTCTGTCGCCGAGAGGTATTGTCGGGTCGTGAAACTCCCGAGTAAACTTTTCCACTGGTGTCGATTCACCGGTCAGTGGTGATTCATCGATCTTTAACTGGGCAACCTCGATCAGGCGTAAATCAGCAGGCACGATGTTGCCCGCTTCGAGCAATACGACATCACCAGGAACTACCTCCGAAACCGGGATGGTATAAACGATATTATTCCGAAGTACATTGACATTTGCCTGTGCCATTTTTTTGAGTGCCGCTATTGCCTTCTCTGCGCGGTATTCCTGAATGAAACCGATAACGCCGTTCAGGATAACTATCACAATTATCGCAATAGTATCGATTGGTTCACCCACAATTCCTGAAATAATTGCTGCAGCAATGAGAATAAGGATCATAAAGTCCTTGAACTGGTCGAGGAACATTTCAAGTATTGTCTTTTTCTTTGCCTCTTTTATCTCATTGGGACCAAATTTTTCAAGTCGTAACCTTGCCTCTTCAGAATTCAATCCCTGGGCAGATGTCCTCAGGGATTCAAAGACTGCTTCTATAGATAGAGTGTGCCAGTATTCTTTTTCCATTTTGGGAAAATAATACTAAATTTTTGAGATGTGTCAAGAAAGATATGTAAAAGTGGCTTTTATTCTTGACACATTGTAATTTTTTGCCTATTATTCTGAACTTATGGAATCAATCCGTGAACTCTTCAGGGTCGGTAAGGGTCCATCAAGCAGCCATACTATGGGACCGGCATTAGCGGCAAAGATATTTAAAGAAAAAAATCCAGACGCAATAAGCTACCGTGTGACCCTTTACGGAAGTCTTGCGGCAACTGGGAAAGGCCACTTAACTGAAGAGGCACTGAGAGAAATCCTGCCGGAAGAAAAGACAACGATCATTAAAAAAGAAAAATTTTTAAGACCACACCCAAATGCCATGCTTTTTGAAGCAGAAAAGAAAAAAGGTAAGAAAATCAAATGGCTCGTTTTCTCAACCGGGGGTGGCTCGATTAAAGATTTAAAAAATATCTATAAAATGCGGAAAGTCTATCCTCACAAAAGTTTCAAAGAAATCTTTGAATATTGTCTGAAAAATGGTATAACCCTCTATGAATATGTCTTTCGTTTTGAGGATAAAAATATCAAAAGGTATCTTCTTAATATCTGGAACACAATGGAAGATGCCATAAAAAGAGGATTGAAGGCAGAAGGTGTGCTTCCCGGACCATTAAAACTGGAAAGGCGAGCAAGTTCCATGTACATCAGATCATGTAACAGTCGGGGGATAATGGAAAGAATCGGCCGGGTTTTCTCCTACGCCCTGGCTGTTGCTGAAGAGAACGCAAATGGCGGAATCGTTGTCACTGCACCTACATGTGGTTCAAGTGGTGTTCTTCCTTCAGTTTTGAAATATTTAAAAGAAAGTTACAAATTACGTGAAGAAAAGATCATTAATGCCCTTGCAATCAGCGGACTTTTCGGAAATCTAATAAAACATAATGCCTCTATCTCTGGCGCTGAGGTGGGATGCCAGGGTGAGATAGGAACTGCATGTTCAATGGCCGCAGCAGCTGCTACCTATCTGCTTGGAGGGAGTGCTAAACAGATGGAGTATGCTGCAGAAATGGGATTAGAACATCACCTCGGTCTCACCTGTGACCCGGTAGCAGGTATGGTCCAGGTGCCGTGTATAGAAAGAAATGCGATGGCTGCAGAAAGGGCTCTTGATTGTGCAGTCTATGCCCTCCAGACTGATGGAACCCATAAAATCACTTTCGATGAAGTTGTGCGAATAATGAAACAGACCGGGCAGGACATGAAGGTACAGTACCGCGAGACTGCACGGGCCGGGCTGGCAACAGTTTTTAAAATGAAAAGATAGGTTTATCTGGAGTTTTTTACTGAAAGACTTAAGTCTAAAAGTGATTGACTTATTCAAATTTTTGAATATAATAGTCTTTAAATGCTCCAAGGAACGAATGATACCCGTTACGCCTTTGTCAATGGAATTATTCGTGCCCGTGAGGCACGGCTTTTAAAAAAAACTTATTTTGACCGACTCATTGATGCTGAAATTGACAATTTTAGAGCAATACTTGGTGATACCCCCTATGCCACAGGGGATCAGTTGCTCGATGTTCTGGGCAGAGTGGAGAAGGAAGAAAGAAATTTTTTTGAAAAATACTGCCTTCATGATGAGATCAAAGAAATGATAATATTACCTGATGCAATTCACAACCTTAAGGTAAGATTAAAAAATGGCGATGAAAGATTATTGAACGATGTAAAACTACCATGGCTTGAGTCTTCTCCCGAAATTCTGGAAATCATAAGTGATTACATCGAACACAAAAATAGCTTTATACTCTCGACTGAACTTGATAAATTTTATTGTAGAAAAGCCTGGGAATTAGCAAAAATCTCACATTTTTTCACGGAATATTATAAACTCTTTTTTGACCTTGAGAATATCCGCAGTTTTTTCCGGGCGAGACAATTTGAAAATTCATCAGAGATATTTAAGCGGGTTTATATCCCGCATGGGACAATTCCCGAAAAAATATTTGTTGAGAATCTGAATAAAGACCTGACTACAATTTTGCGTGTATTTCGTAATACAAAATATGAACACATTGTTGAACAGGGTGGAAATTACCTTCATACTCAAGGTTCATTCCTGAGACTGGAGCGATTGTGCGACGAAATGAAATTGCAGTTTTTGAAAATGGCGAGATATTATACATTCGGCGTTGAACCATTATTCAGTTATTATCATTTCAAATTGAATGAAATAAAACTTCTGCGCCAGGTATACATGGGTAAACAATACAATATCCCGTCGTTCCAATTAAAGGAGAGCATCCCTGATGTCTGGTGATCTGGCAATAGTTGGTAGAAAGCATGAGATTATGCCATTTTTAGCGACTGGCGCTATCGTCTGTAGTTTAGAAAAGGGAGAAGCCGAAAAAAAAGTTCTTGAGTTAATAAATAAAGGCGTGCGGGTCATATTCTTTGCTGAAGATTTTGTCGACGAATTGAAAGGGATACTACAAAAATATCAGACCCATACCTTTCCCTGTCTTATTCCTTTCTCTACCGGTACCAAAAAAACCCGCATTGCCATTGAACGGCTCAGGGGGATTATTAAAAAAGCCACTGGAGCCGATATCTTCCTGGAGGAAAAATGAGACAGGGTGAAATTGTTAAAGTCTCAGGACCGCTTGTCATTGCCCGGAATGTAAAAGGTGCCCGGATGTACGATGTAGTTCGAGTAAGTAATGAAAAACTCATCGGTGAAATAATTGGGCTTGATGGTGATCGGGCATCAATCCAGGTTTATGAAGATACTTCTGGCATCGGTCCTGGAGATCCTGTGTTTTTGACCGATCAACCTTTATTTGTGGAACTCGGTCCCGGACTTATTGAAAATATCTATGATGGCATTCAGCGACCGCTAAATTTAATAAAAGATAAAACAGGACCGAATATTACAAGAGGGATTGAAATCCCTGCCCTTGATCGCGAAAGAATGTGGGAGTTTGAGCCCCTCGTGAAACCAGGAACAAAAGTTTATCCTGGTGATATCATCGGACAGGTAAAAGAGAGCGTGCTTGTTCTCCATAAAATAATGGTCCCACCGGATGTATCAGGTGTATTAAAAGAAATTAAGGGTGGGAAATTTAAGGTGACAGATATTGTATATGTGATTGAAACTGAAAAAAGCATCCAAGAATTCAATCTTATCCAGCGCTGGCCAGTGCGTATTCCCAGACCCTATGAAAGAAGATTACCACCCACAGCGATATTAAGTACAGGGCAGAGGGTGATAGATACCTTTTTCCCCATCGCACGGGGTGGAACTGCCTGTTGCCCTGGACCTTTTGGTTCGGGCAAGACCGTGATACAGCATCAGTTAGCAAAATGGGCAGATGCCGAGATAATTGTCTATGTAGGATGTGGGGAACGGGGTAATGAGATGACCGATGTGTTAATAGAATTCCCGGAATTGAAAGACCCGAAAAGCGGTGAGCCTTTAATGAAAAGAACGGTTCTCGTTGCCAATACATCAAATATGCCGGTTGCGGCCCGTGAGGCATCAGTTTATACAGGAATAACTATTGCTGAGTACTATCGTGATATGGGCTATTCAGTTGCATTGATGGCAGATTCTACATCGAGATGGGCTGAGGCGATGCGAGAAATCTCAGGAAGGCTCGAAGAGATGCCTGGTGAAGAGGGTTATCCTGCATATCTCGGAGCGAGAATCAGTTCTTTCTATGAAAGGGCAGGAAGGGTAAAACCCCTTGGAAGTCCGGAAAGAGAAGGTGCCTTAAGTGTGATTGGCGCGGTCTCGCCTCCAGGTGGTGACCTCTCAGACCCGGTAGTCCAGGCAACGTTGCGGGTTGTAAAGGTCTTCTGGAGCCTTGAAGACCGTCTTGCCTATCAGAGACATTTTCCGGCAATAAGCTGGTTGAACTCCTATTCATTGTATATCGATAGTATCAGTGATGACCTTGATTCAATTGCACCGGGGTTTACTGCTCTCTCCAAAGAAGCGATGAAAATCCTTGAAGAAGAAGCAGAATTGCAAGAGATTGTGCGGCTTGTGGGTATTGATGCATTATCACCCCGTGACCGACTTCTACTTGAAGGTGCACGCTCAATCCGGGAAGATTTTCTCCATCAAAATGCCTTTCATGAGATTGATACTTACACCTCTTTATTAAAGCAATATAAAATGCTTGACCTATGTTTGTTTTTCTATAATCAGGCTCAGGATGCATTGAATAAGGGTGTTTCATTCTCTGAAATAATTCAGATGCCGGTGCGTGAGAAAATCGCAAGGGCTAAATATATAGAAGAGGAAAATTTAAACAGGATTGATGAGATAAAATCAGAGATTATTAGAGATTTCAATGAATTGCTGAATAAATTATCAACGGGAGCTTTAAAATGATAAAGGAGTATACAAGTATTGCCAATGTGAGTGGTCCGCTCCTCCTCGTTGAGGGAACAGAGGGTGTAAAATATGAAGAACTTGTCGAAATATATACCCAGTATGGTGAAAAGAAAAGGGGCAGGGTTCTTGAAGTTGACGGTGATAAGGCGCTCGTCCAGATATTTGAAGGCTCTTCAGGGATTGATGTCGCTAATTGCCGGGTCCGTTTTCTGGCACGTACCTTGAGAATAGGTGTGTCATCAAAGATGCTGGGCCGTGTCTTTGATGGCCTCGGTCGTCCGATTGATGATGGTCCGGAGATTGTGCCAGAAGCACTCCTTGATATCAATGGTGCGCCAATAAATCCAACTGCGCGGGATTATCCCAATGAGTTTATTCAGACCGGCATTTCAGCAATAGATGGAATAAATACCCTTGTCCGTGGTCAGAAATTACCCATTTTTTCTGGTTCGGGATTGCCCCATAACCGGCTTGCTGCCCAGATTGTAAGGCAGGCCACTGTGCTTCAAGAAGGTCAGGAATTTGCAATAGTCTTTGGTGCAATGGGTATTACATTCGAAGAGGCAAATTTCTTTATAGAGAATTTCACATCTACCGGTGCACTGGAAAAAGTTGTATTATTTTTGAATCTCTCAGATGATCCGGCGATTGAACGTGTATCAACACCGAGGGTTGTCCTCACGGTCGCTGAATATCTGGCTTTTACAAAAGGCTATCACATCCTGGTGATATTGACCGATATGACTAATTATGCTGAAGCACTCAGAGAAATTTCTGCTGCACGCAAGGAAATTCCTGGGCGCCGGGGTTATCCCGGCTACTTATACACCGATCTCGCAACGATATATGAACGCTCAGGTAGGATTAAGGATAAAAAAGGCTCAATTACCCTCATTCCGATTCTGACCATGCCTGAAGATGACAAAACCCATCCGATTCCAGATCTAACTGGTTATATCACTGAAGGCCAGATAATCCTTTCAAGGGCTTTGTACCGAAAGAAAATTACACCACCGGTTGATGTTATGCAATCGTTATCAAGGTTAAAGGATAAAGGTATTGGCAAAGGCAAGACAAGGGAAGACCATGCAGATTTATTCAATCAGTTGATTGCATGTTATTCCCGGGGTAAAGAAGCCCAAGAACTCGCTATAATTCTTGGAGAGGCTGCACTTTCGGATATGGATAAACTTTACTTAAAATTTGCAAGCACCTTTGAACAGCGGTATATCAATCAGGGTGAGTATGAAAATCGTTCTATCGAGCAAACATTGAATTTAGGCTGGGAGTTGCTGAGGCTTATACCGAGAAGCGAGATGAAAAGGGTGAGGGAAGAGTATTTAAAGAAATATTATGATAACCCTGACATAAAAGCTTAAAGTCTTCAGATGAGATTGGACATACCCCCAACCCGGATGCAGTTGCTGAGACTCAGACGCCGGAATATCATTGCCCGGCGTGGACATAAATTGTTGAAAGACAAACAGGATGAACTTGTAAGAAAGATAATGGAACTTGTAAAACAGATTCAGGACCTGCGTCTGAAAATTGAAGAAGAACTTAATGCTGCATACAGTTTCTTCTACTTTGCCTCAAGCAAACAGGCACTGAGTGTCACAGAAGAAGCACTCCTCGGTTCAGATAAAAAGATTGAAATTGAATACCATGAGGAAAGGATATTCAATGTTCGTATCCCGAAGTTCATAAAAAAGATTTCAGGTACAATGCTCAGTTATGGATTCCTGAATACTTCGGGCGACCTTGATCTGGCTTTGAGACGGATAGACAATTTACTTGAAGGATTATTAAAGATTGCCGAATTAGAGAAGGCACTTGAGATTCTGGCGGTTGAGATTGAAAAGACCAGACGCCGGGTCAATGCCTTGGAATTCATTCTCATTCCTTCAATTGAAGAGACGATAAAGTACATAAATTTGAAATTGTCAGAAATAGAAAGATCGGATTTAACAAGGCTGATGAGAGTAAAAGAAATCCTTGGTAAAAGGTAGGTGATATGAATTTAATCGAAGAAATCAAAAATGCCGAGAATGAAGCAGAAAGATTAAAAAAAGAGGCAGAAAAAGAAGGTATGGATTTGCTCCAGAAGACAAAAGATGAATTAGAAAGAAAATTTGACCAAATCAATCAGAAGAGAATGCAACTATTAAAAGAAAGCAAAGATGAAATTGAGAGGATTATTGAAGAACAAAAAATATTAATCGAAAAAGAGTATGAAAACCAGAGAAAAGAACTGGAGGAAAAATTTCAAAAAAACAAAGTCAAGGCAGTAGAGGAAGTCCAGGAGTTGATTCTGAAATGGCAACTGTCCCGTTAGAAAAAATCGTTATCGTCGTCCATAAAAGTATAAAAGACGAATTCATTGACCGGCTCCATAAACTCAAAATAATTCACATCACCGAACTGAAAGAAGCACTAATTTATACTTCAGAAGAATTAGAAAAAATTAAAGAGGCAATCAGCCAGATTTCAGCATATCAAAAAAAGGGTATTCTTGAGAATTTTGTGCCACCGCGCATCCCTTTGAGTTTAAATGACTTTGAGTATCTCACCACTCAATATGATTTTAAGCGAACAACTGAGGAATTGAGCAGGATAAAAAAAGAACGAGAAGAATTGCGCAATCAATTACAGAATTTAAAAAATGTAATATCTATGCTAACACCTTTTCATCCACTAAAATATAGATTAAGCGAGTTGAAGAATTTCAGACAGGTTGATACGATTGTGGTCCAGATAAAATCAGAAGAGATTTACAAAAAAATAGAAGATTCTCTAACTGGTATACCCTTTTCCTTTGAATTCGTAAATAAAATTGGCACAAGGATTTTTGGAATCTTTTTTGTCCAGAAGGTTGATAGCCAGAAATTCAAGGGGAAATTACTTGAACTCGGTTGTGAGACAGTAGAGTTACCAGACATCGATAAAACCCCTGCGGATTTAATAGCAGGCTACAATCAAGATATTGAACAGATCAACAAACGACTTTCTGAACTGGACAGACGCGAATTTGAACTTGCCCGAGAAGTTTTGAATTTGAAGATTGTTTATGACTGGTTAGATAATAAATTCAAGAAAAACAATGTGGCCGCGGTATTGCCCGAGACTTCAAGAACCATAAGTATCACGGGCTGGATTAAAAAGAAAGATATCAGTAAGATTGAAAAGCTTATTGAAGAATTTAAGTTTGCAGTATATGAAAAAATCGCGCCTGGACCAGATGAAAAACCACCAGTGGCAATTGAAAACCCCTGGTGGAGTACACCCTATGAAATGTTGATAAAACTTTACAGTATGCCCGAGCAGAGGGAATATGATCCAACACCCTTTATTGCAGTATTCTTTCCTGTATTTTTTGCCCTCTGTCTGACCGATGCTATTTATGGAATATTCCTCGCTCTATTTTCGTTATACCTTATGAGGCGTGTTCCGGGTGATAAGAGCCTTTTGTGGATACTGTTTGTAGGTGGTATTATCACAATCTTTACCGGCAGTATGGTTGGTGGCTGGGCTGGTAATCTGTTTGATTTGATTGGTATAGGCTCTGTCTCTTATACACATC
>JAOAFX010000058.1 GCA_026416055.1 Caldifarciminota bacterium
GTTTGGGAATCACTACCTTTTCGGTCATATGACCCACACATTCATCCATCATCAAAAAGACTGGGACTCGATACTGTTCAGAGAGATTGAAACATTCAATCGTAAGGTCAAATGCTTCCTGTGGTGAGTTTGGTGAAAGGGCAATGATTTCATAATCACCATGGGAACCCCATCTAACCTGCATCATATCACCCTGGCCAGTCAATGTAGGTAAGCCTGTGGATGGCCCTGCACGCTGGACATCAACGACGACACAGGGTGTCTCAAGCATTGCTGCAAGTCCAATATGTTCCTGCATTAGAGAAAAACCTGGACCAGAGGTTACGGTCATCGACTTCTTACCTGCCCAGGAAGCTCCAAGGATAGCAATAGAAGATGCAATTTCATCTTCCATCTGGATAAAAACACCACCAACTTCAGGAAATCTCTGGGCTATCCGCTCTGCCACCTCGGTTGAAGGTGTTATTGGATAACCTGCAAAAAATCTACAACCAGCAGCAATCGCACCCTCTGCACTTGCATAATCTCCATCAAGGTAATGGGCACCGGTTAATACGCCTTTTGGGTCTGCCTTCATAGACCTCCTTAGATAAAAATATCAAAAAATTTGAACATCAAGATATTTAAATGGTTTCTGTTTTATCCAGCTTTCTGCAAGATGAGGATGGACACAGGTATGTCTTGTCCCTGGATCAAAGAGTGTAATAACTTCACCTTCATCTTTGGAGTTCAGAAAACTTATCTTTTTAGTGATAACTACCATCATTTATGTATTTTTTTTATCAAGGATTTCCGCTACAGTTTTTTCTCTACCGAGGGTCACATATATTGCAAACTCAGGACAGATTATTTCACAGAGATGGCATTCTCTGCATTCATCAGGATTTTTCACATAAGGCGGATGGTAGCCTTTGATATTGAATTCACTTGATAATTCAAGCACCTTTTTAGGGCAGAATTCAACACAGAAACCACAACCTTTGCAGCGGTCTTTTATGATATGAATCTCACCCTGTGGAACCTTTATTTTATCTGCATCAAGGGGTCTGCGCCAGAATTTCATAATCACCTCTCTATTGCAGCAACAATCATTTCCATAACTGTCTTATCTTTCAAGTTTTCAAGCTGGGACGCACCACTCGGACAGGCAGCACAGCAGGCACCACAACCCTGACACAGTGCATCAATTACTTTAGCGATATTCTTTTCTTTATCTTTTTCCCGTGCTCCAAATGGACAGACTCCAATACAGATCGAACATCCAGAGCAAAGATTCTCATCGACATAGGCAATCAATGGTTCAAATGTGATCTTGGACTGTGATAATATACCTATCGCCTTACTTGCAGCACCGGAAGCCTGGGCGACCGTTTCAGGAATATCCTTCGGTCCATGTGCAGCACCGGCAATATAAATACCCAAAGTGTTTGTCTCCACGGGTCTTAATTTTGGGTGTGCCTCGGTCAAAAACGCATTTGCATCACATTGAATCTTTAATTTTCTAACAAATTCTTCATTGTTTCTCGTTGGCACCATTCCCATTGCCAGAACCACCATGTCTGCCTCAACTTCTATTTTCTTTCCAACAAGGGTATCAGCACCAAGAACAATCAATTTACCATTTTCGGGATAGACCTTAGAAACTTTGCCACGGATATATATAGCTCCTTCATCAGTCGCGCGGTTATAGAATTCTTCAAAACCTTTGCCTGCTGTTCGCACATCAATGTAGAAAATGATCGGTTCGCCATCATGGACACGATGCTTATACAGTATCGCATGCTTTGCGGTATACATACAACATATCTTAGAGCAGTATTCCAGATGATTCTCTTTATCTCTTGAGCCTGCACACTGGATGAAAACCACGCGCTTGGGAACCTTACCATCAGAAGGTCTTTTTACTTCACCGGCGGTTGGACCTGAGGCAGATAATATTCTTTCAAATTGCAGAGAAGTAATGATATCTGGACTTGTTCCGTATCCATACTCTTTTAATTTATCAGGTTCATATATATCATAGCCAGTCGCCACAACGATTGCACCAACAGTTTCTTCAATTATTTCATCTTTCTGATTAAAATCAACTGCCTGTGGTGGACAGATAATCTGGCATACACGGCATTTACCACCTTTTACAAAATATGTACAATTCTTGGCATCTATAACCGGTTTATTCGGTATTGCCTGGGGAAATGGAGTATAAATCGCCTTTCTCGTAGTTAAAAATTCATTGAATTCCGAAGGAACTTTTATAGGGCACTTTTCATAACATATTCCACAACCAGTGCATTTACTATTATCAACATAAGATGCCTTTTTTCTAATTTTAATCTTAAAATTGCCAACAGCCCCGGAAATATCTTCAATTTCACAATATGCCATCAATCTAATTTTAGGATGCTGTGCCGCTTCAACCATTTTTGGGGTCAAAATACACTGGGAACAATCGAGGGTTGGAAATGTTTCTGATAACTGAGCCATTCTACCACCGATTGAAGGTGAACGTTCCAGTAAAATCGTTTCTATACCAGCATTGGCAATATCGAGTGCAGCCTGTATTCCGGCGATACCGCCACCGATAACGAGTGCTCTTTTTGTAACATCTACAAAAATTGGTTCTAATGCTTCATCAAACCGGGCTTTTTCAATCATCGTCTTGATGATTTCGCCCGCCTTACGAGTGGCAATGTCTTTCTCTTCGTGAACCCAGCTGCACTGCTCCCGGATATTCGCCATTTCACAGACATAACGATTCAATCCACCACGTTCAACAGCATTTCTAAAAGTATTCTCATGCAATGTTGGTGAACAGGCAGCAACGACTATTGCATCAAGGTCTTTTTGTTTTATTGCATCAATGATTAGTTGTTGGCCTGGGTCTGAGCACATGTATTTATAATTTTCGGCATGAACCACACCCGGATATTTTCTCACCTCCTCGGTCAGTGCCTCAACATCCACGGTTTTTGCAATGTTGATTCCGCAATGGCAGATAAAAACACCGATTTTTTTCATAATCAACTCCTCTGCTTTTGTACTTATTATATTTAACTAACCAAAAAAGTCAATAATTATTAAGAACTATTTGAACATTGGAAAAGGTATATTTTAAATCTGTATCGAAGTGGAATATTTGAATAAAAAAGGGGCTGAAGGTCAGCCCCTTTTATCTTAACAAGTTGTCTCAATTATCCAGCCTGTGACGCTGCTTTCTGATATTCATTCCAGCGATTTTCAAGATTCGGATCTGCTATCGTTTCAAGGATATAGTCACAGAATTCCCTGCCTGTGGCACCGGTAGCCCTGCCAGTCATAATAAGTTTCTTTTCAAATTGACCGCAGATATCGAGTGCCATTTCAAGTTTCCTGCCGAGTTCGATATAGCCGATGTGATTCAAAAGCATAGCACCTGCCCTTATGACACTGCTCGGATCCGCATATTGTGCCCTTCCTTCCTGAACCATTCTTGGTGCACTACCATGGATAGCCTCAAACATTGCATAGCGCTTTCCAATGTTGGCACTTCCAGCAGTTCCAACACCCCCCTGGAATTCAGCCGCTTCATCAGTTAGAATATCACCATAAAGGTTGGGCATTACGAGGACCTGAAATTCCGTTCTTCTCTTCGTATCCACAAGTTTTGCCGTCATGATATCAATAAACCAATCATCAGCATTAATCCCTGGATACTCCTTGGCGATTTCATAAAAAGTCTTTAAGAATAGTCCATCAGTTGTCTTTACTACATTTGCCTTGGTAACTGCTGTGACCCGGGTTTTGTTATTTTTCTTTGCGTGTTCAAATGCCAGCCTGATGATTCTTTCGCTGCCTGGACGTGTGATCATTTTAAAATCGATCGCCAGGTCTGGGGTTACTTCGATTCCAAATGGTCCAAGTGCATAAACATCTTCAGTATTCTCCCGGAAGAATATCCAGTCAATCCCCAAAGAAGGTACTCTAACCGGTCTCACATTGGCAAAAAGATCCAGTTCTTTTCTGATTGCTACATTGGCACTTTCAATATTGGGCCAGGGATCGCCTTTCTTTGGAGTTGTTGTGGGTCCTTTGAGCAACACATGGCATTTCTTTATTTCTTCAAGAACATCGTCCGGTACAGGTTTCATTACTTGAGCACGCCGCTCAATTGTACATCCTTCTATAACCCTGAATTCGACCTTTCCCTTTTTAATTTCGTCCTTCAGAAGCTGTTCCAGGACACGTTGTGCCTCACTTGTAATGTATGGACCAATACCATCTCCACCGATCACACCAATAATAATCGGCTTTAATTTTGAGTAGTCAATCCAGTCTTCTGCTTTTTTAATTATTTGTACCCTTTTGAGTTGTTTTACCAGTAATCCACCGAAGTGTTCCATTGCCTTCTGAACTGAACGTGGAAATTCTATCTTTTCTTCTTTTTTTGCCTTTTTGACTGCTTTAACCTTTTTTGGAGCGACCGATTTCTTTTTTATTCTCTTTGTTTTTCTTCCCATATTTTTTCTCCTTTTAATCCAGTTTAAAATCACCGTGTTTCTCAATGTGGGCTAATAGCCCCCCATCATTGAGAATGTTTATCATTGCCCTGGGAAGTGGATGAACTTTAATTTCGGTATTTTTAGTTAAATTTTTTACCAGACCCTTTTCCAGGTCAACTTCAAGTTCATCGCCCGTATCAATACTATCGGTATCACACTCCACGAGGGGCAGACCGATATTGATTGCATTGCGATAAAATATCCGGGCGAATGATTTTGCTAGAACTGCACTAACACCTGCAATCTTCATTATCGTGGGTGCGTGTTCCCGGGAACTACCCAGACCAAAATTATTTCCCGCCACAACGAAATCACCTTTTGACATCTTCTGAACAAATTGAGGATCAGCATCCTCAAGGACATGCTTGGCCAGTTCCTCGAGATTTGACCGGAGATGGAAATACCGGCCAGGGCAGATTAAATCGGTAGAGATGTCGTCTCCGAATTTCCAGGCCTTTCCTCTCAGAACCATAAGAAACCTCCGTTATGCTTTTTGAACTGTTTCCTTAATCCATTTTGTTGTCACTGATTTCGGCCTTTCAATCGGTTCGCCGATGGCGCGACTTACGATCAATTGAGCACACAAGCCCATAGCCCTTGAGACTCCAAACAAAACTGTATAATATTCAAACTCTTTCAGTCCGAAATGATATAACAGACATCCTGATGCCGCATCCACATTGGGCCACGGGTCTTTTACTTTGCCCTGCTCTTTTAAAACCTCAGGGACAACTTTGAAGACCTTGGCCACAATCTGATATAACTCATCATCAGGGCAGACCCGGGCGCCGAATTCATGGAATGCATCAAATCTCGGATCAGTAATTCTCAAAACTGCATGTCCATATCCTGGAATCACCTGTCCGGCATTTAGCGTATCCCAGGCAAATTGCCTTAAATCCTGATCTGTTGGCACACCACCAAATTTTTCTTTAACTTTAATTATCCAGGCAAGACATTCCTGATTGGCAAGTCCATGGAGTGGACCAGCAAGACCATTCAGACCTGCTGATACCGCATAATAAGGGTCGGATAGCGCTGAACCTACACAATGGCAGGTATGGGCACTTACGTTGCCACTCTCATGATCAGAGTGTAAAACCATATAGAGTCGCATCAGATTTTTAAATTCACCAGTAGGATCAGGGATCCCGAGCATATGGACATAATCTCCAGCCCAATCAAGGTTTGGATCAGAATCAATGAGCGGTCCTTTATCAAATCTCATGCGATATATTCCCGCAGCAATAGCTGGCAATTTTGCAATTAGGTTCAAAGAATCTTCGAGTGTCCATTCCCAGTATTCTTCTTTTTTCATACCTTCTGTATATTTCTTCCGGAATAACGATTCCCTTTCCATCGCAAGGATCGCAAGGTTGAACATAGCCATTGGATGGGAATCTTTGGGCAGAGCCCTGAGCACATTCCATACATAATCAGGAACCTTAGAGCGCCTCTTTAAGTCTTTCATTACCATCTCGGTTGCCTCTTTGTCTGGCAATTCACCCACGATGAGAAGGTAGAGGACCTCTTCAGGTAACTTATCTTTTAACTGCGCAATCGGAATGTCCCTTATGATCAAACCCTTGTCTGGAGGAACATCAGAAGTATCACATACCAGGGCTTTTACACCACGCATTCCTCCGTACACTTGACTCACAGTCACTTCGGATATAACTTTTTCACCATATTCTTTGACAAGATTTTTAATCTCTTCTCTCCAAGCCGGTATTTTTTCTTTTAGTTTTAGCTTAATTATATCCATAAATTACCCCTTTCTTTTTGTTCTTTTCTTTTTTAATATCTCCCTCGGGTCACTGATGACCCCTTTGATTGCTGAATAAGCGGCGGTAGCTGGTGATGACAAATAAATGAACCCCTCGGGATTACCCATCCTTCCTTTAAAATTGCGATTGGCAGTAGAGAGACAAACCTCGCCATCCCCGAGGACTCCTTCATGGACACCCACACATGGGCCACATCCTGGACCGAGAATGATACCACCTGCGCGCACAAATATGTCAAGAAGTCCAAGTTTTGATGCCTCAAGAAAAACCATCCTTGAGGCTGGAATAACGATTAACCTCACACCAGGTGCAACTTTTTTTCCTTTGAGGATGTTTGCTGCAATTTTCAGGTCTTCAATCCTACCATTTGTGCAGGTGCCAATAAAAATCTGATGGATTTTTGTTCCTTTTACTTCACTCACCGGCTTTGTATTGTCAACGGTATGGGGGCATGCGATCTGGGGCTCAAGTTTGCTGACATCGATCTCAATCACCTTTTCATACTTTGCATCTGGATCCGGCACAATAGGCCGCCAGTCTTTAAGTCGCCCCATGCGCTTTAAATATTCCCGGGTGACTTTATCTGATGCAATCAAGCCGACTTTTGCACCTGCCTCAACCGCCATATTTGTCAGAGTGAAGCGAGATTCCATTGACATATTTTCAATCGTTTCGCCGCCGAATTCCAGTGCCTTGTAGGTAGCACCATCAGCACCAATCATACCGATGAGATAAAGTATTAAATCTTTTGCACCGACCCCGGGCTGGAATTTGCCTTTTATCTCTATCTTGAATGTCTCTGGTACTTTAAACCATGTCCTTCCAAGCGCCATTCCAATCGCAACATCTGTTGAACCCATTCCAGTTGCAAAGGCGCAAAGTGCACCCGGAGTACAGGTGTGGGAATCTGCGCCGATCACAACATCGCCAGGCTTAACATATGATTCCACAAGTCGCTGGTGAATGACACCTTCACCTACTTCGGAGAGGATTGCACCTGATTTTGCGCAGAAATCCCGCAATAGCATATGGTCATTAGAAAGTTCTCTGCGCGGTGACGGTGCTGCATGGTCAATAAAGACAATGGACTTAGGAGCACGAACTTTATCAATTTTTAGTTTTTGAATCTGGCGAACACCGAGCGGACCGGTGCCGTCTTGAAACGCAGCCACATCTACCCTTGATATGACAATCTGCCCGGCTCTGGCATCCTGACCGCTCTTTTCAGACAAAATCTTTTCAGCTAAAGTTTTACCCATTATTAAACCTCCTGATTAAAATCTCTAACACCGGGCTGAATATCCGGGTTTTTACAGAAATATTTAATAGGTTGCAGTCCATTTTTTATATATCCCAATGGTATTTCTGAAAATAATTATATTAAATTTTTATCCATTGTCAAGGCTCTCTTTAACTCTTTCAAAATAAATCTTCTTTCTGAGTATATTGACACTACCTTAATGGGTGCTGACTAAAACGATTTGTGAGTATTATTAATCCGGACAGACTTGTGTATAAAGTAACAAATGTACATTTTAGAAACATTTAGCCGCAGCCACGCACATAATGTCAATGATTTCCTATGTTAATAATATACCATGGAACTACCAACTACTCTAAGGTTAGAATAAAGTTGAATAAAATATTAAGATAATATTTATCATTTCAAGCTAATGCAAGGGACACCAAGGGGATGTTTTATTTCAATAAATTGGTTGAACACCAGTTTTCTATCTGTTCACCTTCTCCTTCTCGGGTAATACCCACAAATTCTGTGCCTTTTTCACCTGATATTACCGAAAATACAAAGGCACCGTAACCGAATTCACCCCAGTATATCTTCAAGCAATAATCACCAGCTGGAAAAGGATTACCACCATAGGAAATCTCTATGGCGTAATTTTTCATCCCTTCATTTACCGAGTATCCAAAATCGAGGACGTCCTGACCATTAAAGTAAAATTTATGTTCAAATGAGAAATTTCCCAACTGGGGATCAGTAAATTCAACACATATAATCACGGCGACCAAATAACCATAGGGATTGTATACTGGTCTGCCCCAGGTAAAACAGGGTGAGGGTGGTGCAAAACTGTTGCTCGTTACATCAAACTGATTCGTACGCGGGCGCTCAGAACATGCACAAAAGAAAAGAAAACAATGAATAACAATCTGATAATCGTTCTCATTGCAAACTCCTTTTTTATTAGAGTCTTTTTTCTACAACTACAATCAACTTCCCATTTCGGGCAAGTTTCAAATCAATCACCGGCATTACACCACCCAGTCGCTGTTCCCGCACATTTTTTAATTGATAATACACTGACCGTCCGAGAAAAAATACCGCACCTGTACCTAAGACGAATTTCAGTTTATCACAAAGGACAACTTTGTTCCATTGTTCTATTGTCTCTTCCATCGTACTTGCTTTTTTATATTCCTCGTAAGCGTTATCCGCAGTGCTACTGCAGTAGTAAGCACCAATACCCAATCCCAGACTAACACCAGCGTTGATCAGGATAATTTTCGTATAATTTTTTTCATGCCGGGAAGACCGGAAACGGCACTGTCCTGTATAGTCTGTGCTACAATCAATGAAAAAATAATTAATATCATTATGCCTCCCTGTATAATAATGATACACATATTTAATGTAAAGTCAAGTGATAGATTTTTTTCTGACATGGCGCTCGGGCAATGAGCGCAGTAAAAGAAGCATTGATATTTAACTAGTAGTATAAAATTTTAATAGTCAACTTTGTCGATGTTTTAAAGCAACAGGAATTTTGAGGTAAATCAAGAAATAAAATATACCAAACTTTCATTAATAGTGCTGAAATGGAAAATTTACCGGAGATTTTTTGTTTTAACTTCCACGATTGTCTTTATCCCGCCCCGAGGATTAAATTCACCCCGCACCACTGCCCAGCGTGGTTTGACTGCTGTAACAAAATCATGGAAAATGCGGTTCACTGCATTCTCATAAAAAATACCTAAATTTCGATAAGCGAGAATATACATCTTCAATGATTTTAGTTCTACAAAATATTTATTCGGTTCATATTCAATGGTGATTGTACCTGAATCAGGGAGTCCGGTTTTAGGGCATACAGAAGTGTATTCTGGTATGATAATTGTAATCGTATAATTCCTGTACTGATTTGGCAGAACTTCGAGTTCTGGTAATTTTGTGTTTAATCCGGCAATGGCATGTTTTCTGGTATATTTATTCAATAGTCCTCTATTCAAAATAATGCTCCTTATCGGGAAAAATTCCTTTTTTTACCTCGTTTATATATTCTTTTACCGCCCTCGTTATTTCCTCTCCAATCCGGGCGTACTGCTTAACAAATTTAGGTTTGAAGTCCTCATAAAATCCCAGCAT
Organism: Caldifarciminota bacterium; assembly: GCA_026416055.1. Lineage (GTDB taxonomy): Bacteria > Hydrothermota > Tepidihabitantia > SM23-42 > JAOAFX01 > JAOAFX01. Next base: position 9,711 of record JAOAFX010000058.1, read on the forward strand.
ATCGTGTAAAACCAAAATCTGTCCATCACAGAATGGTCCAGCACCGATACCAATCGTTGGGATTTTTAAAATCCTGGTTATCTTTTTTGCGAGTTTCGCCGGTATCTTTTCAAGGACTATGGCAAAGCATCCCGCTGATTCCAGCCTTTTGGCATCCTTAATTATCTGCTCGGCTTCCTTCTTTGTCTTTCCCCTTAATTTATAGCCACCGAATTTATGTATTGACTGGGGTGTCAAACCCAGATGCCCCATTACCGGTATCCCCACTTGTACCAGCCTCTCTATCGTTTTCAATACCGGACCCGCGCCTTCAAGCTTAACCCCGGCTGCCCCGACTTTCAAAAAACTTCCGGCATTCTTAACTGCCTCATCAATACTGCACTGGTATGATAAAAAGGGCATATCTGTAATCACCATTGCATTTCTGACTGCCCGGGCAACGACTTTTGTATGGTAAAGCATATCAGACATTGTAATGGGTAGGGTATTTTTTTCTCCTGCCACAACATTTGCGGCAGAATCACCAACCAAAATTATCTCTATGCCTGCATCATCGAGAATTCTTGCGGTAGGATAATCATATGCAGTTAAACAGACAATTTTTTCTTTTTTCTTTTTCATCTGAATTATCGCTTCAGTAGTAATCATTCCCTTGAAATTATTTTCCTCGGTACTTTCAACTGAATTATTTCTTTATAGATCAGTTCAATATCATTATTGGATAAAAAGTCAAAGTTTTTGATGTTAACAATCAAGAGATAGCTGGTATTGTAATGGATGAAAAATTCATTGTATGCCTCACATAAACGGACAATATAATCATAATCAATATTTCGTTCGTAAGGACGATCGCGCTGTTTAATCCTTTTATACAGGAAATCAGGAGTTGATTGAAGGTAAATAACGACATCAGGTCTTGGGATTTCCTTTTCAATAAGGGCATATATCTTATCATACAGTGCGAATTCTTCTTCAGTTAGATTCACCTCAGCAAAGATACGGTCTTTTGCAAAAAGGTAGTCGCTTACTATGCGCGAGTGAAAGAGATCCATTTGATTAATCCTTTTTTGCTGGCGATAGCGGGACATTAGAAAATATAGCTGAGTATGGAACGCATAATGAGCTGGATTAGAATAAAACTTTGCTAAAAATGGATTATCATCAAATTCTTCAAGGATTAGCCCGGCATGAAACTTATTTGCCAGCCCGCGGGCAAGGGTTGTCTTACCGGCACCGATCACACCCTCAATCGCAATATATCTCAATTCCTTCACTTTCAACTCCGGCTGTCAAATCCTTGATACTTTTATTCTGTAACGGCGGAACAAAATCGGGTGCAATCTCAGCCATAGGTATGAGCGCAAAATTTCGTTTAAAAAAATATGGATGGGGGATGACTAAATCGGGCTCGTTTATTACAATGTTTTCATAAAAAAGTATATCAATATCAATTATTCTCGGTCCCCATTTTTCTTCCGTGTCGCGCTTCATTTCTTTTTCAATATGTTTGACTATCTTGAGGAGTTCCCGTGGGCTTAAAGATGTTTCAACTTCCACTGCCATATTAAGAAAATCGGGCTGATCAGTTTTACCCCATGGCTTTGTTTTATATATTCTTGAACTTTTTAAAATTCTTAAACCATTTCTCTGTAGCAATTCAAGGGCATTTCTTAGATTTTCTTTAAGATTACCGAGGTTTGTACCTAAAAGTAGATAAGCCCTTTCCATCTTTTCAATTCTATCCGAAATATAATTTTTGTCAAGGCAAGTTAATAACGAATATTGACAGTTTGGAATTAATGATTATAATTGAACATTATGAGAGGAAGGCATTATAATATTTTTATAATAACAGAAAAAAATTTCTATAAAAGTTTCTATTTGTCTGACAGGACAATTTTTTCAATCTTTTTATTTTTTTCTATAATCACAACATTGGCCATAATTCTGTTTATTTATAACACAAATGTGTCTATAACTGAAATGAAGCAAAATATTGCTGAGGAGCAACATCATGAATATTTAAAGAAAATTGCCAAATTGAAAAATCAAATTTTGGAATTGAAGACTCAACTGCAAAATCAGATTCATTTCGATAATAAACAGCGTAATTTCCTTAAGATGGCTTCAATCCACCCTGATATCTGGTCAATGGGTATCGGAGGAAGGAATGATTACAAGAAATTCGCAAACCTTTCCTTTTATAACCGCAAAACCCTTGAAAATCTAAACAAAGATATTGATATCATGAAAGGTCAGTTAACTTTGAGGGAAAGAAGTATCCGCGAAATTGAAGATAAGTTAATACAGAAGTTCGAACTCTGGAAGCGTATTCCATCTATAAATCCGGTACCCGGTTCTGAAATCAGTTCGGGTTTCGGCTACCGTGTTGATCCATTTGAGAAAGATGTAAGAATGCACGAAGGGCTCGATTTAAGTGCTCCGAAAGGGACACCGGTGTATGCCACGGGTGATGGTGTGGTGATTTTTGCCGACTGGAATATAGGCTATGGCTACGTTGTTGATATTGATCATGGGTATGGTTTCGTAACAAGGTATGCACATCTCTCGAAGATTCTCGTTCATGAAGGTGAAAATGTAAAACGCGGACAGATGATCGGGAGGGTAGGAGGAACAGGTCGTGCAATCTGCCCCCACCTTCATTATGAAGTAATCGTTGCCGGCATAAAAGTCAATCCGGTTAATTATATCAGTTTTAAAGATGTAGTCATTGATTAATATCTTTTCGCGATCCTTTTAATATGGACAGAATAATCGGCATGATCCTCGCTGGCGGCAGGGTTGATGAGCTGCTCACCCTGACCGAAAAGAGGCCAAAGGCCGCCGTACCTGTATTTGGTATCTATCGCTTCATCGATTTTGTGCTCAGCAATATGATGCATTCCAGGATAGACAATGTGGGAGTTCTTTCTCAGTACCGACCCTACAGTTTGATGCGCCATATCGGTAATGGCGAACACTGGGATTTCATTGGTCGTAAACGGGGAATAAGGATTTTGCCGCCCTACAAAGGGTTGAAGGAGTCAGACTGGTATCGGGGAACTGCTGATGCGGTTTATCAGAATATATCATTTATTGAAGAATTTAAACCGGAGATGGTAATTATCGCGGCGGCCGACCACATTTATCATCTAAATTATCAACGATTGATTCAATTCCATAAAAAGAAAAAGGCTGATGTCACTGTGTGTTTCACAAAAACCGAAACTAAATATCCCTGGTTTGGCTATGGTGTAATTGAAAAAGATGGAAGACTAATTGACTATAAAGAAAAACCAGAAAAACCGGTCTCAGAATGGGTATCAATGACAATATATCTCTTCCAGACCGAATTACTTATTGATTTACTAAAAGAAAATGCCCAATCTGACTCCCATGAATTCGGGCGTGATATTATTCCACATCTACCCGGTCGTTGTGCGATATATGGCTACAAATTCAATGATTACTGGTCTTATGCAAGAACCATTGAAATGTATTACAATACTAATATGGAATTTCTCAATGGCAGAATAGACCTGAAAAAATGGCAGGTCTGCACAAACCTTATTGAAGGCTGCACATTAAAAGATCGTCTACCCGCGCGGATTGAAGGCAAGGTAGTGAATTCATATGTCGGTGATGGTTGCATTATAAAGGGTAATGTTATTAATTCAATCATATCACCCGGGGTTGTGGTGGAGGAGGATGCTACAGTGGAAAATTCGATTATATTTCATCATACCATTATCAAAAATAATGCCCGATTAAAAAAGGTTATCTGTGATAAAGATTGCATAATTGGTGAAAATGTAGAAATTGGTTTTTCGGGTGAAGATATTCCATCCCGCGAATTCAAAGATATACTCAAATCCGGCATTACAGTTCTGGGTAAGGGCGTGAAGGTTTCAAAAGGTATAAAAATTGGTGCCAATACGGTTATATACGCGGAGAAAAATATTGAAGATAACTTCGTTGAACCCGGAAGTTCAATAAGATGAAGAAAGCGATTATTTCTCTGCTCCTTGC
>JAOAFX010000059.1 GCA_026416055.1 Caldifarciminota bacterium
AAATATAATGATGTTTTAATTAAAATAAATACCCCTGAATGTCGAAAAATATCAATTAGAGTTTACTCTTGTGATGGAAAGATTGTTAATGAAGTCAACATAAAAAATAGAAATATAGTAACTTGGGATTGTACAGACAAAAATGGCCAACGGTTGCCGGCAGGAGTTTATATATTGCATGCGTCTCTGGGCACGCAAACTGAAACAAAAAAAATAGTAATTACACATTAATTCTTCTTAATGAATACGACAAATCTTTTCAAACTGAGAATTAATCGTAGTTACCTAATTCAGTGGACTAATGCTTGTGTAATTCCGAAACCTGAAAATGATGAAGTAAACTGGGATATTCGCAATGTCTCCGAAAACCGATTGCCCGACAGTGTCTATTTTTACCGGCTGACGGCGGGTGATTTTACAGATACGAAGAAGATGGTGCTCATCAGGTGAAGATAAAACAGGTATTTAAGCGAGACGTCCTTTGCTAATGTTTAGCGATAGAGGTTGCTCGAAAATTAGGGGCGGGCGGATGCCCGCCCCTTTGATTGAGCGGATTTTGCCAATATTTTAAAGAGTGAACTCTACCACTACATTTACTTTGTAAACTCTTTTACGCTTGTAAAGTTTTGTAGCTACAAGTTACAATGATTTCAGTAAATAGTTGTTTTATTTGCGGACAAAAATTAACAAAATCTTTCTTGACAAACAATAAAAAAATGAATACAATCTGTTATACTATGAACGGGAAAATGGCTAAAATTACAATATATGTTATATCTTTCTTTTATCTTCTTACATTCTCCTACGCTGATAATTATCAATGGACTCTGAAGAGCCTTTATAAAGCAGAATGTAGTTATGTCATACCTTCGGATTATGAAGGCGATGGCATAGATGAGATACTTGAGTGTTACAGCTATTATGTAATGGTTCGTGACCAGTATGGGATTGATTCAAAACAATATACAGCACGCCCTGACCAAAGGGTTATGCCCCTCGGATTTTTCAGGCTTAATGATACTATACAACCAAGTCTATTTATCTCTGTTGTTGATAATGATACTGTAAAGATAATAAGCGCCTATGATGATAAGAAATGCATCGCCTTTGTGGGTAAGGATATCAGCAAGGCTGGATATGAAGGTTATGATGGCAATATCACGCAGGCCTTCAGTTCCGATATAAATAATGATGGTTTCAATGAGATTATCTGTATTGCCGTAGCTGCTTTTGATCTCTATCCAAGAGGAATTTTTGTATTTGACTATAAAAATAGTAAAGAATTATGGCATTACTGGTTAGGTGGCGCAATTATATGGTATGATGATAATCTTTACTGTGCAGACATAAATGGCGATGACAAAAAAGAGATATTCTTTGGGACGATAAGGACATCTAATGGTGCAGTGATGAACGACATTGATGATATGCACGCCTGGGTCATTGCCCTGAATAGCGAAGGACAATTGATGTGGAAAAAGCAGCTATGCAGAGATGTACAGTGTGCAATAATTTATGTCGGGGACATATATCGGAATAATAAATGGAAGGTAATCGTCTGCGAAAATGAGCGTTTTCCTGAGTCTGAGTATGTTAATCAAATTATGATTCTAAATGCTGAGAATGGTGAAATAGAACATTATCTTCAAACAGGAGAAGCATTCCTTGGAATGGCGGTTTGTGACCTTAATCGGGATGGCAGAGTAGAAATCATTACTGGCAATACTGATGCGACATTGAGGATATTGAATGATAGCCTTAAGATAATAAAAGAAAAAACCTTTGATAATCCTATTACTGTCTTACATGCAACGGACCTTGATGCTAATGGAACAAAAGAAATCTTGCTCTCAACAAAGGATCATAGATTAATTATCCTTGATGAAGATTTAAAAACCCTTGTCGATTCAAAAGATTTTCCTGAGCGGATTATGTCTTGTTATCTTTTAAAAAATGAGAGGAAATTTAATTTATTAACAAGTAGCTATTTTTCAAGTAATCATGAAATTCGTTTTGCAATTTATCAAGTTAGCAAAAGAATTAGGTTAACAAATTTTCCTATCCTACTTACTATCCATATCGCCATCATTTCAGGATTAACTATTGGATTATTCGTTTCCCTATCTGCAGGTATCAAATATAGAAAAAGAATTCGCAGACTTGTTAATGAATCACCTTATGGAATAATCATATTGAATAAGAAAGGCAAAATCACTTTCTTTAATCATCACACCCGAAAACTCATTGGCGAAGATGAGAACAAGATTTATGAATTTCTCGGGTCAAAGGAAATTAGGGAACTTATCATTTCTAATGATAAATCTACAATAATGGATTTCAATTATGACGAAAAAAAATTCCAGGTTCGATTTTTCCCGATTGGTGGAGAAAGGCTGATAATTATTACTGATAGAACCGAGGAAAAATATATTAAAGAAATTTTTTCCTGGGCTGGACTTGCCCAGCGCCTTGCCCATGAAATAAAAAATCCTTTATCCACCATCAATCTCACGCTTCAAAGGATGTGTCAAGTCTGCTATGAGAAGTTTGGGAAAAAAGCAGAAGTGATTGATAATTATTCTAAATCGATTCTGGAAGAGGTGGAACGTTTGAGAAAGGCCACGGACAGGTTTATGCGCATACTCTCAATTGAAAAACCTGCTTTTGTTCATATCGATATAAATAATTTAATAAATGAGATAACCAGTAGATACGAGAATACATTGCCTGATGAAATTCAAATTAAAAAATTTCTGACTCCAGGACTTCCACTAATAAAATGTGATGAGAATCAAATCAGCACTGTCATAACAAATCTTATAGAAAATGCGATTGAATCAATGGATGGTAACGGTGTTCTAAATATTCGAACTAATATGATTGAAAAGATTGATGATAAAGACAGACAGATAAAGAAATTCGTGGAAATTATTATTGAAGATACCGGTAAAGGTATGTCTGAAGAACAGCTTAAAAATCTTTTCAAACCCTTTTATACGACTAAAAAGAATGGAACCGGACTTGGGTTAGTAATTGCGAAAAGGGTTATTGATATACATAGAGGTACGATTGAAATCTCAAGTAAGGAAGGAATTGGGACTATTGTAACTGTTACTTTGCCTAATGAATATTGAAATGGCACTTAAAGGAAAACAAAATTATAAGATATTAATAATAGATGATGAAACGAAAATATGTGAAATTCTAAGAGATATTCTTGAAAATGAAGGGTACAGTGCTGATTTTGCAACAAATGGTACTGATGGCTTAAGAAAAATCCAGAAAGACAAGATTGACCTCGTATTGCTTGATGTAAAACTGCCTGACACAGATGGTTTATCCCTTTTAAAAAGAATAAAGGATTTTGACCCCGATATTTCGGTGGTAATGATTTCAGCCTTCGGAACGGTATCAACTGCGGTTGAAGCTTTAAAAAATGGCGCCGAGGATTTCATTGAAAAACCTCTGGAGATAAATCGTATTCTCATAACGATAAAGAATGCACTGGAAAAGATTGAATTAAAAAGGCAGAGTACTGGGTTGAAATCAGAAATGCTAAAGGAATACATGGTCATTGGAGAATCAGAAGGAATTAAAAAAGTTTTGAGTCTGGTTGAGAAGGCGGCACCAACAAACAGTACAATTTTGATACTCGGCGAGACAGGAACCGGTAAAGACCTCATTGCTCACAACATACATTTAAGAAGTCAAAGGGCTGGTAAACCATTTGTAAAGGTAAATTGCGCAGCCCTGCCTGGCGAATTGATTGAAAGTGAATTATTCGGATATGAAAAAGGTGCGTTCACCGGAGCATTCAGACGAAAAATCGGACAATTTGAATTTGCCGATAAGGGAACATTATTCTTAAATGAAATCGGCGATATGGGACTTTCCACCCAGGCAAAGGTTTTGAGTGCAATCGAGGATAAAGAGATTGTAAGACTGGGTGGAACCGAACGAATAAAGATTGATGTCCGAATCATTGCCGCAACGAATCAGAATCTTTTGAAATTAATAAAAGAAAAAAAATTTCGCGAGGATTTGTATCATCGATTGAATGTTCTCACTATTCATATACCACCGCTTAGAGAAAGGCTTGAAGATATTCCTTTACTTGCAGAACATTTTCTCACGAATGCCTGTGTTGAAAATAATAGACCTATAAAGATTCTTACAAAAAAGGCAAGCCAATTTTTAAAACAGTACCACTGGCCGGGAAATGTTCGGGAATTGAAATATTTGATGGAAAAACTCGCAATATTGACCACCAGGATTGAACTCGATGTTAATGATGTCTTGCCAATCCTGGAAGAAATAAAGAAAGATTCAGGGATTCAATATAATATCGATATTGCGAAGGAAGAGTTAGAAAAGAGTTATATTATCTCTGCATTGCAGGAAGCAAATGGACATATGGGGAAGGCAGCAAAAATTTTGGGAATAGACCGTTCTACCCTGTTTAGAAAAATAAAAAAACTTGGAATAAAAATTTAAAGAATCTCCAGCAATTCTTCTGGCTTTCTAATTAAATATTTTGCACCTGCCTGGAGGAGTTCATTAGCACTTCTAAAACCCCAGAGGGCTCCGACAGGGTACATTCCTGCTGCCACCGCTGTTCTTATATCGATATTAGAATCGCCAAGATAAACAATTTGCTCAGGTGGGATGTTAAAAATATGTGCAATATACAATGCGCCATCAGGTGCTGGTTTCTTAGGAATTTCTACACTTGCTCCAACCACCGCTGAAAAATTTATTTGTGGAAAGAACTTTTGTATGAATAATTTCGTAAATTCATCAAGTTTATTGGAATGGACAGCCATTTTGATTTTTCTTTTTTGTAATTCTATAAGTAATTCAGATATTCCGGGATATGGTTTTGTATTCTTGAACCAGTTTTTATGATACTCTACTTTCATCATCTCCACGCATCTGGTAATCAATTCAGGTGTATTAAAATCTTCAGGAATAACTTTTCTACACAAAGCATCAATACCTTCACCTACAAGATAGTAATAATCGTCAATTTTATAGATGGGAAATCCCAGTGAGGTGAGTACAGCATTCATTGAATCTGCAATATCTTGAATCGTATCAAGCAGGGTACCATCCAGATCAAAAATGACTGCTTTAAAGGTCATAAAATTCGAGGGGGTATGAAATTACCCCCTCATATTTGTGAATTTTTCACAATATTTACTTTCTTACTTCAATTGGAGTGTACGAATAAATGCAGTTGATTTCTTCACCACGGATCAAGTCATACCCTTCAACGATAAATTTTATCGTGCCCCGCCCATAATAGTCATTTGCTGCTCCATCTTCATCATCGAGGTCATCGGCGATTCGTTCGTCAACAATGATAGAAACAGTGTAAGTATATTCTTTTCCGCCATCAATCTCAATCGGTGGCACATAGGTCTCGGAGCGGCTTGCAATATGTGTTCCATTTACATCAAAAAATTGCCAGCGCAGAGTTGACACTGCCACATCCTTTTTTGATTTTTCTTTTAATTTAATTGTAAAATCCTGAGATGCTGAACCATTACCCCATGGATTCCAGCCTGGATTGCCCGGACCTGTATCGGTATCTGGAACATGGAATGTGGTAATAGTGGTATCTGTAGTAATCTCCACAATCCCTACATCCTCATACCAGGCAACGGGTTCCTTTATACAATTCAATAGCAAAGCAGTCGCGAACATAATAAAAAACCCTAAAGATTTATTCATAAAACCTCCTGTTTCTGAATACAATTTTAAATAAAATTCAAAAAAAGTCAAGAAATTTCTCTATTGCCAACAATGAATTTCTGAATAGAATAAAATTAAAGGAGTGAAATGGATTTTTCGCCAATCAAGAAGGCAATAGTCAGTTTTGAAGAAGAAAAGATAAAGAAACTGATTGAAGAATTTATAGAAAAAGGAATCAGACCCCAGGAAATTCTGGAACATGGACTTATTCCAGGAATGAAAGAAGTAGGAAGATTATTTGAAATTAAAGAATATTATGTGCCCGAGGTCCTGTTAGCCGCTGAGACATTTTATGCAGGATTTAATATGATAAAGCCATTGCTAATAGAAAATAAATCCGGAAGGAAAGGCAGAATTGTTATTGGCGTAGTCCAGGGTGATATTCACGATATCGGTAAAAACATTGTAAAGGTAATGCTTGAAGCGAGCGGTTATGACGTCATAGACCTGGGAAAGGATGTACCGAATGAAAGATTTATTGAAGTGGTGGACCAGGAAAAACCGGATATTCTTGCTTTATCTTCTTTGATGACAACGACCATGGTCCATATGGAGATAATAATCAAGTTATTAAACAAAAAGAGACTGCGTAAAACGGTGAAAGTGATTGTCGGTGGGGCGCCGATAACCCAGGAGTATGCAGATAAAATCGGTGCTGACGGTTATGCCGAAGACGCTGCAGGTGCAACAAGACTGGTAGATAGACTCTTACAGGGTAATGAATAATTCTGTTTTTCAATCACAGAGGATAAACGATGTCATAGGCAGGAGGAAAAAGTTTGCAGTCTTCCCTCTGGTATGTGCGGATCATTGTGCCCGAATATTCAATAAAGAATTTAAGGATGTTGCTAACGACTTTGTGATGCTCGCAGAAACTCTCAAATATGGGTATAGTCTTTACAAATATGATATGGTGCTGGTATTTTCTGACCCTTATGTTGAGGCCGAGGCAATGGGCTGCAGCCTGGAATATGCACCTTATCCGAGGTTAAAACACAGTGTAAAATATTCGCCAGATAAACTCATCAAAATTAGTCAATCATGTGTGAACCCTGAAATAATGAATCGGATAACTACTTCACCAAATCATGATAGAAGGGAAGTGATAATCAATGCAGCCAGATTATTAAAAGAAAGCCTTGATGTGCCGGTGTTTGTCTCAATTAAAGGACCTTTTACCCTTGCTTGTTTCATCACCGGGATTGAAGATTTTTTGAAATTACTACTGCATGATGAATCACAGGCTAAATCGGTGATTGAACGGACATTGAATTTTCAGCGTGATTATCTTAAAAAATTATTACAAATCCCGGTCCATATTTTCATTGGTGACCCACTCGCTTCCTCAAGCGTAATATCACCATTGCTTTTTGAAAAATATGCGTTTGAGCCGCTCCGAATTTTAGTCAGAGAGATAAAAGAAAATGGTATGAACGCAGGTATTCATATCTGCGGTTATACAAAACCGATAATAGACATCCTTGATAGACTCAATGCTGATATCCTGAGCATAGAAGATATTACATTAAAAACCAAGACTTTAAAGATGGGTGGAGTTTCTACTTCTACTCTGCTTCATGGGGATAGAGAGCAGATAAGAAATGAGATAGAATCGGCATTGAAAGAAGATTTCCTTATTTTATCAACATCCTGCGATGTTTCAGTAAATACCCCGAGCGAAAATATCAAAACGATGATTGATATTGCCCGTTCGTATGAAGTCTGAATTCACCTCTCTTTTAACATTACTCCAGAAAAAAGGAATATTCATTGATGCAGCCTGTGGCGGTAAGGGCAGATGCGGAAGGTGCCGGGTATTCATAGGAAGGGAAGCAAGACCACCGGATGAGATTGAGAAGGTCTTAATTCCCTGTGATTTATTAAAAAAAGGTTACAGGCTTGCCTGCAGGTACTTTAGCGAAAAAATTCCTGAGACATTGATAATTCCAGAGCAGAAAAAGAAAAGTCACAGAAAAAACAAGCATTTGGGTATGGCAATTGATATCGGAACGACTGTAATAAAAGGTGCACTCGTGGATTTAAACGAGAGTAGGATTGTAAAAATGGCCAAAGTTTATAATCCCCAGCAATCCTTTGGTGGTGATGTATTAACCAGGGTCGGGCTTGCCAACGATGGTAAGTACCGCTTATTAAAAAGAGTTTTAAGAAATGGTATTGAAGATTTAAAAGAGAGATTGAATTGCAGCGATCCTTCTTTTACAGTAATCGTAGGAAACCCAGTCATGCTCTCTTTCTATCTCGGTAAACCGGTAAAAAATTTCGGGTGTTATCCTTTTCAGGGAACGATAAAAAGGGGCATTTTCTTAAAAAAACCAGCAAGCTATGTATTTGGATGTATCGGTGGTTTTGTTGGTGGAGATACAATTTCCGGTCTGATTGCAAGTGGACTGTTAAATGAAAAAAAACCGTCTCTTTATATTGACCTTGGGACCAATGGTGAAATTGCTTTGGTCAAAGAAAAGAAAATCTATGTTTTATCCACATCTGCGGGTCCGGCATTTGAGGGCGTGGGATTATCTTCAGGGACGCTTGCAATCCCCGGAGCAATTGAACGTGTTGATTATAAGAATGGATTTAAAATCTCAACGATTGGCAATGAAAAACCCATCGGTTTCTGTGCTTCCGGTTATATTGATCTTATGGCAGTCCTTTTAAGACTCGGTTTACTTACAGAACACGGTGTTTTAAAGAAAGAATTCAAGATCAGTGGATTCAAAATTACCCGTATGGATATAAGAAAACTCCAGCTCGGTATTGGTGCTATCCATACAGGTGTAAAATTTTTGATTGACTATACCGGGATTGAGCCTTCTGAAATTAAAATGGGTGTAATCACAGGTGAATTTGGTTCCCATCTCAATGTTGATTCATTAAAGCAGATTGGAATGATCCCAGAAGGCATAAAAAATATTACACTGGAAACTGATCTTCCTCTGCGCGGTGCGATTAAATTGTTATTGAACGAAATAAGTCCTGAAGAAATAGAAAAGATAAGAAAAAAATCGGTACATCTGGAACTGGCTATGCAAAAAGATTTTCAAAAAAGATTTATTGATGGATTGATGCTAAAACCATGGAATTGATTGGCTACACATGCTCTTACATTCCGGTTGAAATACTCTCAGCAACCGGCTTGAAACCCTATCGTCTTCTACATGGCGAGATTACACTTTCCCAGCAAGGTGAACAACACCTACGGGTTGATGCCTGCCCCCTTATAAAATCAAATCTTGGTTTTATCTTAAAAAATCAGAAGAACTTTGCATGTATCATCGGTAGCACAGGGTGTGATATGGCACGCCGATGGATTGAAATCGTGAAGTCGACGACGAACATTCCAGTTTATATTTTTAACAATCCCCGGACTGATAACTTTGAAATATACAGTGCAGAGATTGACGAACTGGTTAGCGAACTGGAACAATTTTTCCACCGTCGCTTTGACAAAAGTTTAATACAGAAAGAATGTGAAAAATGGGAGGGAATAAGGCAGAGGTTGATTGCAATCGATGGACGCAGACGCGCCAATCCTTCAGCCATCTCCACTACAACATTTCATAAAATCATGAATTTTTATCATCAGGGTAGACTTGAGGAAATTCCTTACCAGATTCCGGATGAGATATCGTACAAACCGAGAATCTTTTTACTGGGAAGTCCTGTTTCCTATGAATCTGCACCCTTCATTGAGTTGATTGAACAGAGACTGAGAATATGTGGTGATTTCAATTGTGGTCTATCGAGAGGGATTCACATAAAGATTTTAGAAAAGAGTATAGAAGGTTTAAAGAAGGCATACTTCTATCAGCCCGGTTGTATATTTAAAAGGCCAAATATAGGATACTACGAATGGGTAGAAAAAGAGATCAAGGCAACAAAGAGCACGGGGATAATCGCTTTTGTCCTTGATTACTGCGATAATTTTGATTTTGAAATTCATAGAATGGAAAAGAGATTTTCACTCCCGATTTTGAAGCTCAAAAGCGACTTTTCTTTTCAGAACATGAGCCAGATGAAGATAAGGATAGACGCCTTCATAGATGTTCTCGCCTCTTACCGGGGTGGAATTGTATGAAAAGGACATACAAGGTATCGCCAAAAAAAATCGGACTGAGGACATGGTCAAAACAATTTGAAAAGATTTCAACGGAGACGATTAGTAGATACAGATACTACAATAATGGAGAATGGGGAATCTATCTTTCTCCACCTGCCACCTTCATGGTTTATGGCATGCGCGAATTGAAGCGCTTGAAGTTTGATAATTCATTTGAGGCGCTGCGGATGTGGGGATTTGTTTTCAATGAAACCGAAAGATTATTTCGCGCAAAACAGATAGGCAAAAAGGTTATTGCCACAATGGGTGATCTGGGAGTGGTTCCGATACTGGTGATGTCTTTTCCTGAGTGTGTACCATTCTATCCCGAGTGTTTATGGTGGACACCATTTTTTAAGGAGTCTACTGAATTGCTGGATACTGCAAGCAAATTAGGAGTTCCTGAGGCAACCTGTTTTTCCAGGGCTGTGGTTGCGGCCTTCCATAAAAAGGCTTATTTCCCTAAACCGGATCTGATCATAGCCTCCACCGGTGCTTCATGTGATGATTACTCCTGTGTGATGCAAACAGTGGAAGATATGGGTTATGAGGTATTCTGGGCTGAAATTCCGTACCGGAAATCACCTGAATTCTTTCTAAATAAACCAAAGCCCCAGATCCTTGAAAAAACAAAAGAGGGCTTTGTTTATCCAAAGATTCTTGAAGAGCATCTGATAAGAGAATATAAGCGGATCTGGCAGGCGTTATTCAAGCTCACTGGTGTGAATAATCCCCATCGCCTTGTAGATACAATAAAAAAGATAAATACCCTGCGCAGGCTGGTGATGGGAATCAAAAGGATGAATGAAGAAGCACCGATAGCACCCATACCTGCACTCGAATTGATGGTTATAGAATTCGGAAATCTTTATGGTTATGCCGATTTTGATGAGTGGCTGGAAATTGTGGAGATGATTTATCATCTGGTCAAAGACCGGGTGGCGAAGGGCATTGGTGTGCTTAAGAAAGACGCCATTCCTATTGCCTGGGTCACACCGAGTGCTGATCCATATCTGTTGAATCTTGTTGAAGAATGTGGCTGTCGGGTTGTTACAACTGAATATGTCATAAATCAGGCACTGGTTCAGATTGAAGAAGATATCGAGCCGCTACGGGCACTTGCAAGGGCTTTTATCAATGCTTCGCTCATAGGTTCTACTGAAGAAAGGATTAAAAAGATAAAGGAAAAGATTGTAAAAAAACAGGTTAAAGGTGTATTAATAACCAATATGCTCGGTGCTTCCCACTGTGCTATGGAGACAAGATTGATTGAAAAATTACTCAGTGATGTACCGATATTATCGATCGATGTGCCTGCACCATTTGGCATCACCCAGCAGATAAAGACGAGGCTTGAGGCATTCGTGGAGGCGATGAGATGAAAGATATTCTCACACCGAGGGAACGTTTTGGGATGCTCGTTATAGACGAAAAACCTGACCGATGTCCAGTGATACCTCTCATCACATCCCATGCTGCAACTGTAGCAGGAATCAAATTAAAAAGATATTATACTAATGGTGAGAGGATGGCGAAGGCGCAGATAACTGCGTTTGAGATTTATCAACATGATGCGATATCAATATTTTCAGAAGTGGGTCTCATCGCTGAAGCAATGGGTTCAGAATTCAATTACCCAGACGATGACCTTCCGGTTTTGAAAAAACCAGCACTCCTGAACGGTCTGCATGATAAGATAATAATTCCCAATCCCAGAAAATCCAAAAGGCTGCCAGTATATCTTGAAGCGATAAAGTATGCCTATAGATCCGTGGGCGATATTGTCCCTATCCTTGCCTATATACCCGCACCATTTACAACCGGCATGCACCTTTTACCACCGGAAAAATTTCTCATTGAGACATTGAAAAGGCCTGATGGTATAAAAATTATCCTTGATACTATCCTGGATGTAACAAAGGAATTCTGCTTTGAGGTAATAAATGCCGGCGCACTACCCATCATAGTCGACCCTCTCGCATCAGGTAGTGTAATCAGTCCGGCAATTTACAAAGATGTCGCCATGATTTACGAACAAAAACTTATCGATTATCTCCACCGTTTTGATTTTGATGTGATATTACATATCTGTGGAGATACATCACCATTGTTAGAATATTTCCTCCAGACGAGTGCTGATTTGATAAGCCTTGATCGGGTTAATATGTTGAAAGCACTTGATAAGTTATCTCATAAAATAAGATTGATTGGAAATTTTGATACTACCACGCTTTTATTATCAAACCCTGAAGAGATTCACAAGACAGCGGGGATGATGGTGGAACAACTGAAGTTCGCACGCAAAGGTTATATCGTGTCAACCGGATGCGAGGTTCCGATAAAAACGCCAAGAGAAAATGTTATGGCATTTATAAAAGCTGGAAAGGAGAAAGGATGGTACTGGGTATAGATGTCGGTTCAATTTATACCAAAGGAGTTTTATTCGAAGGAAAAGTGATAAAAAAGATAGTATTGCGGACTGCATACAAACCTAAGGAAGCGATTGAAGCGGTTAAAAATGCCCTAAGCGGATATGAGAAAATCATTGCCACAGGTTATGGAAGGGAACTTGTCGCAGATGCTTACAAAATTGTAACCGAAATTTCGGCTTTTGCCCGCGGCGCAACCTATTTCAATCCTGAAGTTAAAACCGTTATTGACATCGGTGGTCAGGACAGCAAAATAATAAAAATAAAAAACGGTCGGGTGGTAAAATTTGTTATGAACGATCGGTGCGCTGCCGGGACCGGGAATTTTATTGAAAAGATTGCCCATGCATTGAATTTATCACTGGAGGAATTTGGTGCTATGGCTTTGAAGTCAGAGAAACCAGAAACGATTGATTCGCTCTGTGTTGTGATGGCAGAGACCGAAATCTTGAGTTTGATACAGGAAGGTAAAAAGATTGAAGACATAATCTTTGGAGTATGTGATTCGGTAATAAGGAGAATTAATGGTATAGCCGGACCGCTAGGGATCGAAGAGCCAGTGCTCTTTTGCGGGGGTGGTGCACTCAATCCAGGACTGGTCAGGGCACTGAGACGATACTATCCTGAAATATTTGTTCCTGAAGAATCACAATTTGTAGGAGCAATAGGCGCAGCAATGATGGAGTAGTGTTGAGCCAAATAAGCCTTTTAAGGTCTCCATAATTCGCATTTAGAAATTTTGATTCTGTAATTTCCATCAGTGTAATGTTCATATACCTTTTTACCAGATATCCAATAAGAATTAGGTAGTTAAATTATCTAATATCACCGGGGGATAATGCAATATTTGAATCTAAGTCGGCATAAGCTCTTTTGCATGCTCAAGTGGTATCTTATTGTTAAGATTATTACCACTATTTCGCCGCTGAGTATTGTAGTATCTTATCCAGCTATAAGCAATCAAAAACAGGGAATTAGTATCTTTTATCTCCAATCCAAAGGGAATGTATAACTCCTCATCGTCTGTCCGATGACTACGCTCTACATAACCATTTTGCTCCTTACGAGCCTTGCCAATCCAGGTCGTCTCGGCATCCACAGACGCCAAAAGACGATTCATCCATACTAACTCCTCACCCTAATCACCAACCCCACTCATCACCCCAATCAGCCTGAATAACAATATGCTCCTCAATCCTTTTATATTTATTGATAACAAGTTCCCCTTACGTTTGCAAATTAGACATTGACAACAACTATATAACGCGTGAAATTATCATATAATGGTTAAGCCATTCCCCAACGCCCTTTTCCACAAATTTATTTTTATCCGGATGAAGACAGAGGATTATCAGGCGGTTCATAAATTGGTTATCAGGAGGTAGTTAAGCAAATGGGCAGTCTGGTACAC
>JAOAFX010000005.1:0-30872 GCA_026416055.1 Caldifarciminota bacterium
CTTCAGCGTAGTCTTTTTCTTCAAACTTTTTCTCCAGGGTACTTTCAAGTTCCTTCATTATCTTGGTGATTGAGCCGTATTTAAAAAGTCTTTCGGTATTGGCACCACCACCAGCCTTCAAACCCATGGCATTGGCTGAAAGTGCAATCTGCGCTTCCATATCATCATTGGGAGATTTGGAGCGATGGGATACAAGTAAATCCATACCCTTACCCAGGGCAACAAGCATTGCAATCAAAGTCTCTGACAACGTTCCGATTTGATTCGCCTTGATAAGTGCGGTATTCATCAATCCATCATCGGCGCATTTTTCGATTGTGGAATCTTTTGTTGTGACAATATCATCACCGATTATGAACAATTTATCGCCGAGTTCTCTCATCAGGATACGCCAGCCTTCGTAATCATCCTCAGCAAATGCGTCTTCAAGTGAAAAGATTGGGTGTTCATCGACTGCTTTTTTATAAAGTTCAATCAGCTGGTCTCTGGACATGACAACTTTTTCTTCGCTACGCCAGAAGTAATACATACCAATAGCATCGGGTTGATTGAATTCCTCTCTGTACGCATTGCTCAATTCACTCAATGCCGGGTCAAAGGCTAATGCAACATCTTCACCGGGACGATAACCTATATCCTTTATCGCCTGGATAGCCATGCGCCAGAGTCTCTGTTCCGGAACGATGTCACCTGGTTCCTTTGCAATATAGGGCGCAAGACCACCTTCAAGACCGATACCCATTACCCGTGCTCCTTCGGATTTTTCAATTATTTCTTTTAATCGCGTCTGAAGTGCGACTGTAATCATCTGGGCTTCTTCATAATTTTTTGCACACAGAGGCAGGAACATCATTTCCTGCATGCTTATATTACTTTCCGGATATTCTTTTTCGGTATGCCTTCCACCCATCCCACAGTTTCTAAATTGCCAGGGTGCACTCACCACTTCACCATCTCTTAGTTTTATAGTCTGGATTCTCTTCTCCATCATCATTTTTTTAACTTCCCTGGCTTTTGCCAGCCAGCCGACTTTAGTAACTTCAATCTTCTCGGCCTTCAATTTTGCCTTTGCTTCCCGTTCTTTGAATTCACGATATTTACCGGGGTCAGCAATGAGGAAATCAAGCAGTCCCACAACCCCTATACCAAGGCATAGCCTGCCAATGTAGGTAAGCGTTATGTAATCGCCGATTAAACCTATAGCAAGGAGAATTATTGCAACCGGTAACATCACCAGTGCCATATTACCACTTATCTCAGGACCAGCCGCAGCAACACTTAAATTGAACGGCGCATCAGGATAATAGGTAAGTCCTTCTTTCTTTATGCCCGTAAATTTTCCATACGGAATTTTTATAAACATCTCAATATACCAGAAAAGTTTTGCCAGTCCAGAGCTTTTGTATCTTTTCTGGGCTGCGGGCAGGATATTCTCATTGAGAGCATTGAGTTTTACTGCCCTCAGATAATGTCCCATCTCGTGGATAGCAATCCCGGTATGAAAAGTTATAAACCAGAATAGTGCTGAGATCACGGTATCATGACTTGTAAAGATAAATCCCAAGACCTCCTTTCCCTTCAGACCTTCAGGAATGCACAACACCGATGAAATAAAGGCGACATGGAACGAGACGAGGATATGGTTGGCAATCACCCAACCCGAATGCAATTTTTGTTTTAGATAAGCATTGATCGGTTTCATGACTTTAGTATATTAAAATTATCGAGAGTGTCAATATATAAATAATTGGCATGATATTTTTTGTCTTATAATCAAAGACGGGATGTTCAAATATATTCAATCGTGCTTGGCGGCTTGGGTGTTATATCATACAACACCTTTATAACTTCAGGAATTTCACGGACGATTCTTTTTTGGATTTTTTCAAGAATCTTATAGGGAATCCTGGTGGGTGTGGCAGTCATCGCATTCTTTGACTCCACACTGCGTATGACGATGATTTTTCCAAACGCCCTTTTGCCATTCACAATCCCTGTGGCACGGTCAGATAACAAAACTGCAAATGCCTGGAATGGTTTCAAATTCTTCAATTCCTGTTCAACAATCAATGTAGCCCTGCGTACAATGCTGACTCTTTGCGGTGTTACTTCACCCACCACCCTTGTTGCCAGTCCTGGTCCAGGGAAGGGCATCCTTTGGCAGATTGCTTCAGGCAAGCCGAGTGCTTTCCCAACTTTCCGGACATCCGGTTTATACAATGTTACGAGTGGTTCAATAATCTTCAGTCCGTATTTTAAAGGATTTATGCCAATCTGGGAAAGGACATTGTGCTGGGATTTTATTTTGCCCTTTGTTTCTTTTATATCTGCAGCGATAGTTCCTTGTATTAGATGGGTGGCATTAAATCTCTTTACGGCCAGCCCCAAGGTTTTATAAAAAGTATCCCGGAAAGCCTTCCGCATATCTTCTGGGTCTTTTTTGCCTTTCAGTGCTTTAAAAAAGTCTTTTGCGGCATTTATCAGCACAGTCCTTATCCCCAATCTTCTTAAAATCCTGATAACCTCCTGTGGTTCATTTGCACGCATCAGACCATCATCAATAAAGAGGGCAGTCAATCTGTCGCCCAGTGCCCGATGCGCCAGGGCTGCACAGACCATAGAATCAACACCACCACTGGTGGCACAGATTGCCTTACCATTGCCTACTTCTTTCTTTATTTTGTTTATTTGCTCATTGATGAATTTTCTTGTATTAAGGGCCATTCTGCCTCCTGAATTATGGATTAGATTATATGTTAAATCTGGTATATGTCAACCGACCAATTGTCTGAGTCCTCTCCACATTTTTGTTTAATAGTCCTTTCTGTATGAAGCAACTACCCAGTCGCAATAAAATCATTGTCAATTTGTGGGACAATAAAGGGCAAGATATAAAGCAAACCTGAAGGTTTTTGCCCTACATTCTTATAGTTCTATCCCCACATTCAAAATTAAACGTAGGGCAAGGCTTTAGCCTTGCGAATAGCCATCAAATGTAGGGCAAAGCTTTAGCTTTACAAATTCCGGGACCTGTATAAGCGATTTTTAGTCGCGATAATATTATTGTAGATTTGAAAACAGATTCAAGAACTTGAGCAACCTGAAGATTTGTTCTGCTATTTTGGGGCTGACCGCTTTGGGCTATTTTCTGGAGTGCATCAGTCCTGTCCTGAAGTTCATTTCAGGATTGCTAATTCGTTGTTTATTTCGTAAATTTTCAATAAAATGTGGAAAGTACTCAGGCATGCATTCTATTGACAGAATTAAGAAGATGATTATACTCCACGGGATGATAAAAGATCAAAAAGAGGCATAATGGTTGGGTAGTCTTTGAAGATGCTCGCTTGCCTTATAATCCTTACTGGATGCACAAGCGACGATATGGGGACGGTCGTTGGCTATGTTTACACAGCCAATGGGAAGATACCCCTGGCTGGGGTCTCGGTCTATGTGAAGAGCCAAACATCTATAGCCACAAAGTCGGATAAAGCCGGTTACTTTGAACTTGAGAAAGTACCGGTGGGAACCCAGACAATTGTCTTAAAATCAGGCTCCTTCAAGAATGAGATTGAGGTTGATGTCAAAGGTGGAAAAAATGAGATTTCTACTAAAAATAATCCCATTAAGCTGGGAACGGGTGAAGGAGCAGTAAAAATAAAGATGGCAGTCATTTATGGTTCTTATGACCGAATTCAAGACATTCTTAATACCCTTGGATTTAAGCAGTTATCCAGTCCTGACGTAGATAGCAGCGGATATGTTTTATACGACGACCCTTATGATTTGTTTTACAATCTTACTCTCATGAGCAAGTATGCGATTATATTCGTCAATTGTGGGGCTGATGAGACGCTTGATTCTACAATGATCAGGAACATCAAACAATATATACATGGTGGAAAGAGTATGTATGTGTCTGATTGGGCTTACGGTTTTGTGGAAAGACCTTTCCTGGAATATATAGATTTCTACGGCGATGATACAGTAGACGATGATGCAAGGGCAGGATTAGCAGAGCTTGTGAGTGCAACGGTGCTGGCACAGGACCTTGTTGAGCAATTAAGGAAGAATACGATGCAGATAAATTTTGACCTTGGTTCCTGGGTAATCATGGATGTGTCAGCAGTAATACTGAGACAATGATAAAGGCAACTGTGCATGACTATTATAATAATGAATTACCTAATCGACCGGTAATGGTAAGGTTTGATTACGGTGAAGGCACAGTTCTTTTTACCTCATTCCACAATGAGGCGCAGAATACTGCTGATATGAATGTGATACTGGTGCGTATTATCTACGAATTGTAGTGCTGAGAATTTTTTAGACTACATCTTTTTGCCCCCACCTGTTGAGGTGGGGACAAATTTTTAACCATGCTCAAAATTCATTCAACGCTAAACACGCAAAGACCGTGGTATAAAACAATGATATTGATAGAGTTTCAAAAATGAATATAATTTAATTAATGAAACTAAAACAAATTTTTGGCATCTCAGGTGTAATAGCATTTTTTGCTATTATTTTTGTCGTATCAACCTTGTTTGTCAGAAATTTCGGTTTTATTACGAGTGACCCCCAAAAAGTCAGGAATGAGATACAGGGTTACGGTTTCACCGCTTATCTTATATATTTCTTCCTTTATATTTTTCAGATATTCTTTGCGCCGGTGCCCGGACAGGTTTTAAATGTTGCCTCAGGTATGCTTTTTGGGCCATTAAAAGGTTTTTTAGTATCATGGAGTGCAGTAATAACTGGTGGATTGTTTGCAATGCTTGTATCACGATTTTTTGGAAAAAAGATACTGTATCTATTTGTTGAAGAGAGGGCACTCGCTTTTGAACACGAGATAACAAAACGTGGCTTGCCTTTGATATTATTTCTGGCAATATTACCCAATCCAGTAGGGGATGGATTATTTTATCTTGCAGGGCTAACAACAGTACCTCTAAAAATATTGATTGTTTTGATTGCCATCTGTAGAATTCCTGGGATACTGATATATGTGATTGCCGGTGATAAGATAATGGTACTTGGAATAAAAGGGTGGATTATTGGTGGGATTGGTTTTTTGATTGCCTTGATACTTTATTTCACACTGCGAAAAAAGATGGAAAAGCTCTTTGAGGTATATATCAAAAAATTGGATTTATCAGGAGCAAAGTCTTGATATAGGCATTTTTCAGAAATAAATTAAATAAGGAGTAAGTAAGGGGATTTATGCTTATTGGTGCAACTTGGGTGTCATAGTGTTGTGGGAATGGTGATAAAAAGAGTAAATTTTAGGTTTTGCGATATTCCATAAAAATCTGGTCTGCGGGCAGGTGGAAGCGGACGAGGGCGGATTGGACATATTCGTTTGCATCAATGCTTGCCAGTGCAAGCAGGAGGTAAACTATGTTTAGCCATAAAACCATAAAAACTATAATCACCATCCTTGTTCTATGCTTTGTATCACTGGTCTGGGCAGAGGAGAAAGGAACATCACAGATTGAACTTATCCCGGTTTATGAGAAGACCTTTGATGATACGATAGTGGATGTGATATTCGACACGGCCACGGTGAGCATCGACGAGGCGAAGAGGATGGGGTGGAAGGAGGAGGCGTTTAGTGCCGCGGAGAAGAAGTCAGGGAGAGGTGAAATATTTTATACAAAGGTCGTGATCTCTAAAAAAGGCAAGAAAAAAGTGCTTAAGTTCTTTGATCCTACGGGAAAAATAAAAAACTCAATCGAAACAGGTGAGTATGCCGAGGCGGTCATTTCTCAGAATGGTGAATATATTGGAATAACGACTCCTACGAAATGGCGTGGTGGTGATCATGAATCAAAATTCGAAATGGTGGACGCTGCCGGTCGCGTACATTGGGCACTTAATGGACTCGGTACCGGACCTTATGTGCCCTCTCCTGACGGACGGCTAATAATAGGTAGCCTTAGTGTCGAAGTTGAGGCAGCACCGATAGAAATATACAATAAAAACGGATTATTAAAAAGTATAAGAAAAGATTTTGCCGGCTTCTGGACTGGTTTCTCTACAGACGGCGAATTTATTGCGCTTGGCATTCCCTTGGCTTTTCCGCGAGGGAAACTTATTGTGCTTGACAGCGCGATTCAAATCTTAAGAGAAGATTCAACTGCTACATTATATGGTGATGTGGGGGGTGGATATTACATTGTATTTTCACCTAGTAACAGCTATATAGTCTACCCAATAATAAAAAATAAGTTGGAAGCGGCGAATATTGGAGTCTTCGATGCGCAGGGGAAGCTTCTTTTTAGAATATTAACCCAAGGAAGAGGTAACTATATTTGTAAATTTTCCAGCGACGAAAGATACATTCTAGTTGCGGATGCACATGGTTCTTGTTATTTGATTGACATCTTAGCCAAGAAAATACTTTGGCAGCATATCATAAAGTCTCAAGGTTTTGGGGCGGTTAGTGTAAATAAAGATTTCAATAAAATTCTTGTATGCAAATATCCGAATAAAGTTTATTTGTTAAATGAACACGGTCGCCTTCTTTTAGAAGATGAACTTGCAGATGTAACCTATCATTACGTTCCTAAAGCTGCAATATCCAAAATTGGTGACAAGTTCGTGGTGGTTGACCGAACCAATAAAATTAAATCTTTTGTTATTACAAGGAGGGGATCATGAGATTGAAATTATTCCTGACAATTTTTGCTTCAGTGCTTATAGCACAATATTGTCTGTCTTATCCATGGCCTGTTGCTGAATTTCCTGGTCCTCACCCCATCAATGCTACCTTCGGTGAGTTTAGAGAACCCTATGGAGGTTTAGATTATCATTTTCATTATGGGGTTGATATAGGTCGAGGTGCCGGCACTCAGGTTTATCCTGTGGCAGACGGTAAGGTCAGTCGCTGGAGTAATGTCGAAAACGGTTGGATTGAAGTGGGAAATTTTAGATATGTTCATATAAATCCTAACGATCTTATTTTAGACACAGCAAGGCAGTGTACAGCCAGTGTTACACTGTTAGGTGTTATCGGTGCAATTGAGCAGCCCCATCTTCATTTTGAAGATGGTATTGGGATACCGAATAAACTTAATCCTCTGCGTCGAGGCGGTTTTGATAACTATGCAGATACTGCCATAACTACCGTTTGGGGTTCACCCGACTTCATGTTCTTTCGACAAGGCACGAATACCCAAATTTATTCGCCGTTATGGGGTCGAGCTGATATACTTGTGCGTGCAAAAGACGCTCAAAGTTATGGGAGTGCTACTACCGGGATCTATAGGATTCGATATTTGATTAAGGACAGGCAAGGGCAAATTACTTACCAACCAGTTGAGAACATACGCTTTGACAATGTTATTGGCTATGTTCTCTATGTGTATGACAAAAGTAGATCTACAAACCGGATTTACTATCATTGGGTAACAAATTCCCTGGGCGAGCAGAATTATGACCGTTGGTGGAACACCAAGCTTCGCGAAGGTCAACCTTGGGACGGTTTGAATGCAAGAATCAACCCGGAGGCCGAATTCCCTGATGGCGATTATCGGGTCTGGGTGATGGCGTATGATATCAAGGACAATGGGGGTGATACGATAAATCGCAGATGTGCTGAGGATGAAGATGTGATGATTGATAATTTTAGGCCCTATGTTCAGGGGGTGAGGATTGGGCAGGAGGTGGTAAAATACCAGGCCTACTGGCCTACCGAACCGGCAAGCGATTATGATTTGGGCGAATTGGTTATTGATAAAAATGATTATTGTAAGGCAGGTAAGTATCTGCAATTTCTGATTGAGTTTAGTGAAGATATGAGGACTGATGTTTTGCCAGCCCTTCGGGTGCAGTTTCCGGATGGTGGGGTAAAGACTGTGCCTGCTGGTCAGTGGATAGGGAATCGGGTTTATCGGGCAGTGACTGCTGATGATTTTATTCCTGCTGGTACCAGGGGTAGGGCAACTTTGATGATTTCCGGGGCATTGGATTTAGCAGGCAACCAGAATGATGGTAATCCTCGTACAATCGCCTATCGCGATGCCGGTGGTGAATGGCGACAGGCAGAATCGCCGCCTGATGCAAATTATCAATTCTGGATTGAACCACCACCCCAGGTCATTTTTACTGACCCTGGGGATGGTGAGGAGGGTGTGGA
Organism: Caldifarciminota bacterium; assembly: GCA_026416055.1. Lineage (GTDB taxonomy): Bacteria > Hydrothermota > Tepidihabitantia > SM23-42 > JAOAFX01 > JAOAFX01. The sequence continues at coordinate 8,138 of JAOAFX010000005.1, forward strand.
TGTTTTTGATTTCAGGAAGAAAAAGCCAAAAGAGATTGGTGATGAGTATAATTTTGAGGTGGTGTTTAATAAAGCGATGGATACGGTTTCAGTAATTCAGGCACTTGAGGTTATAAATGTGGATGATGATAGTTCAGAGGTGGAGATAAAATCTGTTTTCTGGGTTGATGACCGCACGATTCTGGTGCATTGCTATGATTCGGCAACGTTTACACTTTGTGAAATTAAGATAAAAGAAAAAAAGGAAGGTTAAAATGCATAACTTTACAACAATAACTATTACCACTTTTTGTCTTGCCTTGCTATTTGGCCAGACACAAGGCAATGATGTATTAGCGATGGGTAGGAATGTGGAGAAGCCCAAGATATTGAGTATTGAGGAGTGTAAGAAAATAGCAGAAAAAGACTTTCAAACTCATCTTGATATTTTACTGAAAGCCCCCGAAGTACATCCGGGAGATAAAGAACGGAACTTGGCTGAATACAATCTTCTGAGTGGTGCCAAAATTACCGATTGGACTGTATATCTGGGCTATGATGACTTGCCCTATGCGGTGGAGTTTTTGTTTAAGAAAAATGGGCGTGGGGTCTGGTCTTCTACAATTATAATGCGGGGGGAAGGTGGTCCAATATATGGCAGCGCAATATGTCCAGAGGTTCTAAAACAATATCCACATGCAGAAGTGCAACTTGCGGTAGCTCGTCTTCCAAAATGGATTGAGACTCTAAAAACAAAAGGCTACCCTGTTACTGAAAATACTCCTTATGATTTATATTTTCTTAAAGCACATTCCTGCTATTTCGTTGTATTTAAGATTGAGGAAAATGGCAAAAAAGACGAGATAGTAGTTGACCTTTACGATGGACCCATTCAAGACCTTGGTTATTTCCGAACGCTTGAGGAGATAAAGAAGATGACCCGTGAACTGATAGAACATCCAAAGCAGCATATTGAGAAAGGCGAACTTCAAGACTTAAATAAAAGTAATCCCGGAAAAGGTTCTTTCCCTCCGGCGGGGCATTTTGAGTACATAATTGATAATGTGCCCAATTATCTTCAGGAATTTCTCGGTCACAAATGTGGTCCCACATCATGCACTGATGTTATGATGTACTGGCAGAATCAAGGTTATCTTGATGGTTCATCGCCAGGTGAATATGCCGATGATTTCGCTGAGGTTATTGGTGAAGAACCATCCCCTACGCAAATTCCCCACGGATTTAAAGAAGTGGCTAGATTACATGATGAGACTTTCTTGACTGCACAAAATCTACTGTTGCCTGATACACCGTTACCACAAGCTTACCAGTTTTTTATGAATTTTGTTTATTTCTTAGGAGAAAGACGGCCTATTGTTTTGTGTGAAATCGAGTTACCCCGGGGGCATGCGAATTGCTGCTGGGGATTTGAAGGAAAAGGCGAGGATATGAAGACCTGGAAATACTGGGTATGGGATACCCGCTCATATTCGCCCCGTTCTATCTCCGCCTGGGTACAAGCAGAAAATAGATGGTATAAGGTTTATTATGCCTTAGGCTGGCCCGTTGAGCCACCTGAGGTTTATTACACTGATCCACCGAGCGGCGAGAAAGGAAGTTCCGAGGATGTGGATATTTACAAGAATATATTGATTGCATTTACTAAAACGATGGATAGAACTCCTGTTGAAAGTGCTATAGAAGTTAAAAATTTAGATGAAAATAGATTAGTAGAGATTAAGGGAATTGAATGGCTGGAGGAAGATAAAACAATATTACTTCGTTGCTATGACCCGGAGGTTACCGATGATACGACGGGGCTACAGTATAATAGGAATTATCAGGTTACAATAAAAGGCACGGCAAAGGATACCGCAGGGATAATACCCTGGATGGGGATAAGGATGGAAAGAGTGAAGGTTCACCATTGGATGATTATGTCTTTACATTTAAGACCAGAAAGCCAGTGCGGAGAGAAAATATGGACCCGCCTGATATAACAGTTAAAGAAGATTTAATTGAGGTGGCATAAAGGAATGATAAAATTTCTGCTTTTTGTAATTTTGCGATTTTTTTAAGTTCGTTTTTTAGTATCATTTTGAAATCATTAAAATTTATTATTCATAAAACTTTTCATTGCTGATGAACACTTTTGTTCACTGTCACTAAAAACTTAGAAACAGAGATTATAACCTTTTCGCCTTCTTCATTTTCGAGCATTAAGTTCAGTTACTACTAAAGCAATAAATTACAACAAAAAATTAAAATAGTCAGTGCCCTTTTTTATTTTATTACTCCGGTATCAAAATCTTCACTGATTTAAACAGCGGATGGTCATATAAATGGCTATTTGGTCAGCAATAATTTTTGTATCAGTTCACTGGCAGGAAATGGAGCAGGGGAGATGGTGAATATTCCATACGGAGAAGTTTAGAATTTTAGAAGGAGGAAATATGCGTCAGTCTGTAAACAATGCGGCGACAAATTCTTCAGGTTTGAATTCTATAAGGTCTTCAATCTTTTCACCAACGCCAAGATATAAGACAGGGATTTTTAATTCAGCACAGATAGGGATTATCGCACCTCCTTTAGCGGTGCCATCAAATTTGGTTAGAATCAAACCGTTGATGCCAAGTTCCTGAGCAAAGATTTTTGCCTGCTGGATTGAATTCTGTCCAAGTGTGGCGTCAATCGTCAAAAGTGAAAGGTCTGGACCAGAAGGTTTTAGTTTGGTCACTACCCTTTTTATCTTTTTTAATTCTTCCATCAGGTCGCTTCTGGTATGTAATCTGCCCGCAGTATCAATCAGGACGGTATCAATTTTTTTTGTCATCGCCTTGTTCAATCCATCATACACAACAGCACCGGCATCCTGTCCTTTCTGGGAACGTACGATTTCAACACCGGCTTTTTGTGCCCAGATATCAAGCTGCTGGGATGCGGCATCCCGATAGGTGTCAGCGCTAACCAGAAGAACACTGCCTTTCTTTTGATACATATAGGCAAGTTTTGCAACGGTAGTGGTCTTACCCGAGCCATTGACTCCACATACAAGAATAATCAAGGGCTTTGCTGGATTTGTATCGGGCATTTTGATATTAACAAGTTTGAGTATTTCTTTATTTAAATTTTCTGGATTATTATTGACTTTTTCAAGCAGAAAGTTTGTATATTTAACGCCGACATCGGCTTCTAAAAGGGTCTGTTCTAAAGTTGATATGTCTGATTTTTTTTCTTTACTGAAAATGCCACTCAATTTGCCAAGGAATCTGCTCAGGTAAGTTAAAGACATATTTTTTATTGCTCTGCCACTTCTACCGGTTCTAAATCTTCAAGCCGTGTGGATACAATTTTACTCTTACCCGGCCTTTCCATGGTGAGACCATATAGATAGTCTGCAAATTCCATGGTGGCACGGTTATGGGTGATGATGACGACCTGGGTATGCTGGGATAATTCACGCAGGAATTTATTGAACCTTACCACATTCACATCATCCAGCGGTGCATCGATCTCATCTAGGATACAGAAAGGTGCAGGTTTTACAAGATAAAAGGCAAGCAGAAGACTTACTGCAAGAAGGGTTCTTTCACCCCCAGAAAGCTGATTAATTCTTTTTATTCTTTTGCCCTTCATCCGGACTACTATATCAACTTCAGAGGTGAGAGGATTTGAAGGGTCGGTAAGGATAAGGTCGGCTTCACCACCTTCAAAGAATTTAGAAAATACTTCATTGAATTTTTCTTTAATCTGTTTGAATGTGTCAATAAATCGTTCCCGGGCGCGGGCATCGAGTTCGGCAATCGATTTTAGGAGGTTCTGTTTGGCGGCAATTATATCATTGCGCTGGGCGATGTATTCATCAAGCCTCTTCTTTTCCTGTTCATATGCACTGAGACTCAAAGGATTGATTTCTCCCAGGCGTGCTAATCTTTCTTTGATTTCATTCAATCTCTGTTCAGGCTCGGGTATTTCTTCGGGAGTGTATTCTTCTAAGTTGGTCTGAAATTCTTCACGGGCTTTCTTTATCAACTCTTCTTTTTTATGGTTCAGTTCAAATATCTGGAAATTAATCTGCATTATTTCGTTCTGGATTTCATCCTGCTGTTTTTGAAGCTGGGCAATTTCATCATAAATAATATCAAGTTTTCGGGATATTGCTTGTATTGATTCTTCAGGAATCTGGATTTCGAGGTGAGCACGTTGTTCCTTTTTTGTGGTTATCATTTCCTTTAATTCTTCAATCTGTTTTTCTATGATTTTGCCCATTTCATCTTCTGATAATCTGGTTATTTCTTCTATCTCTTTTTGCAGATTTGAAATTTCATTCCGTGTATCCTGTGCATTCTTTTCGGCAACAGACTTCAGTTCATTTAATATCCCGATCTTTAAAATTATCTGATTGAGTTCCTTATTTTGATCATCAATTTTTCTTTCCAGTTCTTTTAAATTGCTTTCCAGCTCTTCCCTTTCACTCCGGGTACGGGCAATGTCCTTTTCTTCATCGTTGATCTGAAGGGCGAGTTCATTTAGGCTGGTATTTATTCTATCAATCTCACCTGTGGTATTATGAATTTCTTTTGTCAGTTCATCGATCTCCCGGTTAAGATTATTGAGTCTGTTTTTGAGCGTACTCAATTTCATTGAGATTTCCGATTTCTTGATATTTAGCGAGAATAATTGCTCCCTTGATTTTTCCAGGTCTGCTTTTGTCTGTTCTTGTTGTTCAAGGAGTTTGCGCTTTTCGTCATTTAAAAAAACTATTTCATTCTGCAGGGATTCTACCTTTGACTGGTATTCATTCATTTTCTGACTTATCTGAAAATAACCAAATTCTCCTTTTTGAATGGTGATGACATTATTGTAGAAAAGTACACCTTCAGACGTGGCAAAACCGTAACCGGGGAATTTGCTGGCATAAAAAAGTCCCTCTTCAAAACTGCTGGCGAGATAGAAGCGCGAAAGGATTGCAGATAAGTATTCATTATTACCTTTCACTTCCACAATGTCGGTGATATTTTTGAGTTTCTGTAATTCTTCAGGTATATTTCCTGAGAAATTTGTTTTGATTATAAAACCATATCGACCTTCAGGAAGGTTTATAAAGTCTTCAGCATTTATATCATTTACCAGAAAGAAATTTAAAATTTCATAAAGACATAAATCAACAACTGATTCATAACCGGGAAGAACGGAAATATAATTCCGGAACACACCCAGTAATCTCTCTTTAAATCGCTGTTTCATAAATTTTATATTTTCGTTTTTACCGAGCCTGCTGGAAAGAGTATCAATTAACAGTCGACAGTCATTCAATTCTTCCTGACGTTTCTGGAGTTCTTTTTCAATCCCTTTTATTTTTTCTTCAATTTCACTGGATGTTCGCTGATGCTCAAGGATTATACTGCTTATATTATCCTGTTCTTTGATTATCATATCGAGTTCCCTCTCTAATTTAGTCTCTTCTTCTACCAGTGTGGATAACGTGAGAACCAGTTCTTCTTTCTCTTTATTCAATTGCCCAGCTATTGTTTCTTTATTTGCCTTATTTATCTCCAGCCTGGCAAGATCATTCTTTAACAACTGAATTTTGAACATGCCGCCGTCTAAAATTTTCTGCTTTTCACCAATCATCTGGGTGGTTTCAACATAATTGCGGGAGAGATTTTCAATCTTTTCCTGCTCGATTTTTAATTTATCATACCAGACGTTGAGTTCACTTTCAACTTCACTGATCTTCAGTTCGTTTTCAGTAATTTTGTTTTTCAATATTTTAAGATATTCCTGCTTTTCCTTTAGCGATGCGGTCTTCCTTTCTAACTCCAGAGTGAATTGTCTTGATTCATTTTCCAGATGTACCAATTTCTGCTGCAACTCTTCTATTTCCAGATTAAGTTTATTTATTTCGTTGACAAATTCCTTCTTTTTTATATCAAGTGATTGTAATTCGTTTTTTAAATGCTTGCGTTCTTCATCAAGATGGTTTAGTTTTACAAGCAAGTCTTGTTTCTTACGGTTTAATTCGCTGAGATGTGTTTCATAAGCATTTAATCCAGAGATTACTTTTTCATACTCTTTTTTTGCAATAAAAAGCGAGAGTCTTTTGTATTCTTCTTTTAATTCCTGATACAACTGGGTCTGGCGCGCCTGTCTTTTTAAACTACGCACCGTCCTTTCCATCTCATTAATGACATCTTCGAGACGGAGCAAGTCCTGCTCGGTTTGTTCTAATCGTCTTTTCGTTTGTTCTCTCCTTTCCTGATATTTGAGTATCCCGGCAACATCATCGAACATATCTTTTGTATCACCGCTGATGATTTTTTCTATTTCGGAGAGTTCCAGAAAAGAATAGGTGAGGGCACCGGAATTCAGAAAAAGTGCCTGAATATCCTGCAGCCGGCATTTTACCCGATTGAGGTAAAATTCGCTTTCACCATCACGATAATATCTCCTTTTTATTTCAAATTCGCTGCCAAACTGGGGGAAATAGTCTTCGTTATCAATCGTTACGGTCACTTCAGCAAAATTTGAATCACTCTGTCCATCTGCTGATATGTGAATTAAATCTTCATTCTTCTCGCAGCGAAGCGCTTTCATGCTCTGTTCACCGAAGACCCATCTTAACGCATCAAAGATATTCGATTTGCCACTGCCGTTGGGACCCACGAATGCAGTTATGCCAGGGTTTAACAGAAATTTCGTTTCTTCTTGAAATGATTTAAAACCGTATAATTTGATTTCTTTAATCTTCATTAGATTTCCGTACCTAAATAAATAACCCGCTCCAGGAGCGGATGATACTCACTCCAGTCAGCAAGCGTCCCTTTATTTTTTTTAATCTCTTCATGCATCATCTCCAGTTTAGAATCAAGGTTGTCTAAAAAGTGTAAAATGAGGGCTTCAGGAAATAAAGGTAGAATTGGTGAACCGTATTCCAGTTCGCCATGATGAGAGACTACCATATGTAATAATTTCAACCGGAGTTCTTCGGGAAATTTTTCAATCTTTGAGATTTTCTCCGTAATCATTTCATAACCAATGATGATATGTCCGAGCATACGACCGTTTTTAGTGTGGTCAATCTTCTTCTGATAGGTATATTCATAAATTTTACCGATGTCATGGAGAAAACTTCCCGCAACGACCAGATCTGCGTTTAAAAATTTAAATATTTCGCAAGCTTTCATTCCTAATTTCATTACATTTCGAGTATGGACTGCCAGACCGCCTATTTCTGCATGGTGGGCTTTTTTCGCAGCTGGTGCCCTTTTAAAATTTTCAATAATTTCCTTATCGTTAAGAAAGTGTTGTATTAAATCCTTAAGGTAAGGATTGGTTATACCATTCAATAAAACTATTATCTCAGCCACCACATCATCAATATTTTCCTCTGCAACCGGGAGAAAATCCTCAGCTTCAATTTCTTCTTCGGAAACTCTGGTAATAGAATTTACCACAATTCTCGGTTTTTCGTTATATTCGGTGACAGTGCCGGTAACAAAGACAAAATCACCAGATGAGATATTTTTCAATTCATCGCTTACATTATCCCAGGCGACTCCTTCAATGGAGCCGGTGCGGTCGCTTAATTCAATCTGGGTAAAGAAGCCACCATCTTTTTTCTCCTTGAGAATTTTTTTGGTGAGAAGAAATTTTTCTTTTACAAGCTGCCCGGATTTCAGTTCGTTAATATACTGACTTTTCATAAAGTAAATGCGCCATCTTAGCGGGGATAATTTCGATTTCCTTATGCAGGAGTTTCAAGATGAAGAATCTTTTTCTTTATAAGATCAAGTTTTTCCCGTAATTTTGCTTCTTCTTTTTTCTCCGCTTCCAGTGCGTTCATTATCTCTTCGCGTTTCTGGGTGAGTAGATTGATTTCATTGTTCAGACGACTTTCTTCAGTCTTCAGTACCTCAAGCCGCTTCAATAACTCTGCCTCTGTCTCACGCAATCTTTCTACAGATTGCACAACTGGGCTTGATTCAAATTCTTTTTTCTTTTCCTGATATTCAGCCTCAAGCGATTTTATTTTATTCTGTCCTTCAGCAATCTTTTTGTTTATTTCATCAAGCATTTTCTGAGCATCAGCCTGTTGCTTTTTTAATTCCTCGATCTTGGGCATGAAAACCTCTTCCTGGCGGAGGTTTATTTCTTCCACAAGCCTGGATTCAAATCCGGAAGCCATTAAAAACATAGTGATGAAGGTAAGAATGGCGAGGGCAAAACCCGCGATGAGGATTACAGGATTGGAATTGCTCGCCACTTTTATCTGTGGAATCCTTGGTTTTATCTGAAGGTATAATGTGCCGATTGTCTTTGCTCCGAGGTTAATGCTGAAACCACCTTCATAAATCCCGGCTTTTTCAATAATTTTGCTCGAACCAGCAGGATTGAGTGGCGCATAATTTGTACCGAGTATTTCGGCATTGGAAGAGGCAATTATTTTATTATTCTCGTCCGTGAAATTTACACTCAAGATTTCAGGATCATCCTGTTTTAGAGCGATGACTATCTCAGAAAGCTTTGCATCATCTTTTTCAATTATCGCATCCTGCACAAATGGTGAACGGGAAATGAAATTACCAACGTTCAGGATTCTTTTATGGATCAGTTCTTCTACCGCTTCTTTTCCATCTGCAGGTTTTTGTGCCAGAAACTTAGGGCTCAAATAGAAAAACACCGAAAGTGCGATTATCAGAATTGCAGGTATTATTCCAAAAGTTATACGGGACATTTCAGCCTCCTATTCTAATTGTTAATCTATGTGCCTGTCCCAGACTGAAATAGGGTGTATAAGCGTAATTTATATGGATTCTTCCATTCTTTATGCCGAATCCCAATGTTATACCGGCAAGGAAATCAAGTCCGGTATCAGTTTTTATCTGGGACAAAAGGCTATTATATGAACATCGCACTGTGAAAGACTGAGTGAAATTATATCCACCACCAATTCTTACTCCTAAATTCATCAATACTGGTTTGACGATATCAAATCCCAGATAACTCGTTTTTGAACTGTAAATCATGCCTAAATTGATTTCATAAGGTAATAACTCTTTTACGTCAATAAATGGCTTTATACACATCCCGAGGTTTTTTGCAGTAAGGCCGAGTTGAATGTTATTCTCTTCAAGGAAGTACATAATTCCAATATCCATCCCCGCTCCGAGAGAATAAAGGGTATCAATCATTTGATAAACTATTTTTCCAGCTATACCCAAAGGTATCTTATTCATCATGAGTCCCTTACCGATGTTCAGATCAATAAAACTGGTGCTGAAATCCCCCAGTTCCTGACCCAGGGCGTCAGTCTTTTTTATCTGTCCGCTATAAAAATATCTGATACCTAAACCGAGTATCTTGCTTTCGTAATCGATATGTCCAAAATGGGTTCCAGCAATATAATTCATATACGAAAATGAATAACTCGTCCCGTCGTTAAATACCATACCTGCGGGATTATAATGAATGTTGTGACCATCACCATAAATCGCATAGCCCATTCCTGTTCTTTCCGCTATAGGATCTACGAGCAGATATTCAAAACCGATATCAGCAAAAAGCAAAAGCAATATCATCCTGAGCCTCCAGTAGATTAATTATACCGAAAACTGTGTAAATGTCAATAATGATTAAATCCCTACCAAGACAGTAGAGACAGTTGCCAGACAAACACTGCATTGAGAAAATTTTAAATAATATTGCTTGAAATTATCATCAGCATTTGCATATAACCTGATCTTGATGTTTCCATCAGTGCCTAAGTTTAATAGGTCCGGGAAGAATAATCAGAACTGAAATAAAGTATTGATTTTAGGTCTAACCTGTGTATAATTTTTAAACATTATGAATGGATACCGGGTGCTCATCGTTGATGATGAAGAGATTGTCCGTGATGCCCTCACTGAATGGCTTGAAAATTTAGGGTATCAAGCAAAGGCGGTAGAAGATGGTTTTAAGGCGATTGAAGTTGTGGAAAATAGCGAATGGGATGTATTACTTGTGGACTTAAAGATGCCAAAGATGGACGGGATAGAAACCTTGCGCAGAATTCGAAAGATAAAACCTGATTTGCCGATTATAATCATCACAGGTCATGGAACGGTTGATAGTGCAGTTATTGCAATGAAAGAAGGAGCAGCTGATTATGTGATGAAGCCGTTCAATCCTGAAGAGATAAATATTATTCTCAAAAAATTGCTTGAACATCAGGAGATTGTAAAAGAAAATATTCTTTTACGCAAGGAGCTGGAAAAGAGGTTTAAATTAGAGGATTTAATCGGTAAAAGTACAAAAATGCAGAAGGTCTTTGAATTGATAAAAACCGTGGCTCCCACAAGGTCAACTGTTCTTATACTGGGCGAAAGCGGCACAGGAAAGGAACTCGTAGCCCGGGCCATTCATAATTTAAGTCCAAGAAGCAAGGGACCATTCATCGCTGTAGCATGTGGCGCAATGCCCGAAACCCTGCTTGAGGCAGAACTTTTTGGATATGAAAAGGGTGCATTCACCGGTGCCTTTACCCAGCATAAAGGAAGAATTGAGATGTCAGACCAGGGAACACTTTTTCTGGATGAAATTGGAGACATAAGTATGAAAACCCAGGTTGACCTATTAAGATTCTTACAGGAAAGGGAATTTCGCCGGATTGGAGGAAAAGAAGTAATAAAAGTAGATGCAAGAATAATCGCTGCCACCAACAAAAATCTTGAAGATATGATAAAAAATGGGTCTTTTCGAGAGGATTTATACTACCGGTTGAATGTGATTACTATTGAAATACCACCGCTTCGAGAACGAAAAGAAGATATACCATTGCTTGTGGAACATTTTTTAAAAAAATTCAATCTTGAGAATCGGAAGGAAATAACAAGTGTCAGCCCCGATGTGATGGAACGGTTGCTGGAATATGACTGGCCTGGAAATGTGCGAGAACTGGAGAATGTGATTGAACATGCAGTAGTGGTGTCAAAAGGGACCACAGTTCATCTTAGAGACTTACCGAGAAATCTCATTGAAAAATTTTTTATGAGACATAGAATTACCACAAAAGATTTGAGACTGGAGGCAGTGGAAAAAGAACATATTCTGAATGTTCTTAAGATGTGTGAGTGGAATATCAAAAGAGCCGCAATGCTTCTGGGTATAAACAGGGTGACTTTATATAACAAAATGGAAAAATACGGTTTAAAGAGGCGCGAAAATTCCTGACATAGAGGATTTTTTAAAAATGCCTAAGAGGAAGAAATGTAATGTAATTGCCTACCGGTATTCTGCCTGATGTTAATCGCTTCAATTAAGTTTGTAAATAGCCAGCTAATCGATACCATCTGGACAAAGACTTATGGCGGTAATCAAAACGACTTTGGTTATTCAATCGCTGAAGTAAGTGCTCAGAAATTTATTCTTGCTGGATATACCAGTTCGTTCGGCGTTCAAGGGATCGATTATTACATAGTCAAAATAAATGAAAATGGTGAAGTTCTCTGGTCAAAGACCTATGGTGGAATTTACCGCGATGAGGCGTATTCAATTGCATCAACATCAGACCATGGTTCTATTGTCTGTGGCTGGAGTTCTTCTTTTGCCTCAGGTCGTAATATCTGGGTTGTTAAACTCGATTCACTGGGTGATACACTCTGGACAAGGGTTTATGGAGGTCAGGGTCATGAGATAATTTATTCAACGATTGAGACCGAAGATTATGGTTTCCTTGCAGCAGGATATACAGCTTCATTCGGTGCTGGCGGAGAAGGTGTATGGCTTTTAAAATTAGACGCAGATGGTGATACTATGTGGACAAAGACCATTGGTGCTACAGGTAATGAGCGTGCCCATTCACTGCTTAAAACGACCGATGGAAGTTATCTGGTTTTAGGTTACACAACATCAAAAGGTGCAGTCTACGCGGATTTTTATTTATTAAAACTCAATGTCCAGACCGGGATAATAAGTGACTTATCAAGGCCGTTCTTGAAGAAATATTTTGAGACACTTATTATCAAAGGACCACTTTCGCAAGAAATTTTAAAAAATTATAAAATCTATGATTCTACTGGCAGGAATGTTAAAACGACTAATCCTGGTGCTGGTATGTATTTTGGTGTTAGAAGGGACAATAGCAATTTAACAAAATTAGTAAAAATACAGTAGTTAAAATACTGGACGATATAGAATTTAGTCTATCCGGACTATTTTTTTAATAGTAGATTTACCTTCCAGTTCGATTTTCAAAAGATAAATTCCCTGTGGCAGGCCATGCGGACCAATGGTGATTCTGTGCGAGGCAGGTTCAACAATTTTTAACATGCTACCATATACGTTATACAACGTTATTCGCTCTGGTTTTTGAATAAATTCTAAAGTCAATGGTTTGTTGCCTGACCAGATTGATGGGATGATGATATCCGATGATTTTTGCATGCTCTGTTCTTTTATATCCTGAAAATCCCTGAGCAATGCCTTGCTGAAATAAAGGTCATTATCACGGGGATTACGGCCATCGGTCCAGATCGCATAGACATAGAGACTATCACTGCGCAGAATATGGTATTCGCCGATAAAATCTACATAACTCCGTGCTTCAGTATCAGAGACACGGGTGCTGGGACGGAACGTGGCACCACCATCAGAGGAGTATCGGTGCCTAACCGAAAAATAACTATTCTGACTTGTTGGCCAGTCCGGTGTGTGATAGTAAAATACATGCAAACCACCATAACAATCAAAATGGGCATAACCCTTGCATTGTCCACCAGTGGTAATATCATTCACGACAAATCTCGGGCTCCAGGATGTACCACCATTCGTGGAGCGCATACCCATCACATCCCAGTTGCCATTTCTACTATCCACCCATGTTAAAAAAACGATATTCCCCCTTGCTGTGATAGAATTTATCGGTGCACGGTCACCATAACCGGTCTCATAATAAGAATCTGAAAGATAGACTTCATTTGACCAGGTCTGACCACGGTCGGTCGATTTGCGATAATAAACACTTCCGCTGGGCCAGCCTGTTACCAGGGCAAGATGAAGGTTTTCATTTTCATCCATACACAATGCTGTAACCCCAGTTCTTGTCCAGATGCGTGATGAGGTAAATGTATTGCCATAATCAGTTGATTTTGCCAGCCAGATACCGGTCGTTCCCGAAACCTGCTGCCAGACGATATAGACTTCGTTTCTTTTGACAACCATCCAAGGCTTGTCGACACCACTTGAGGGTGTGACCCTTGTTGTATCAACCCAGGTTAAACCACCGTTTTTAGAAAGATAATGCCTGATATAGGTCGTGGAAAATTGTATAATCATATGGACATAGCCAGAATCATCAACACACAGAACAGGGTCAGTATGCCAGATGATGCCGGTTGAATTATCAGTAAAAGGAATCTGGGTAAATGATTGTCCGGCATTGAAGGAGTAAGAGTAAGGGGCAATGGGAACACTCCCTCTTTCTGCCGTATTACATACTGAGAATATTGAATCACCCCAGACATCAAAACAGGATTCGCCCTGGTTGAGCGTATCCCAGGGAACATCGGTGCTCACGCGCACATTCGGGCTCCATGGCGGGTCGGCAAAGAGCATTAAAAGGGGCAGCAAGAATAGACAGAATATAAAACGGTTCATCTTTCCTCCCTAATTTTATCAGATTTAATTATTGAGATATAGTCAATCTCTGTATCAAAATTCCCCGGGATGAGATTATCAATAAAGAAATAAATAACAGGGGTTTTATCAGGTGTGAGTGCAAAAGGGAAATTGCTGCTATAGAATGGCTTTGCCTGTTGCAGGGGTAGTATTATTTTCTGCCATTGCGTGCTTTTTTCAATAATTATTTCCTGACCCCAGTACACCGCAGATCCCTTTTTTCTGTAAAGATATTTTAATCGTGTTGCCACACCTTTTACTCTCATTGAGATTTCTATGATATTATCTTCCTTGAGTTGCATACCATTATCAAGATAGAACCAGGCAGATGAGAATCCTTCTGCATCGGGATTTCCGGTTAAGTGTAAAATGCCATCTTCCTGCTGGATATTGATGGTGTATTCATAGAGTTGCTGGAAAGAGGGACTATCTTCTAAAAAGTCTATTTGCCATAAAACTGTACTGAAAAGAAAGACTGCAAAAACCACGATGGCCTCCTTATATAATTATAGAAAGAATAGAAGAAAAGTCAATACAGGTGTTGAAAAACAGGTGAAATGTTTTTTCAAACCAGAATGAAATTTACCTGCGATAAATTTTAATCGGTGAGTCTTTCAAAGTCGGTCGAGCACAATACCATGTCCAGAAATTCTTAATACAATGCAAAGTATAATAATAAACATCAGAATGACTGTGCTGAGATAATCGATTGATTTTAAACTTTTATCAAGATAGAAAGTACGATTTTTATAAGGTTTGAAACCTTTTGATTCAAGGGCAAGGAACAGGTTATCCATTTTTTTTATTGTAGTTATGAATATTGGAACAATTAACGGGAAGTGGTTTTTTATTTTTGTGAAGATATTTCCTTTGGTCAGATCAAGACCGCGCAGGGTCTGGGCTTCAACGACAGTCGCACCTTCCTGTAAAAATAATGGAACGAGCCTGAATGCCATGGACAGGGCAAAACAGAATGGATAGGGGAGTCCGATTTTATGAAGACCAAAACTGAATTCTTCAATCATCGTTATTGAAAAGAACAACAAGCCACTAAGAACCATCAGGTTTAATCTCAATCCCATACCGATTCCATAAAGCAGAGATTTATCGGTCACTGTAGCAAAGCCGAATTTAATAATCGTCTTTCCCTCTTTTATAAAGAACGCCCAGAGTATTGTGCTGAAAAGAAATAGTAGGATCAAGATAACCCTCATTCTGTAGACATTGGTTATACCACCTGCATAAATAATCATAAGGATTGTTAATAAAATAAAGAAGAGAAGGTATGAAGGTGCGTTGAAAATGATGGCGATTATAAAACCAGTAATGAGCATCAATATTTTAACAACCGGGTGGAATGTGTGTAAAAAGCTTTCTTTTTCTACATAGAGATACATTTTCTGAATTCATCAATCGTTAGAATACTCAAACCAAGTCTATTCCCCAGCCGGCAGACCTGGGGCGGTTCAAGATGATATTTCATCAGCTCGTCTTCATCTATAAAGACTTCCCGTGTCTTTTTATCAAGTACAATCCTGCCATCTGCCATCACCAGGGTGCGGTCAGTATATTCAGCAACGAGCCACATTGTATGGGTGATAATGATGATTGTGTAACCATTCTTGTTTAGTTCTTTCAGCAGATTCATAATTTCTTTTTGTTGCTGATAATCAAGACCAGTTGTTGGTTCATCAAGAATTATTATCTCGGGTTTAAATGCAAGGACTGTTGCTACTGCCAGTCTTTGTTTTTCTCCTTTAGTAAGGGAAAAAGGGTCTTTATCTTCATAGCCTCTCAGATCACACAGGTTTAAAACTTCTTTTGTAATATTCTCTATTGTATCTTCATCCCGGCCAAAATTTTTTAAAGCAAAGGCAATCTCTTCTTTTACAGTATTGCAGAATATCTGATGGTCTGGATTCTGAAATACATATCCGATAATAGAAGCAAGTTCTCTCCGTGTATAATCCCTAATATCTTTACTTTTTATCCGGATGTTTCCATTTTGTGGAATCAATAGCCGGCACAAGAGTTTTGCCAGGGTTGTTTTACCTGAACCATTCTGACCGATTATTGCCAGAAAATCGCCCTGATTTATTCGCAGATCGATATCCTTTAGAACCGGACTTCCTTTTTTATATCCAAATGTAAGGGAACTGCATTCAATGATAGGTTCTCCTTTCTTAACTGTCTTTTTATTAAAATCGATCTGGTTTATGGTGATTTTGTTCTCTTTTATGAATGAAAGTGCATCTTCTACGGTCAGAATACCGGGAAAAATACGATTGGTATCGATAGGCCTGATGCCATTATCTTCAAGAAACTGATTTCGGGTGAGAATCTTTTCTGGTATTTCAGAGGCAATCAGCTTTCCATCCTTCAAAACTATAATCCGGTCAGCCTTCAGCGCCTTTTCTGCATCATTATCAATAATAATCTTTGTATTCGGGATTCTGCCAAAAACATCATAGACCATGCTCTTACCTAAAGGGTCAAGGTCGGTTGTTGGCTCGTCAAGGACAAAAATTTTAAAATTGCCTGCGATGATTGAGGCAATAGCCACAATCTGTTTTTCACCACCAGAAAGGCTTAATATATTACGGGTGGCAAGATGTTCTATTTTTAAGAGATTGAGAATTTCTTTACAACGCTTCTTGATTTCTTCAACAGGAATCATCAGATTTTCCTGGACAAAGGCAATTTCCATAAGAACATTGGTAGAGAATAACTGGGATTCAAAATCCTGGAGGACAATACCAACAGGTATTGGATTTTTCTGGGTGTTATTATCATAAATTCTAATCTCTCCTGTAACATTTGCTTTTATAACTCTGGGAATGAGCCCGGCGATTACCAGTCCGAGTGTGGATTTTCCAGCTTCGGTTTTGCCCATGACCACGACGAAATCATCTTCATTGATTGAAAGATTTATATCACTCAGGGCATTTGTAGAATCGGGATAGGATATGCTAAGATGGTTTAATCTGAGAATTTCTTTACTTACCAAAGAATTTTAAAGTAAAAAAAGGCTCAGGATGATCAGAATCAGGGATGGAATCAGCCCGAGGGCGAGTGTTGTACCGCCCTTCATTCCCTGGCTAAATCCCATGGCAAACAATGCAGATTTATATATACCGAGCGATATTGAGAGTCCGATTATCAACCCTGAAACTCCACCGATAATCAAAAGAATAATACCAAGCCTTTTCATAAATGGACTTCTAAAAACGGGCAGGTCTTTTTCTTCCATAATACTGGTATAAACAAGGTTCCAGCTCAAAAGGCGTTTTTGTAGAGACCGAATCAATATGGGTGATAAAATTCCCGCAACGACAAAATTATTTAAAAATATGATACTTCCAAGTGCAGCAAACGGAACAAGCCCGAGCATATCAACACCCCAGGCAATAACCACCGCACATACTATACTGGCACTGAAGATTGAAAGAAGGATGACCAAAAAGTTTTCAGGAATAGGAGATACCCTGGCACCGGTATCGGATGTTTTAACTGGATATAAAATTTTGTATGGTATCAATCCATAGAGAAAATTGCCAAAGAATCCAAAGATGCTTCCCAATCCGAATGTACCACCAAGGGCATCACCGATGAAATTACCGATTGCCGAACCCCAGGCACCGGCAGGTCCAAAGAAAACCGAACAGACGATTGGAATTGCATTGGCGGGTCGGAATTCAGTAAAACCAGGGATTAACGGGACTACAACTTTGAAAGGGATCAATATCGCTGCATATATTGCAGCAGAAAATGCGGTTAAAATAATCATTCTGGTATTGCGCCACATTGTGAAGATTTCTTTCATGGTTAAATACTATTCAAAAATTTTTTATGGTCAAGGGTTAAGAATGATACCGGTTTTGTGAATATTCTTTTATCTGAGCAATATTATTTTAGAGTTATAGACCCTGCCATCGATCTCAGCTTTGATTATATAGACTCCGCCGGCAATTTTTCTATGATTATCATCGGCAAAATCCCAGTAGATTTTCTTATTTCCGTCGATGAATTTCTTTTCAAGCAAGGTATTTATCTTTCTTCCTGTACAATCATGGACAGTAATACTTGCATAACACGGAGAATTGATATTCAGGTTTATCGCTATCTGCTGATTTGAAATACTACTCTGGATTGTAATAGGATTTAAAATCTTTTTTGCACTACTCTCTGCAATTGAGAGATTATGCCCGGTCGGTTTTAACCATGGGTCGCCGAGCAGGGTCATACCATAATGCCAGCAGAGTTCGTCAAATGTCACACCATTCTGGGTAATATAAGTGAACCAGTCTTTGAATGCCTGGCCTAAAGTTTTTCGCTGGGAAAGTGGTCGATAAAAATAATAGAACTCAAGCATACTGCCGGTCTTGGTTGAACCTACGGCACCGAGTCCATAACTCTGGTTAAAAATTGCCCTGCCACCGCCATAACCATTTTCAGTGTATCTTGCAAAAGAACATGCAAAATGATTGTAGAAATTCGCTGGTGGATCCTGACTGGTATATTCACTTGAATAGTAGTAGTCATAAGAATTGCCATTATTATACCGGAACTGGTGCCCGCCAGGCCAGGAATGGGCAAAGACCGCGACCCAGGCCCGGGGTGTATTCAATTTTGTTCTGTAGATTGATGCCCTTGTCGTTTCGGCATGCCAGTAGTTCATTGTATCCGGATATAAAACAGAGACTTCATAAGCCCATTGTGGTGCCCAGGGAATCCAGTCATCATCACAGAAAAATAGTGCCCGTCTTTGCAGGGAGAGTGTATCATAACGATAGGCGTTATTTTTACGAAAATAGTTTTTCAATAAGACTGTGTCAACACCGATTCCAGTTGGTGTAAGTCTGCCTATATAAATCTCAGGGTTTATATTTCCTGTATGACCATCATATTTGCCATTGCCTGTGTTCATAGTATCAAGCCATGTGCCGTTTAAATCCATATAAAATAAATCTATCGGAAACTGCACGTATCCATATTGATTAAAATCATTGGCGATTTCAAACCAAGCAACGGGCAGATTGCCGATGAAGAGCGCACCCTCAATATTATTGTTGTTATAGAGATTACGCAGGAATGTTCTCAAGGATTCAGGTGTACCGCCAGATATCAGATAACTGAAGACTGTATAACCTTCTAACTGGAGATTGTTCATTAACTTATTGATTTCATTTGTGAGCGCACCGGCAATGCTCTGCTGGGTTAAGATTGCTACATTGCCTGTCCTGCCGTCACCGTAGACTATTTTGTCCAGAGTGTAAGTTAATTCTGAATACGGATTCTGGTTAATCCATTCTTCATAGGTGCCCGGTCTTGTTCCTTCAGGACCCGCCCATCTTAATAAAGGGATATTGTTATGATCAAAACCTGATAGCAAGGATATGCCCAGGAGTATTAATGTTAATTTTTGCATACTGCCTCCAAGTATCTTTTTCAAATTCTAAACTTCAATGATAATCTATGGCCATTGTGCAAAGATGATAGATTAATATATGTATAGTCAATCTCGAGGGCTACCTTGTTGATTATATGATTTACCCCAATACCAGCAGTGTAGCATTGTTGTCCTAAACCTGTACGATAACCAATACGCAAAGCAAGCACTTCCTGAATGGTGACTTCTAATCCGATATTCTTCTTAATTTCACCATCTATCTGTAAATCAAAAGTTGGCATAATTTTGAAATGTAAGAAAATTTTACTGTACGATACACCTAATCTTAGGGTTAAAGGCAGCATGGTTTTCTCATTAATTATTTTTATACCTGGCCCAAGGTTCTGAATAACTAACCCCCAATTTAATCCCAGCGGAGTTCGTAACAAACATCCCATGTCCATTCCTATGCCATAGCCACTATATCGCCCAACTCTTTTGTAAATCAACTTGCTACCAGCACCGATGAGTAAATATGTTGCTATATTTTTACCATAAGCAAAGGTCCCGGCGAAATCAAAATTAGTGTAAGGTTGTGTAATCTGACCATATTCATCTCTGCCCTCAATGTTACCCGAGAGAAATAAAGTTCCTGAACCCCCAATTGTGCCTAGTTTGACAGGAATAACACTGCTCAGATATTCAAGCCTGGTGTCTAATAGCCACTCACTATGCATTGCGAGGAATTCTGTCCGGCTAATGTTACCGAGCCCAGCTGGATTCCAGTATATAGCACTACCGTCATCAGCAATAGACACAAATGATTCGCCCAATGCACATGCCCTGGCTCCAATACCTAATTTCAAAAAGTTAAATCCGGCAGTCATATCTTGGCCAAGAATAGTATGAGGAATGAAATAAATAAGAAAGACCAGCAATTTTGTGATGATTTTTTTCATTTTGCACTACCTTATAACTGAAAATTTACCTTTTTTAACGATTGTGCCTTTTTCATTTTTGATGATATAATAATAGCAATCAGTAGAGAGCAACTTACCAGATTTAGTTTTGGTGTTCCACTGAAGAGTTCCATCAATATCACTGGTACATTCCCACAACTTCTCACCGGCCAAGTTAAATACTTCTATCTTTCCGTTTATTGGCACATTACTGAAGTGAAGATATTTATGTCCCATAGCAGGTACATAGGGGTTTGGATATACAGTAGTTTCGCCGATTTCACCGCTTCCCATAAGTGATACTTGGATTACTGAAGAATCAGGATCATCGCTATAAATATTAATGACTCCTGTATAAGTTTTTGCCGCACGAGGGGTAAAAGTGATCTTTGCGAATACGCTATCTCCAGGAGCGATTATTTTAGGGTAGGTCAGTGATGTTACAGTAAATATTTCAGTTGATGATTTGATACTGTCTAAACTGAGTCTAATATTACCGGTGTTCCAGATCATTAACAACCACTCAGCAGACTTATTAGTTTCAACGTTCCCGAAGTTATTTTGGTAGGCTGAGAGTCTAATGTTTGGTTCAAATTCTGTTAATCTAATGTAGAAATTCCAGGGTAAAGAAAAATTCCCCTGATTTCCTGCTAAATCATAAGCCCTCACACGCCAAAAATATCTATTTTCAGTAAGGTTAAATGTATCTTTAGTAAATCGGGTCGTATCAACAATAATTGGATTAGTAAAATTAATTGATGTATCGATCTGGAGTATGTAAAGTACAGGTGAAGCCCGCCCTCCCGTCTCCCTCGCTTCTAATTTAGTGACCGCGCTCCATTCAAAAATTATGACTGTATCAGTGAGATAACTATTATTAATGGGAGCGATTAGTGATGGCACCGGAGGAGAGTATGTATCAATTGTAAACTGCCATGTAGGTGAAAAATTGCATTCATTGCCGGCTTTATCGACAGCTTTGACACGCCAGCAATAGACTGTATCCGAGAATGTACCTGTTATTGAAGTATCTACCAGTGTTGTTTCAACCAATCCTTGTGTGAAATTGCTATCAAGCGCTATTTGTAGAAAATAATGATCAATTCCACTCAAATTATCATTTGCCTTATGCCAGATTAAAGTGACCAAGTTATTATTAATAAATGTATTATTTGACGGTGAAATCAGAACTGGGGAAGGAGGAGGGGTAGTATCAACTACAAAATTCCATATTTCGTTTGACATACGCGAGTTATCGGCACTGTCATACACAACAATGTACCAATTATGGTAACCTTCCGGTAAGTCATAGTTGACCGTCCAAAGAGTATCACTGCCAGTATGTTTAAGTGAGTTATTAATAAAAATATTATAATTTTTTAAACCACTGGCACTATCATAGGAGGCCTGCCAGATTATTGTTGGTCTGGTGACGGAAATTGCCGTGGAATCAGGTGGTGAGATGAGGCTGAAGGCCTGCGGCGGAATAGTATCTATTATTGCGAAGTTATTATTGCTTACATCTTCGGAAACAACACCATTTAGGGAATCCAGAATTTGTATTTTTATCCGACAAGTTGCACATTTGATATCTGGTAGCCTCCAGTACCACCTTACGCTATCAGGAGATAACCCTGTAATAAGTGTATCTTGATAACTGGTTCCACCATCAGTCGAGAACAATAATCTATACCCTGCAAAACCTTGACCAATAACGGACCATGTTATGGGATGCGTTGAGCCTCCAGCCCAGACTTCGCCGCCATTGGGCGATGTAATTGTCGGCTGTGTGCGGATTGTAAAATTACTATTACTTGCATCCTCACTAATTACAAAACCACTTGCGTTTAAAGACTGGATTTTTACTTTTACAGTGGACAAGTTTAGGGCGGGTAATACCCAAAGGTAAGTAGTATCAACGTTTGAAATATAGTAGGCAATCGTGTCGGTATAAGTAGTTCCGCTGTTTCTTGAATAAAGCAAACGATAATGGTGAACGATGGAAGTATCTTCACAACGCCAACGAATATTATGTGTTGAACCACCTTGCCATAACTCACCACCATCAGGGGATAGAAGCTTGACAGAATTGATTTTTATAAGGTATACTCCGCAATTACTGGGTGTATTGCTAAAGCCTGCTACAATATATCCACCATCTTTAGTTTGTTGAATGGAATAACTTTCATCAAAACTCTGACCTCCGAGCGTGATTGTCCATAACACACTACCAGAGCTGTCTGTTTTAATCAAATATACATCAGAATATCCTGATCCATATGAGTTTGTAAAACCGGTTATAATGTACCCACCATCACGCGTGACTTTCACATCATATCCCATGTCATCAGCTATTCCTCCGAATTTCTTTGTCCAAAGTGTATCACCGATGGAGTTTAGTCTAAGTAGCCATACATCTTGAGTACCATATAAGGGGTTAGTGATAGAACCAACCACGATATAGCCACCATCCGATAATTGTTGAACTGAACGTCCTTCATTATTAGAACCGTATGACTTTATCCATTGGGCATTACCCAAACTATCGGTTTTGACAAGATATAGATGATTATTAACGAAATATGCACCAGTGTACCCTGTGATAATATATCCTCCATCATCTGTTTTTTGAAAATAGAAACCGGCTTCTTCGTCAGACCCACCGTAGTTGCGTGTCCAGATAGTATCACCTAAGGAGTCAGTTTTAATAAGCCAAACGTCGTAGTAACCTGTTGTACCTGTCTCTTAT
>JAOAFX010000005.1:30882-48502 GCA_026416055.1 Caldifarciminota bacterium
ACCAACTACAGCATATCCATTATCAGAAGTCTGACGCACGAAGTACCCTCCGTCTTCGAACTCACCATAGATTTTACTCCAGATAGTGTCACCATTACTATCTGTTTTAAGGAGATAAACGCGGAATAACCCAGGTAAATGGGTAAGTCCTGTAATAATGTATCCTTCATCTTGCGTTTGCTGTATCGCATAAGCTTCGTCAATATCATTGCTTCCGTAACTTCTTGCCCATATCATGTTTCCTAATGAATCAGTTTTGACAACATAGATGTCGTCAGGAGTGTGGGAATACCCTGCTACAATGTAACCGCCATCATTAGTTTGCTGTACAGAGCGGCCCACATGGCCGCCAAGCCCACCGTAAGTCTTTGTCCACTGGGTATCTGGTGCCTGGGCAAAGACAGTTAAATGAGAGGAAAACAGCGTTACCATAAGAGATTTTCGCAAAATTGAAGAGTATTTGCTGATTTCTTTCATTCCCATCTTTTTATATCTATCCCTCTGACATCGGGGCGGAGGGATTTGAACCCACGACCCCTTGGTCCCAAACCAAGTGCGCTAAGCCGCTGCGCCACGCCCCGGAGATTGACTATCGCTACAGGTTTTCTTGCAAGAATTATATACGATTTTAAGACAAAGTCAATATACTTACTTTTCTGAATTCATTTCATTTTTTCATTTGAAGTTAAGAATCTGCCTTCAAAATGGCAGACAGGATGAGTGTGATAACAAACTGAAGACCTGACTTGAGAAGTCCATAGGTTTATACGATTGAGATTGAAAAAATTTCTGAGGATGTAATTTTTATCCTTACAGTAGCAAACGAGACACCTGACACTTTTTCTAATATCAGTATAATTGACAAATGTTAAATACAAGATTCCTATTAGTATTAATATTGTTCAAAGCCATCTCAGTCGCGGAAACGAATACCAATATCAATGTTAAGTGTATTGTATGGAACTCGCTAACTAAAGACTCAATTCCGTATATTCAGGTACATTTCGAAAGATTGAATAAATCCTTTACCACAAGAAGGAGCACTTTTTATCTCTCATTGCCACCCGGTGAGTACGAGGTCGGGCTTGAAGCCCCTTAGCTTGACGATGTTAGCACAGATGAATGAAGATTCTGCACGATATGGCGAGGCATTTTATTATTATCGTAAAATTGTGGAATTCGATTCATCCCGGGTTGATGCCTTAAATCGTATGCACCTGATGGATTCTTTATTACTCGCAAAGCACAAAGCAGACAAAAGCCCGAAATCGCACAAAAAAGTCTAAAACACCTGATAAGATTGAAGCAATGTATCAATCAGGTTTTTCAAAATTAATAAATGGTGAATACCGGGAGGCTCTCAAGATTTTCAAAGATATCCTTAGGTATAATCCCACAGCAAGGCACAGGAATATTTAAAAAGGACTGAGTCAAGAATTAAGATTTTAGAGAGAAAATAGAAATAAACGAACTTTTATTTCGTCAACTGACGAAATGATTAGATGATAAAATTATTACTTGGTTAGCATGTTTTTATACTTTCATTTTGGCACAAAAATGCCTATGTAATTAGATAAACCCGTTTTTCTTGTTTCAGTATTTGTTAAGAAGTAAGAAGATTTAACAAAATGGTTAATATAGAATTACAACTGTGTCTATTATTGGTGTATCTTCTGAAGCCTGTGCTTTTATTTCGTGTATAGCAAAAACAAGGTTTTTTAAATCTACAGTCTCTGTCCAAATTTTGATATAAGGTAACCTAATAATGTATCAAAATCAGATGTGATTTTTGTGATTACCTTTGAATGAATGGTATTATATTTTATGCTCAATTTGTTCTATCTGTGGATGGTCTCCTATCTGGCTTGTGAATGCGCCGAATAGAATTATCCGTAAGGTTTCACTCGATTTTATACTGGTGCTTGAATGCCATCTACAAATGTTTCAAAAAAATCAAATCTTTCCCTATGGCAATTGGGTATATTCGTTGAAAATATTAGAGTTAGATATCTTGACTGGTATATTATAATTTAACCTCATATCCCTGCATTTAAATTATATAAACGGGTCGCGATAAAATTTATCAGAGCAATTTCCAAACCGATAATGTCACCGTTTTCCATCTCTCAACAAAAAAGGGTGATTACCAGTGTTAAGGCTGTCATCAATCAACGGATGATTCATTTTTTAAACCAAAAATGTCCAAGCAATGGTTTTTTTAACCCTTCAATATTTATCATAAAAAATGGAGAAGAGTCAGACTGAGAGTAAATTGACAGTGATAAAAATGTGATTATAATTATCCAATTGTGGTCATTCTTCCTTAAAGAGAAAGGAGTCCAATGACTATAAAAAAGATATTTCTTATGGTCATAACTTTTTATCTTTTATTTGCGCAGGAGTATGCCGGGTTACCGATTTTGCCTTCAGACCTTGAGGTAAGGAATATTATCTTTTTCATTGGTGATGGGATGGGCATTTCCCAGATACAGGCAGCAAGGATAAAGAGTAAAGGTGCTCTGGGAAGACTGAATATGGAATTGATGCCGGTGGTGGGGCTTGTTAATACCTGTGCTGCAGATAAATTGATTACTGATTCTGGTGCTGGTGGAACTGCACTTGCTTCGGGTATAAAGACCAATATCGGTGCGATCGGGGTTGATCCTTCAGGCATGCCATACTGTACCATTCTTGAAGCATGCCAGAAAATTGGAAAATCTACGGGTCTTGTTGTAACTTCATCCATAACCCATGCGACACCAGCAACCTTTGCTGCTCATGTACCGACACGCATGGCTGAATCTGAGATAGCCGAGCAATTGATTTACAGGAAAGTGAATGTTCTGCTTGGTGGGGGCAGGGCATTTTTTTTGCCTAAGAAGATTAAAGGAAGTAAAAGGTCAGATAATCGCGATCTTATTAAAACGGCAAAAGAGCTCGGATATACTGTGGTTGAGGATAAGTCCGCGCTGATGAATGCAAAGGCTGATTATTTACTGGGTCTATTTCAGATGGAGCATATGAAAAATGATCCTGTTGAACCAACCCTTGCAGAGATGACAAAGAAGGCGATAGAAATACTCACTAAAGACCCTGATGGATTTTTTTTGATGGTTGAAGGAAGTCAGATCGACTGGGAATGTCATGCCAACCAGGTCGGAGGTATGATTGAACAGGTTTTGATGTTTGATGAGGCAGTAAAAGCAGGACTTGAATTTGCCCTTAAGGATTCACACACGATTGTTATAGTGACCGCAGACCATGAGACCGGTGGACTGGGAATAACCGGGGGAATGCTTGATGGTTCAGATTTAAATTGTGGCTGGTTGAGTAAAGACCATACGGCTGTAATGGTGCCCATTTTTGCCTTCGGGCCAAAGGCGATTATGTTTACCGGGGTTAAGGAGAACATAGAGATACCCCGGATTCTTGCAAAAATCGCTGGTCTGGACAGTCTTCCTGTAAAATGCAGGTAATTTCTGGCATCGCAATTGGAATTATCGGGCTATTCATGAACTACACCGTTTAAGCGAATGCGGATTAGATAAATAATCTCGCAGGAACCAGCACCCGTATCATTCGTTGTCGTTGATGAATACCACCAGTATGTATTACCTTTTTTACTCCATAAATGTCCACAAGATAACCAGAGAATTCAATGAGTAAAAAAATCACAATTTTAAAAAACCAAACACCTTCACTTATTTTGCGATAAAGATCGATACGATGATTAATCTTTGTATAATTATTTCAGAAAAATCTCAACGAGTTTTTTTCTCATCCGTTTGAAAGCAGTGTAAAAAATTAGGATGAGACACGGAAACAAAAAACTACTGGCAAATCCGAGACGCCGGTAAGGCCTTTTTTTCGCGAAATTCGTAGTCATCAGGGGATTGATAAATTGGGAGATTTGATGACATTTCCTGTGGATTATCATAGATGCGGCGTAGTTTGGTGATATAATCACCTTCTTTTATATAATTGATAAGCACAGGAAAATCACTCTGAATATTTTCATATTCATCTTTTGAGATTCTATTTTTGAGATTCTATACGCATAGAGGAGTTCAGCATCATCAAAAAAACATTTTGTGAGCGCCAATCACATAAATATAAACTGATGTGCATCTATGCAGGACTGATGTAAGTGAAGAAATTTTCATCTAGCACCTTTATTACCGCCATTTGGTCTCCATTGTATATTTCGTGATTATGGGGTAGTATCAACCCGCCATCTGACCAGAGGATTGATAAAATCGCTGCTAATAAAAAAGAATCCCTCATTTTTTTTGTTTAAATCTAACAAGTGTGCTGAAACCTATAGAATTTAAAGAAATATATTCTGGTTCATTGGTGGAATAACCATGCCCCATTGATCAGGGCATTTAGCATCAAAAGAAACGAAGTGGGTCCAGAATTTTACTCCGCCTGTTATCCAGCCGAAATTATGGACTATGTTCACACCGAGACTGAGTCCAAAAGAGTTTCTCGACTTTTCTTCTTTCATAACCCTGCCGCTATCTTTAACGACAGGGTAGGAAATCTTTCTGTATAATAACCAATTTTAGCTCCAAACTCTATACTCCTTAAATTTGCAACCCACCACCAGCACTGATTAGTACGGGAAAAACCTGATTTGAAAAATAAAGGTCATCATAAGGATATTCTTTTTTATAAAAATAATCTAAATAAATTCCCAGGCCGATCATTTTCTGGAAAAAATCATTTTCTAATCCTAACTGATAGATGTTACCCAGATAGTCATCGGTGTAATTGTCTGGTATGAGAATGTTTACTGAAAGATAAGGATTTAAAGATTGTAATAAAAAGAAACTAACGATCATCAAGGTTGATATAAATATATCTTTAACCCTGTCAACAGTTGAACAAAGAAAGCCTTTACAGAACCAATGGGATCGATAAAATAGGCTGAGGTTAAAAATTGTAGTCATAATCATATTTTACTGGACACAGATTGATTCAGGAATGATAAGTTATGAAATCCAGGTACCATTTGATAGTTCGGCGAAAATATATGAAATTGATAGTGCTCAGGCACAACTTATTGATTTCTTCAAAAATTATCCAGCTTTACATAAAGCACTGTTATTTTTACAACCCGATTCTTCCTACGTCATTGAAATCTATTCCCAAAGAGATGGTCAACTGGTCAAACAGAGGTTGAGTATTACACCGGAAGAAATTTCACACTTAAAGCAAGCGCTCGCTTCAATAAAAATAGAGGAAAAACCCAAAATTGTCCTTGAACGCTCTGGCTATCGGGAGTTTTCGGGGAGTTCTTTTGTTTTTTGCTAATTTTATTCAGGTGCCTCTGGCGGTAACGGCGGTGAATCCATGTTTGATAATGACCAGGGTAGAATTTCTGAAAAAGATGTATACTACTTCAGGCATTGGCGGGCTGTGCCTTGGTTCAATTCCTGGATACCGAATAGTGGAGAGAAATGACTATAATGAATCTGAGGCAAGTATAATCACAATCGGATGCAATTCCGGTGCCCTTGCCAGTACGGATTGGTTTTATTGTTGAACATTGAGAATCCAGAGGCTTATTTTACCGCAGCCTTTGTCGGAGATATTGTCGGTACTCTGGCAACCGCTTCATTCAAGCCGGCAAATCAAATAAACGGGCAAATTTTGATTGCCATTTTGATTCTTTGCTCGGTGCACGATTATGCTACAAGCATAAAATACCTTTCAGAAACTCCATCATTACATATCGATTTTAATTCTACAGATTCAAGTGACTGTCGCTTTAAAATTCATCTTGACTTGGTAAAAAATAAATGTAGAATTAAGACATGAAAAAAGAGACTACATATTTTGAAAAACCAGGCAAAGTCAATACTCAAAAAACGATTGAACTCGCCCTGAAGAGGGCCGAAGAATTGAATATTGAATATATTGTCATTGCTACCTGTACGGGCTATTCAGCAAAGGTCTTACTCAAGAAGGCAAAGAATAAAAAGATTGTTGCGGTAACCCATCAGGCAGGTTTTTCAAGACCAGGAGAAATGGAGATAAAACCCGGCGTCATTGAATTCTTAAAGAAAAATGGAGTGCAGGTTTTTACCGGCACGCACTTCTTTGGTGGCTTTGGCAGGGCAATAAGATTCAAATTCGGTGGTCTTGAGCCTGAGGAGATTGCAGCAAATGTCTTGCGGATTTTTGGTGAGGGTGTTAAGGTTGCGGTGGAAATTGCGATAATGGCATTAGATGCAGGATTGGTACCTTATGGAGAGGAGATTATCTCAATCGGAGGAACAGGTTCAGGTGTTGATACCGCAATTGTATGTGTGCCAAAACACGGTAAGGATTTCTTCAATTTTGAGGTACGGGAGATAATCTGTAAACCACGCAGGAGATGAAGATATAGAAAAAAGGCTTAATAGAATTATATGAAATCCAGGGTAGCGGTTTTAAAAACTCGTCCAGAAACAGTCCTTGAAGATATTGAAAGATGTCTGATCCTCGCCGGAGTGGAGAGATATCTGCCCAGGGGCGTTCCTACAATTCTAAAGATAAATATCTCATGGCATTTCTGGTACCCTGCCTGTTCGACCACACCATGGCAATTGGATGGTGTAGCATCGACACTTTATAAACTCGGTTACAAGGATTTAATTCCCGCTCAGAATCGCACGGTTGTGATTAATCCAAAACTCGGTGCCGAGAATAATCATTTGAATTCAGTAATGCGTAAACATAAATTGAAATTTATTTATCTTTACGAACCAGAAGTAAAATGGATATATTACAGGCCAAAGGCAAAGATGCTGGTGCTGGATAAAATTTATAAAGATGGTATACAGATTCCCGAATTGTTTATCGGTAAAAATGCCTTCCATTTGCCAACATTGAAAACCCATGTTTTTACAACCATGACCGGCGCAATGAAAAATGCATTTGGTGGTTTGTTAAATGATAATCGGCACTGGACACACTCGGTTATCCATGAGGCACTGGTAGATTTGTTGCAAATCCAGAAAGAGATTCACCCGGGCATATTTGCTTTGACTGATGGTACATTTGCCGGCAACGGTGCAGGACCGAGATTGATGAAGCCAGAAATAAAAAATTATATCCTCGCCAGTGGTGATTCTGTGGCAATCGATGCAATTGCTTCGAAGATGATGGGTTTTGACCCGATGGCTTTAAAATTTTTGAATCTTGCACACCAGATGGGATTGGGTAAAGCAAAACCCGAGGAGATAGAGGTGGTTGGAGAAGATATCAGCAATGTCAATTTTGGTTTTAAGGTCGAAGATACATTCGCATCAAGAGGTCAGAAGGCAATATACTGGGGTTTTTTAAAACCATTTGAACATTTGCTATTACGCACGCCGATTGTCCCCTGGTCTTATCTTGCTTCCCGTGCTTATCATGATTTTTACTGGTATAATGTCCGGGGCAAACCGATTGTTCGAAAATTTCTACGAACTGAATGGGGTAGACTCTTTCGATCTTATGGATAGTATTTTTTTCGATTTAGAAAACTGGAATTCGGAATTTTCCATTACAGATTGTATGGCTTACAAATGCTTTTTCTTTTAGACAAATATATCTATGAAAAATTCTAATGATTTGATTATCAAGACCTTTATCGTTGGTTATATTGAAACAAATATGTACCTAATCCATGATACCAGGACAGGGATTATAATTGACCCTGGTTTTTCTGAGAATGAGGCTGACTCAGTGGTTAAGAAGTTAAGAAGAGAAGTTTCTGAGATTCCGATAGTGATTCTTACCCACTGCCATTTTGACCATATCTCAGGCTGTCCGGTTATGAAGAAAGAATTTAACAGCAAGATCTACTGCCATAGACTTGATGAGGAAAAACTAGTTGACCCGCATAAAAGTGGTGCAATCTTTTTCGGTGTATCAGGAACACCTGTGAAACCCGATGGTTATCTTGAAGAAGGGCAGGTGATAAAACTGAATGGAAGCGAACTCAAAATTATTCATACTCCGGGGCATACTAGTGGCGGCATTTCCATCCTTCTGGATGGCAAATATCTTTTCAGCGGTGATACAATCTTCAAAGATGGCATTGGTAGAACTGATTTATACGATGGTGATTATGATATCGAGATAAGTTCAATAATGAGTAAAATATTGACCCTTCCGGAAGATACCATCATATATCCTGGGCACGGACCCTCAACCACTGTTCGTGAGGAAAGAAAGAATTTCTGAATCTTTCAATTTATTAGTTTAAAACAAATCTTCAGGTCTGTTTCAGGTCTTCTATTATCTGAACAATTACTCTACGATTGCGTCTTGGACCATCAAATTCACAGAACATGATCGATTGCCAGGTTCCAAGGACCATTTCACCATTTCTTAAGGGTATTGTCAGGCTCGAGCCAACAATCGCACTCCGGATATGTGCAGCCGCATTGCGGTCGATGTGGTCATGGAGATAATTTGCCCTTTTAGGAATAGCCTTCTCCAGCGCATTTAAAAAATCGGTCTTGATATTCGGGTCTGCACTCTCGTTCAATATTATACCCGCAGTGGCATGAGGTATAAAAATATGAACAATTCCGTTTTTTATCTTTGACTGCGCAACAATCTCTTCAACTTCTCTGGTAATGTCAATCAATTCTTCACTCTTATTAGTGCAAATTGTGAATTCATAAAAAGGCATAGAATGATTTAACCTGCTGTTTGTAGATAATTTGCATAACCAGCGAGGTCGCAGATAAGCATCAGCTGGCGGTAGAATTCAAGAATATCCTTTGATTTGAATACAAACTTTCTTGCTGAGAACCTTTTTAGTCCAGGTAGGTTCTTTATTGCGTCACCCATTAATGAATTTATCATTTCCACTTCTGCATTTATCGGGTATTTGAATCTAAACGGTTTCAGTTTTTTTATCTTTTTAATTGCCCACTCAGCCCTTAATTCTATTTCTTTCTGGACATCAATCGGATGTCTGCATTTTGCACAAAATCTTGAAATACTATATTTTGTAATAACCGTTTCAACATGCGTTCCAAAAAACTTCTTTACTTCAGCAATGAGTTTGTCATCACCCGAGACCAACCCCAGGGGTACACCATAATGTCCTGCAATCCCGGCATTTATTTCTGATTCGCCTACATATTCCCCGTTTATTTTTATATTATAAATCAAACTCGATGAATATGAATGGTCCATCATCCCGGCCTCTGTCCCTGCCATTGCATGATAACCAATAAAAAATACCACATCAAAACTTTCGTTCAGCCCTTCCATCATATAGTAATTCCGCTGGGTGCCTTTGATAATCTTAACACCGGGTTCAAGTTCTTCGATCAGCAGATTTTCACCTGTGGCATGGGAGTCGCAGATGAGAATTTCACCGATTGGCAGACCACTTTTTCTTACACCACGGATTGCTGAGTTTATTTCCTGAGTTGCAATCCTGCGGATTCGTAAAAATTCAGTGGAATCCTTTTTCATTTCTTTCCATGATGTTACACCACTTATCCCTTCAAGGTCGAACGATATGAAGATGTTTATTTTTTTTGCCATAAGCAATTATACATTTTTTTGAAGCGCAGTCAATATTGAGGATATTAAAACAGCAATCTAATTTGTACCTTAATGCCAGGACTATGTTTTTTGCCAAAATATTGACTTAATAAAAAAATGGTATAGAATATAGCATTATGGCAATTCTATTGAAGCAGGCAAGACAGATTCTTACGATGAATGATGGCCTGGGATTAATTCAGGATGGCTCGGTGCTTATTGAGAATGATATTATAAAAAAAGTGGGCAGATTAAATGAGCAGGGTTTCAGAGGCAGGGTAATTGATTGTACAGGATGTGTAGTAACACCGGGACTTATTGATGCCCATACCCATCTCGTTTTTGCGGGCACCCGGGAGGATGAATTTGCAATGCGGCTTGAAGGTATAAAATACGAAACGATTGCCAAAAAAGGTGGCGGAATCTTGAGAACTGTGGCAATGACACGCTCTGCTTCTGAAGACGAACTTTATAAACTTGCAGCTGAACGGATTAAGATGATTATTCGTCACGGGACTACCACCATCGAGATTAAGAGTGGATACGGATTGTCACTCTCTGAGGAATTGAAAATACTAAGGGTCATAAACAAGTTGAAGGATAATACACCTCTTGATGTAATACCTACATATCTTGTTCATACTATTCCCAGATTTATGAAGCGAAGGGATTATGTAGATATGCAGTGTGAAGAGATTCTGCCAGAAGTAGCCCGATTGAAGCTGGCTGAGTTTTGTGATATTTTTTGTGATAAAACTGCATTTACAAAGAGTGAGAGTGAAAAAATTCTAAAAAAGGCAAAGGAGCTCGGTTTTGCACTTAAAATTCATACTGATGAACTGGCGAATGTGGGGGGTGCCAAGCTTGCTGCCAAATTGGGGTGTGTTTCAGCTGAACATCTTATCTACACGACAAAATCCGGAATAAATGCCATGAAGAAAGCGGGTGTGATACCTGTATTATTGCCTGGAACTTCTCTTTATCTTCAAACTGAAAGAAAACCGCTCATAAAAGATTTCATGGAGTCAGGTTTGCCCATAGCCATTGCTTCTGATTTTAATCCCGGAACATGTATGATTTATTCCATGCCTAAAATAATATCGCTCGCCTCTCTGGTCTACAGGATGCCGGTAGAGCTTGCCCTGATGGCCGCGACAATCAATGCTGCAAGGGCTATAAGAAAAGAAGACCGGGTTGGAAAAATAAAACATAATTACCAGGCCGATTTTGTGATATGGAATGTAGATGATTATCGTAAGATTCCATATCAATTTGGTGAAGATTTAATCAAAGTAGTTATAAAAAAGGGGAAGATAATCTATGAAACAAATAGTTGAATGCGTTCCTAATTTTAGTGAAGGAAGAGATAAAACAAAGATTGATGAAATAGTTAAGGTGATTGAAGCGACCGGTGTTCAAATACTTGATGTAGAGATGAATCCTGACCATAACCGGGCAGTTTTAACTTTTATTGGTGAACCCGAACAGGTACTTGAGGCTGCATTCAATGCGACGAAAAAGGCTGCTGAATTGATTGATTTAACAAAACATAAAGGTGAACATCCAAGGATTGGGGCAACGGATGTGATACCATTTGTACCAATAAGCAATATTTCTACAGAAGAGTGTGTGGAACTTGCGCGAAGGCTTGGCAAGAGGATTGCTGAAGAACTTGACATTCCGGTTTATCTTTATGAGGCAGCAGCAACAAGGCCAGAACGTGAGAATCTTGCAAACATAAGAAAGGGTGAATTTGAAGGTCTGAGTAAAGAGATAGAGACCAATCCCGATCGTTACCCGGATTTTGGTAAGCCCAAAATTCATCCGACCGCTGGTGCCACGGTAGTTGGTGCAAGATTTCCGTTGATTGCGTATAATATAAATTTGAACACAAACGATATTAACATTGCCAAGAACATTGCCAAGGCAATACGTTTCAGAGATGGCGGATTCAGATATGCCAAGGCACTTGGCTTTGAGTTGAAGGAAGAAGGGATTGTTCAGGTTTCAATCAATATGACTAATTATCTTGGAACACCATTGTACCGTGTTTTTGAGATGGTTAAACTGGAGGCTCAGCGCTATGGTGTGACGATCAGGGAATCGGAGATCGTAGGACTTGTCCCTGAAAAGGCATTGATCGATACCGCAATTTTCTATCTCCAATTAAACAGATTCAAAGAGAATCAGATCCTTGAGTACCATCTCCGAGGAATAGTAAAAAAAGAGGAAAGCCTGTATGAGTTCTTGAGTCAACTTGCTGATGCAACACCTACTCCAGGAGGTGGAAGTGTTGCTGCATTGCAGGGAGCCCTTGGTGTGGCTCTTCTCTCAATGGTAACGGGGCTTACCGTGAAAAAGACCGGTGACTATGAACTGAAAGAAAGTCAGGGTTTACTCAGAAGTGCGGTAAACAAATTTTATAAAATGATTGAAGAGGATAGAAACGCCTTTGATTCAGTGATGAAGGCTTATGGTTTGCCCAAAACAACAGAAGAAGAGAAAGCATTTCGCTCCCGGGCGATCCAGGAGGCATTAACAAAAGCCACTGAGGTGCCACTGAGTGTGTGTGAGGAGATAATCAAACTATATCCATACGCCGAGATATTGTTAAACAAAGGATTGAAAACAGCAATATCGGATGTCGGTGTTGCTATCTATTCCCTGCACAGTGGTTTCTTGAGTGCCCGGGCAAATGTCCTGATAAATTTGCCGTCGCTCACTGATGAGAACCTTGTTAATACGATAAAAAGCAGAATTGCTGATATGACAGTTGAAGAGTTGAATACTTATAACAGACTTGATGAAATGTTCAAAAAATGCCAATAGCGATGATATTCTATATTGACAAATTTACAAAATCAATTATAATTCATAAGGTAGGTTGACGATGGATACTGATATTATAGCAAAGAGTAGACAGTATATAAACGAAGGTAAATACGAAAAAGCGCAGATCATTCTCCGGCGTGCCCTTGATGAAACACCCAACCGTGCCCAGGTTCTTGAACTGTGTGGTGATTTAGCTGTTAAACTTGGCAGGTTGAATGAAGCGGTCACCCGGTATGAGCATGCATTTGAGAATTATACCAATAGCGGCCAGTATGCGGAGGCAATCATCTCTCTTGAAAAGATTTTGATGATCGACGAAATGAACGAAAGTATCCTGTTCAGGCTTGTCGATCTCTACCATTTCTATGGCCTGCCCAATGAGGCGATCAAAAAACTTATAAATTTCGCTTCCAAAGCCCTGGAAAAAAAGAACGAGACACTCTTCATTTCAGCACTGCGCAAGATTATTGAATTCCAGCCTAAAAATTTACAATTGAGGTTATCCTTTGCAAAGTTGTTATTCTCATTGAATAGAGTAAAGGAAGCTGAGGACGAATTGATCAAGTTAAGGGGGCTTGCATCGGAAATAAATGACGAAAATATTCTCAATGAAATAAGAAGGTTATTACCCAAAACCGATGGTGGTGAAGAGTTAGACCCCAAAAGCAGGATTGAACTGGGTAATTTGCTCTATGAGATAGGTTCCCGGGATGAAGCAATTATAGAATTCAAAAAGGCAGCCGATGACCTGATCAGAGAAGGGAAATACGATGATGCAGTGAATGTGTTAAATCGCATTCTTGAAATCGACCCTGATAATAGTGAGGCACTCCAGAAACTGAAAGAGTTAAGACCCGGGGCAAAGGCGGAGGAAAAATTAGAAGTACCACAAACCGAGATGAAAAAAGAAGGTATAACCCTTGAAATTACCCCTGAGGAATTAAAACCCGAGATACCATTAGCTCCAAAAGTTGAAGAGACGGTTACTGAAATCCAGAGCGACCTTGAGATTCTTGCTGATTTGAGTAAAGAGATAGAAGGTTTTACACCGATTACAGAAGAAATTAAACCATCTGAGAAGCCGGTGCCGGAAACACCTGTTGAGGAAAAGATTCCCGAGGTGCCCGTGGCCGAAACAAAATCCGTAGAGGTACCACCTCTTGAAGGACAGATAGCAGATATCGATTTCTTACTTAAAGAGACTGAAGTGGTCCCTGTTACTCCGCGCAATTTTGAAGTTGCAAAACAATTTGATGAACTGCGTACCAGCATTACGTGGGGAATTGATGATGTTAATAAAAAAGTGAATCTGGCGAGGATGGCAGTCGATTCAGGATTGTATGAAATAGTGCTTTCCTACTTAGAAGAGGAAAAAAACAAAAAAGAGTTCTGGCCTGGTTCGGTGGAGATACTCGGTCAGGCACTTATAAAACTCGGTAAATACAGCGAGGCAATAAAGCTGATAGGGCCGATACTCCTTCTTGAAGAGATACCTGAGGAGAAGAAGATAGAACTGAGATATCTACTTGCTTCAGGTTATGAAGGACTCGGTGATTTTGAAAATGCTCTCCGGGAGATTGAGCACATCATGGCAATCAATCCTGACTACCGTGATATAAGAGAGATTTATACACTTCTGGGTGGTGAGATGGTGGTGCCAGCAACGGAACAAGTCTCCAGAATGGTGGAAGAAAAGACTCCTAAGCCTGAACCTGCCTTTGAAGAGACTCCTAAACTTGAAGCTGTTAAAGAACCAGAACCACTGACAGAAAAATTCGTCTATGAGGAGCCGATAAAAGAGCGGCCCGAAGAGAGTCACGTTGAATTATCAAAGGATATTATTGAAGAGCCATATACTGAAGAAAAGATATCCTTCAGAGATGAATATCCTGAAGAAGGCAGGATTGAAGTTGAAGAGAAGGGCGAAAATATTACTTTTCTATAGAACAGGAGGTTAAGTGGGTTATCAAGAATTTTATCAACTGAAATTTGAGCCGTTTGCAAACCTTCCTGATCCTAAGTTTTATTTTAATTCTCCTCAGCATGCACTTGCGAAGGAATACCTGATGCACGCAGCCCGAGGTACAAGGGGACTGGCGATATTGCTGGGCGATATAGGAACTGGAAAGACCATGCTGGTGCGCAAATTGCTAACAGAACTGCAATCAACAGGTAAATTCCAGGTAGGAATGATTGTGCTGACACATTCTGAGTTTCCCACCGGCTGGCTCTTTTCAAAGATTGCCAATCTCGTGGGACTGAGCGATCTCGGAACGACAAGCACAGAGATAATTTCTCGGATATCAAGCAGATTGAGGGAGATATACCGTAGGAATGAAAGGACGGTAATTATAATAGATGAGGCGAATAAATTAAAGAACCCTGATATACTTGAAGAAATCAGGGGTTTGTTGAATTTAGAGATAGCAGACACAAGATTGATTTCGTTTATTCTCAGTGGCTTGCCCGAGCTGGAGTCATTTTTGATGATGAATCGTGCATTGTATCAGCGGATTGCAGTAAAGGTAAAATTGAAACCCATGGGAAGCGAGACGATACGGGCGTATATCAATCATCGTTTGAAGATTGCAGGTGCTCAGCATCAGTTATTCACACCCATGGCACAGGAGATAATCTGTCGGTATTCTGAAGGTAGACCCCGACTTGTGAATATCATTTGTGACAATGCCCTGCTGGAAGGATATGTTCAAAGAAAGCAGACAATAGACGAGGCTATTATTGAAAGAGTGATAAGTAATTTAGGTTTGAGATTTGAATAATGGCTGATGTAGGTGCAATAAAAAGGCGTATCGCCGAGTTACAGGCAAAAGGCGAGATTAATAAAGCAATTACAGAACTTGAAAAAGCAATAAAAGACTTCCCCAAGGAGGGGACTCTATTTAATATTTTAGGTGATTTATACATCAAGGTGAATCGTCAGAAGGAAGCACTTGACGTATACGAACAGGGTGCATTTGCACTTGCGGAAGAGACATTTTATTCTAACGCAGTTTCAATGTGCAAAAAGATACTCAGGCTCGACAAAGAGAGAACTGAGATATACAAGCTTCTTGGTGATTGTCACAAGGAACTTGGCCTTTATGTGGAGGCTGCCAATTACTATCTTGAATATGCAGACAGAAAGTTAAGGAATAACGAAATTGATGCGGCATTGAAGACCTATGAAGCAATAAAAGAACTTGTGCCGAACAACTATAAAATCATACAGACAATATCTGCAATCTATGAGAAGATAGGGAGAAAAGAACAGAGTGCTGAATTCCTGAAAGAAGCCGAAAGGATTGAAACAAAACAAAAAGAGCTGAAAGAGGCTGTGGCAACACCAGGTCCGCCACCTGAAGTAGAAGAAAAAATCGTAGAACCTCAACCAGTTGCAGAAACAGGTGAAGAATTAAAGGAGAAGGAGGTTAAAGAAGAGGCGACTGGAGAGCCATTAAAAATTCATGAGACTATAGATACCATTCCAAAAGAGACCATCATTGAAGAGAAAGTCGTTCCACCGATAAAAGAAGAGTTATCCCTTGAAGACTTTGTTTCACCTGAAGTAGCACAGCTATTAAAGGATGAGGTGGAAACGAAAGTGCCAGAGGTTGTAGAAGAACCCGCGATTGAGCCTGAAGAACTTTCGGAAATTGAAAAA
The DNA here is from genome assembly GCA_026416055.1 of Caldifarciminota bacterium. GTDB lineage: Bacteria > Hydrothermota > Tepidihabitantia > SM23-42 > JAOAFX01 > JAOAFX01. The sequence continues at coordinate 46,916 of JAOAFX010000005.1, forward strand.
ACTAAACAACTTGCGGAAATCTATCTTAACCTTGGAGAGGATGAGGAGGCGATAAACTGCTTTCGTGATGCTGCAGCGATGGCATTTAAAGATAAGAAGTTTGACCAGGCAATGGAATTATATAAAAGGATTGCTGATTTGAGACCTCTTGATTTGAAATCCCGACAACGACTCATTGAAATTGCGAAGTTAAAAGAAGATAAATCATTACAGGTAAATTTTATGATTGAACTCGCTGAGACACTCTACCGCAGGGAGGCAAAGACCGAGGCTCAATCTGTTTTGCGCAAGATACTTGAGATAGAGCCTGAAAATGCTATTGCCCAGCATATGATTGAAGAAGAAACAAAAGTTCGGGAATATATTGACCTCGGACAGGTCTTAAGAAGCGAAATTGAAGGCGAAGCAATGCCTTCCAGTCTTCAGAGTATCAATGAATTAATTTCGCAGTTTCGCAAAGAAGTATTCGAATCCATCGGTGAAGGTGATTATCGTTCCCATTATGACCTTGGTGTTGCTTATAAAGGCATGGGATTATTCCAGGAGGCGATTGAGGAATTTGAGATCGCTGCAAAAGACGAAAAATTAAAATTAAAGTCCTATGAGATGATTGCCGCATGTTTTATTGAGAAGGGCAATATTGATGAGGCAATCAAGGTGTTAAACGAAGGTCTGGCAATACCGAATCACCCTGTTCATGAATATTTTGGGCTTCATTTCATGCTGGGAAATGCGTATGAGATGAAGAACGACTTAAAGATGGCAATAAAGTCATACATCAATGCAGCAAATATTGATAAGACTGTACCCGATCTGTTGAAAAAGATAAACGAATTGAAAAATAAACTTACTGAGGAATTAAAGAAGCGGGCACAGCAAGTTCCTCAGGTACCCCGGGAGACACCAAAGGCCACCCAACCTGAGGAAGTGGTAAAACCGAAAAAATCAAAGGTTACATATTTGTGAAAAGGAGTAGAAATTGGGATATGAAAGTTTTTATAAACTAAAAGAACATCCTTTCAGTTTTACCACAGATGAAAAGTTTTATTATAACTCACCACAACATGCCAAGGCACTGGCAAAACTCACCCATGCAGTAGAAACGGAAAAAGGGCTCGCACTATTGATTGGTGATATCGGAACTGGAAAGACAACCCTTTCGCGGCGTTTGCTCGATCAGTTGATCAGCAATAATATTGAGGCAACGCTTCTTGTCATCATCCATTCAGAGATAACATCATTGTGGTTTTTGAAAAAAATAGCATTGATGCTGGAAGCACCGGTTGAATCTGAAAACAAAATTGAGATTATCACTGCAGTTTATCATCGTCTGCTTGAGCTTGCAAGTAAAAATAAAAAAGTTGTAATATTAATAGACGAAGCAAATATGTTGCAGAGAAAAGATTTGATGGAAGAGATACGGGGTCTACTAAATCTTGAATCTGAACGGGGAAAACTTTTGAACTTTATTCTTTTTGGTTTACCGGAAATGGAGGACTATCTTAAACTTGACCCGCCATTGTATCAAAGGATTGCAGTTAGATGTGTGCTTGAGGCACTCGACCAGGAAACAACACAGAATTATAT
>JAOAFX010000060.1 GCA_026416055.1 Caldifarciminota bacterium
GTATATAATCAACATCACCACCGAGCAGGACATAGACTGTCCCCGAATCTAAAAGGGTTTTTAAATAATTTCTGATTCGTGCAGCATTATCTTCACCAGGATAATTGTTTATTATCCAGTTTAGATTTCTTACCTGTGCGGGAATACCTTTTTTAGTTTTCCAGTGAGCAAGACGCCAGAATACCGTGTCCATAGGTGATTCAGTAATGATTAAATAACGAATTTGTTTCTGGTCAAAGATTTCAGTTCCTATCTGGATATCTTCAGGATTTACAACAAATTTTTTTACAATCCCATTCCTTGCCTTTTGCGGATTGCCATCTTCGTAATTGATTGCAAATTTTATAGAATGGTAAATAATCAATTTCCCTGTTAAGGGTAGATATTGGAATGGGATGAAAACGAGTTCACATATTTGATGATTATCAAAGGTACCTGTTCCTTTAAAATATAAAATACGCTCTGGATACGGTTTTGAAGACTCATAAATCTTTCTGTTTTTACCGAATAATTTTATCATATCCTTACAGGATAGGATTACAGGAGGAGAAGCATATGAGATAATCGAATTCAGTTCCATTTCTTTCTTCTCAGAAGCAATAATTTCAATGCTTTTTATTAGAGCCCGATATGGCAGTCCAACTTTAACTATTCTTGCTGGTAACTCCGGCGCACCAGGTTCATCCGTTATCTCCCAGCCCGGAATCCTTAATTTTATAAAGCTATCGGATTGGATAAACTGCAACTGGTTTAAATCAAAGTCTAATTGACCGATGTATTTTGCACTGAGGATAAATAAAATAAGTATCAAAATTATGCTCCGGCGAAATTGACCCTGTTTCCACCCATCTCTTTTGCTTCATAACAGGCGTGGTCTGCAAGGTCAATGAGGCGTTGTTTTTCCCGGCTATCTTTAGGGAAGACTGCGATTCCGATACTCAAAGTTACTGGTGGGTCAAGTTTCTCAGATTCAATCTTTTTTCTGATTCTCTCAGCAACGACCAATGCGAAATTGGCATCGGTTTCTGGCAAGACTGCAATGAACTCATCACCGCCATATCTACCCAGGAAATCAACATCCCTTATCGCTTCTTTCATCAAGGTGCTGAATCTCTTTAAGATATTGTCCCCTGCGGAGTGTCCGAATTTATCATTATAATTTTTGAAGTTGTCGAAATCCATCATCAAGACTGCAAATGGCCTCCGATAGCGCTCAGCCCTGCGGATTTCATTATCGATCATTATCTCAAAACTACGCCGGTTTGGCAGTCCGGTGAGCGGGTCAGTCAAAGAGAGTCTCTTTGCTTCTTCGTAGAGCCGGGCATTATCCAAGGCGATAGCAATCTGGGCACTTAGAGTGGAAAGGATTTTTATATCGTCTGGGGTAAAGCCGTCAATCTCCGGGCTTTCCACATCAAGGACGCCAATCAATCTATCTCCAATCATAAGAGGAAAACAGACTTCACTTTTTGCTTCTTTCACTCCTGGTATGTAATAAGGGTCTTTTGAGACATCGGGTGAATAATACATCTCCCTTGTCGCTGCCACATGTCCGGTAATGCCCGTAGCACCGATTTTTATTACAATATCCTTTACCGATTCCGGGTAATTGATATAAGAGCAAATCTTCAGTGTCTGTGTTTCTTCATCAACAAGGAATACGGCAAGATTTAAATAACCGAATGTATCAACCAGACGCTGCAGAATATTCTGTAAAAGAAGATTGAAATCAAGGGTTGAGATAAATGTTCTGCTTACTTCATACAGGATTGCGGTTTCTTGAGCTTCCCGCGCAATTTTTGTATATAATCGGGTATTATCAATGGCAACTGCAGCCTGTGAACATAATAATTGCAGATATTCAATTTCTGAAGGAGAAAAATTTCGTGGCGTATAAGAGTCAACATAGAGTATACCGATGAGATTTTCCTTTGCAATAAGAGGCATTGCCACTATTGCCCTCCTTCCTTTCTGCAGGGCAACAGGATTGACATTATTATACTTGGTTAAATCAGAGATTATTACAGGTTTACGTTTTCTCAAAACTTCTCCGGAAATTCCATTCGTTAGCCGTGCAGTAGTTTTATATTTTTTTATCTCACGGCTATCTTTTTGAAACTCATAGGACTCAAGAATCGTTGCATTCGGTTCATCAACGATGAGAAGGCTCGCGCTATCGGTATTGGTAATCTTGATTGCTGAAGCGAGGAGGACTTTAAGGATATTCTCAGTTTCAAAAGTGGAACTCAGGATTATCCCGATATGTTCAAGTTCGGTTACAATTCGTGATTTTTCTTCTATCTCATTTATTAGTTTTGTGTGTTCGATAGCAAGGGCAGCAAGCTTGCAGAAGAAATCCAGGGCAGGAAAATCCTCAAAACTATCAATACTTTCCCGATAATAAAGATTTAGACAACCGATTGGTTCATCTTTTAACAGAAGCGGGGCGGTGACGAAAGATTTCAGACCCTCTTTTTTTATCCATTCCACAGAATAAAAATCACCTTTTTCTTCAAATACTTTTATCACATCAGGAACAAAACGTGGTTTTTTCTCCTGACATACCTTGCCTGCAATCTCTTCATCCTTTTTCACCTTAACAACCTTGAGATATTCACTGGACAAATTTATTGAATGGGCGATGGTAAGATATTCTTTTTCTTTGTCAAAAAGCATTATTGCTGATGCCGAGGCATTAAAAAAAGAGCATGCAGTCCTGGTAATCGTATCAAATGTTTTTTCAAGTGATGAATGCTCCAGCAATGCGCTCGCTATTGCAGTAAGTTTTTCTAATAAAGGATAATGTTCCATCTCATCAGTATTTATTATAACAGAAAAAATCAATCCGTCAAGATTTTTTTTAAGAAGGCAATATACTCAATCCGGTCTTGACAGGCGGAAGGAAATAGATAAAATTAAATATAACTGAAAGAGAATTGGTAGCAGTGAGGCTTTATGAATAGAATTTCACGGCGTGAGTTTTTGAAATATCTGGGGAGCGGTGCTCTGGGACTCGCCTTCAATCCGAAATTAGGTCGTTCCAGTGAGATAGATGGTCGCGCAAGCGATGTTGTCCAGTGCTTCCATACCAATGCTACTTCAGGTAGCAATATAAATGAACCGGTTGTCCAAATAATGATGGATGCATCTATTATGGCGTTGACCAGAATTAATGATGTTGGAGAAGCCTGGAAATCTATTTTTCCTGGCATTACTTCCAGCAGTGTCATAGGCATCAAGGTTAACTGTATAAATAGTGCACTACCTTCTCACCCTGCTTTCGTTAACTGTATTGTCAATGGTTTAAGGCAGATGCGATTTTCAGGAAATCCATTCAATCCCTATAACATCATAATCTGGGACCGGACTGATTCAGAATTGGTTAGTTGTGGTTATACGATTAACTACAACAATCCTGGTCAGGTTAGATGTTTCGGTACCGACCACTCTGGTGTTGGTTATGATAACACCTGCACCTTGACTATCCAAACCGCCAGTGGCACATATACCCGTTATCCTTCACGGATACTGAGCCAGATGATCGATTATCTCATTGATGTCGCGGTTTTGAAGAATCATAGCAGTTCACAGGTTACACTATGTTTGAAGAATCACTACGGCTCAATAAACAATCCCGGGGGTCTACCACATGCCAGCTATTGCAATCCGGAAATTCCCTCCATGAATCAGCAGATTCGTGATGTTGTCACACCGAATAATATCCAGAAACTATTTATTATCGACGCCTTATTTGGAAATGTTACATCAGGCCCAGGAGGTTCACCAAATTGCAACCCGAAGAAATTAATAATGAGTCGAGACCCGGTTGCCTGTGATTATCGGGGTTGGCAGGTAATAAATATTGAACGGCAGGGGCTCGGTCAGAGTCCAATTCCCTGGCCTGTTTACCATATCCAGACTGCTTCCCAGTCGCCCTATAATCTCGGCACCACGGATATTAATCTGATAGAAATCAATAATCCACAGGGGCTTGAAGAAATTGAAAACAGCCAAGCCGATAGATTAATAGCAGTTCGACCCAATCCATTCAGGAAGAATGGAACAATAGAGTTTATGCTGGAGAAAGATTCACCCGTTTATATCGACCTCATTGACCAGGCCGGCAGGATTGTCGATAATATTTATAAAGGCTATCTTTTAAAAGGGAGGCATCGGATTGAATATGTAATTAAAAAAGGCGTCCCACAGGGAAATTACTTTGTAAAATTGTATTGCTCGGGTAAGAATTACCTGAAGAAAGTGACAATAATAAACTGAAAAAGGAGAAAGAAATGATTTTGAGAAAAATCGGATTGATTTCTCTGTCAGTGTTCTTTTTATTAAATTGTCCAAAGAAAGAAAAAGTAAAGGATGTCGTTGATCTTGTACCACTTGACAATGAAATCAGTGGCTGGACAAGGAATTCACCGATGCAGATTGCTGAAAATCAGACCCAGCTTTATAACTTAATAAACGGTGAGGCACCTGATTATATCAATCGGGGATTTGTGAAATGTGCATTTCAGAGTTATCTTGATAACCAGCAGGTCGTAGAATTGCGACTGAGGATTTTTGACCAGGGAGATACAGCAAATGCCAAAAGTGTTTATGATTTTAAAGCCACAGGCTCTGAGACACCCTGGACCGATGGGAATGCTGGCAGAGAAGCACGATACAAAATAGAGGGATTCTCCTATACCCTTGACTTCTGGGATGATAAATTCTATGTCTATATCAATATTGCGGATAATACACAATCCGGGCTTGATGTGGCAAAGTTATTCGCACTCAATATCTCATCAGCAATAAGGGATGAGACAGGTGAGTAATATGGAGAGAATAAGCCGGAGAGAATTTTTAAAAATCAGTGCGGGATTCGCTGTGAGTCTGGCTTTACCCCTAAAATTATCGGCCGAGGAAAAGCACAAAATTTCTGGACCACTCATCGGTGTTGCCCGGGGTGAAAAGAATAAGCTTGTTAAAGCAGCTGTTGATGCGATAGGTGGTATGGATAAATTTATCAAACCAGGAGACCGGGTCTTGATCAAACCGAACATTTCTTTTTCAGCAAATGCGGAATGCGGGGCAACAACGAGTTCTGAAGTCATAAAACAGGTGGTCGAACTCTGTCTTGATGCGGGTGCATCAAAGATAACAATCATCGATTACCCACTGGCAAATCCGGATTTGTGTATTGAAAGGAGCGGGGTTAGACAGGCGATTGTTGACAAAAACAGGGTTAATCTCCTGATGCTCAGCAAGGAACGCCAGTTTGTTGAGATTGAAGTACCAGACGGAAAGGAATTAAAGACCGTCAAGATTGCAAGGGAATTGCAGAAGGCGGATAAGTTTATCAATCTGCCGACTGCTAAATCCCACTCCGCAACCGGTGTGAGTCTGGGAATAAAAAATTTAATGGGACTCATCTGGGATAGAAGTTATTTGCACAGAGTCGATTTACACCGGGCAATTGCCGAACTCGGGCTCATAATGAAACCAGACCTCACCATCGTTGATGCAACAAGGGTTTTGACAAGTGGTGGACCGGGTGGTCCGGGTAAGACAGTGATTTTGAATACTGTTATTGCAGGTGCTGATATGGTTGCAGTAGATTCTTATACAGTTGGTATAAGTTCGTGGTATAACAAATCATTCACTGGCAAGAATGTGAAATATATCCTTTATGCCAGCGAACTCGGGCTTGGTGAGATTGATACCGAAAAGATGGTGATAAAGGAGGTAAAGGTATAAGAAAGCACCGCACAGTTAGATTATTTATCCAGTTAACTTTTTTATTGTTTTTTGTCTTTCTGTTTCTCAATCTTCACTACAATTCAAAGATTAATTTTCTATATTTTTACTTTTTGGACCCCTTAATCCTTCTCATAGTAAGCATTTCCAATCATTTACTACTCAACTCCTATCTATATTCTTTAGTTTTAATTTTTTCCACCCTTCTCTTCGGCAGATTCTTCTGTGGGTTTATCTGCCCTCTGGGAACAGTTATTGACCTAACTGAATTAGCTGGAAAACTGCCTTCACTGAAATTCAGACCAGAACTCAAGAATTTTAAATATTTGATACTCCTGTTTTTAATAATCTCAGCCATTCTTGGTGTATCATTTATTTACTACTTTGACCCTATTGTGATATTTGAAAGGTCCCTTTTATTGATTGTATTTCCAGTGATAACATTCTTTTTTGGCTTTTTTACTGCAGAGCCATCTTTTGCCTATGTAGAAAGTTTATTTGCCATAATATTCCTTGCCATTATAATCGGATTGAATTTTCTTACTCGCAGATTCTGGTGCCAGAATATCTGCCCTCTTGGTGGATTATTTGCCTTTCTTTCAAAATTCTCGCTCTTTAGGTTTGTCTTTGACAATAAATGCAAGAAATGTGCTTTGTGTGAAAAGGTCTGTCCGACTGATGCAATAGATTCCAAAAGCGAAAGGGTTGATTCAAGCGAGTGTATTTTATGTTTGCGATGTAACTATGAATGTCCAGAGAATATTATTAGATATAAAAGTAAGTTTCTGCGACCGAAATTTGATATAAAAAGACGCGAATTGTTACTCACCACTGGTAGTGCAATGATTCTGGCACCATTATTACGTTCAACTTATCATCAAAGGCTTGAAGGCAGATTAATCCGTCCACCAGGTTCTATTCCGGAAGCAGAATTTTTAAATCGGTGCCTGCATTGTGGTAGATGTATGAAAATCTGCCCCACGAATGGACTCCAGCCTTGTATATTTGAATCAGGAATTACTGGAATGTGGACACCGAGACTTATACCGAGAATCGGTGCCTGTGAAAAGAATTGTAATATGTGTGGTAAGGTTTGCCCGACATCGGCAATTAGAAACCTTTCGTTAGAAGAAAAGAGTTATGTTAAGATAGGCACTGCAATCATCGATCGTGTAAGATGTATTGCCTGGGAGCAGAATAAAACATGTTTGATATGTGATGAGGCATGTCAGTACAATGCGATAAACATGGTAAATGAAACAATTCAGGGTGTAACGCTTGGCAGACCCTATGTTGATGAAAGGATATGCACCGGCTGTGGTATGTGTGAATATCGCTGTCCTGTTGAGGGTGAATCGGCAATACGGGTCTACGCAATCGGTGAAGAAAGGAGGGCTTCAGGCTCATATATTACTGAAGAAAAAAAGAAACTGCGCAGTTGTGAGGAAAAAGAAGAAGACATCCCTTCAGGCTTTATAATTGAGTAAATGCAATTTCTGCTGTTCATTCTTGGTATCACCGTAAAACAAATTTCTCAAGAGCCAGTAATTTGTGATGGTGTGAACGAAACCTATGCATCAGAGTTCATCTTTATCGGGGCTGAAGCAGGAATTATGAGATTTGACCGGACCACAAAGACATGGGGTAGAATAACAACACTCACTGGTTTACCCGACAATGACATAAACATTATAGCGTTGAATGAAGGGATAATCTGGGTGGGGACAGAGAAGGGTATTGCATCGGCTGATGTCCGCTTGAATGACTGGCAGGTCTATCCATTTGATTTTGCACCAACAGGTATTGATTTTGATGATGATTATGTGTGGGTGAGCGGAGAAAGTGGATTGCTGAGGATGGATAAATATACTGAAAGATGGGATACCATAATCACAGATAAAATCAATGCACTTTATTCAGAGCAAGAGCGCCTGTGGCTTGGTACTGATGAGGGAATATTGAGTTATAACCGGCAATTTGAAAGAGTCGAAAAAATTCCTGATATTCCTTCTATCAAAATAAATTTCATAATTAGCACCCCTCAGAGAATCTGGTTTTTGTCAGATAGTATATTTTTATGCTATGAACAGAAAAGCAAATCCTGGTATCAATATCCTGGCGGCAGAGTAAAAGATTATCAAAATATAGGAGACTCACTCTTTTTACTGACCGATAGCAAATTTATTTATTTCAATCCCCGTACCGGCAACTGGCATGAATTCATTGAATTAGGAGATATTGGCAGAATGATAGGTTTTTCTGCAAATTATAAGAATTTAATTTTTGCTACGGAGAGCGGCATCCTCCTTTATGATTTAAAAGAACGGTCTATGCATAAATATACAGCTGCCAGCGGTTTGACCGGTGATACAATTATCGATGTTTATGAAGATAATAGATTTATATTTGCAATAAGCCGGGATAAAATTCAGTATCTCGATAAAGAGACTGGTATCTGGCAGATAGAGAGATTCGGAATTGTAAAGGCAAGGCCAAAAAGATTTTTTTATTATGATGAGAGTGGACTACATGTACATCCTCATAAGGATGCTGATTTAAGATTGCAGGGAAGGATTTATCATGCGGGTATGGTCCGGTTATCTGATTCAGGTGTTGATACCATATTCTATAGAAATATTAATGTAAAATTATTAGCAGAGCATGAAAGCAATCGACTTTTGTCAGTGTATTATGATGATACTGATAAAGAGCTGGTAATGTATGGATTTGGTTATAGAGGACTTGAGACTGATTTAATCTATCGGCTGAATGGTGGTTATCTCAATAGTGAATATTATGAACTGAATATCGTTCCTGAATTTACCACTCTTGGTGGTAATGTCAAATTCAAATACCAGGAGCACCTGCTTGACTTTCAGGGCGGTTTCATCAAATCTGATTTAAAGAAGGATTTCTTTTATGGCCGTTACCTGGAGAGTGTTGATACAATAATGGATATTGATTTCCAAAAAAACATTTTTTACTATATCTATGATGGCCCAAGAAAGATAAATAAAGGGTTTGATACGATATTCATTGATGACCGCATTTCAACCAATAACGATATCGATACCAGAGTCGGTTTGACAATTGCCGGAATTACCGGTGATTTCGATCCGTATATCAATGGCATTGATTACATGGTTGATTACGAGAATGGGATAATACATTTTTTGCGCATGCCGATTTCTTCCAGTCCCATTATTGTGATTTTGCTCAACGGTGAAGAAATCGTGATAAAAAGTGATTCTGTTTCCGGGCATCAGATTGAAAATATTTATTCATTAGTTCCAGAAATAGTTCCCAATACGGTTGAAATGACAATTATTGATACGACAGGAGAAATTCATCCCTTGAGTGAATTTGGTCTTGATATGGATAATGACGGTAAGATTGATCCCCAATTCGTCAATTGTGATATTGGCTATCTGAGATTCCCTTCACGCCGTCCATTTCCTCACCAGGTTTATGACGACACAATCCATATTTACTCAATGATTGTTCGTTATTCCACAAGGATGGCTTTTTATAGACTATCCTTCAGCCCGGTTCTCCCGGGTAGTGAGAGGGTCTATGTAGACGGGACATTGATGACGAGTGGTGTTGATTATATCTTAGATTATACCTCAGGACGGCTCATTTTCATAAAAAAGGGTATGGTCACCGACTTGAGCGAGATTGAGATCCAGTATATGGCGTTGGAAAGGGCAGGGGATGAAATCTATTATGCATTTCAGCCAAATCTAAGAATTGCTGATGGAATCAATATTGCGCCCGGGATGGCTGTGATCAGCAGTGAAAGTCTTTTGTTCTTTACCGGAAGAATGGAGAAGAATGTGGAAAACAGGGGAATAAAATTTATTCCCCGGATTGCCTTTAATGAAAAAAAATCCTATGCCCAGAAATATGATATGCTTATAAACTACGGGATTGTAGGACTGATGGCAGATTATTCAAGTTTCGATAAGGGATTTGAAACTTTTGGAATAAATAAAAAGAGATATGGCCTATTAGATAAAGAATACGGCATCGGAGTGAAGATCGAGCCGACGGGTAATATAAGATTAGAAGGGAATCACAGAAGAGAATATCAGAGCGATTCGCTAAACAGCGAATATTCTATTCAGTACAATGATCTGAGAATAACTTATCTTAATCCTGTGCTGCCCAATCTGTATCTATCACTGGGCAGGGATTTTCTTACAATCTATGATAAAACAAAAATTCAAATCGGGACTAATTATAACGCTGAATTGAAAGAACTCAGATGGAATTTTAACGCAGTAATCAATGATGCACAACTTGAGCCCAAGCCCGACTCAAAGATTTACAATGATAGAGTTACTGAATATTATATAAATACAAATTTATCTCTGCCTTTTCCGGCGAATCTAAATATTAATTTCCGTGACAGCAAGTTATACCATTCGGGTGAGGAAACGAATGATGAGAAGGAAATGCGTTTCACAGCAAATGTAGATGTAATTCCGGGTTTATATTATACTTCAAACTATGAAGGGAATGTTTTAAAATACAACTTAATCAAAACAAGGGATTTCTCTTTAAAGAGTTACTTTTACAATAGTGTCAACATTGCACCAGGAAGGTGGCATTCGAGGATGTCATTGATAAATTTAGGGTTGGGTATGGGCAAAAGTTTCAGTGAATATTTATCGAATATGCAAGAAGATTATAAATTGCCACTTCTATTAATAAAACCGGTTAAGGACAGAACTTTATCCAGCATCAACAATTCAAATAATTATTTCATCTCATTACATTTGACACCGTTCAATGAACTCCTTTTGTTGTTGAAGAAGAGTGTTACAGAAACTGGTTATTCATATTATACAATCTCCAGTTTAACTCCAGTCTATACCGATGAGATAAAAATCGAATATGATGCCAGAAATTTCGGTTTATTTAATGTTTATTATACAAGAAAAAGAGCGCATTCTTATCCAAAAAAGATAGACCACAATCTCTATTTTCTATGGAGCAGATCCCTATTTGCATTTTTGCGAACAAAAATATACACTGACTTTCAACATAATACAGGAGATTATGGCTGGATAAAGGATGAAAGATATAAAGTAAAGCTTGGTTCTGAATTATTATTCCAGCCCCGTGATAGGAGCCTTTTCTATATCAACCTCGCAGGGACGACGGGACTGGGCGATTTTAGGCAAAAAGAATCTTCTGTTATCCCGGGTGCTGGATTCAATTTGAATTTGATTGAATTTCTCTACATTCAGTTTGACTATCAATCCGAATTCTCTCAGTCCACAACAAACCACAACATTTCCGTAAAGGTTATTGGACAACTTTGAAAAGCAGAATCAAGTTTTAATACTCACAATCATAAAAGACAGTGTTTTTACTTTGGTTTAAATCGACTCCTTGATTTCTCTCAAAAATTAAATATAATATATATGAAAAGGAGGCTACAATGGTTCCCTTCTTAATCACATTGCCACCAATGCCAAAAGATCAGGTATTATCAAGCTGATCAAAAGTCTTATCTGCTTCCGTGGGAAGCAGCGCAAAGATGGAGCGGGCTTATATCGATGAGAAAAACAATCAGGCAATCTGTGTCTGGAATGCTCCTGATCAGAACACCATAGAGAACATTTTTGATAAGGCTAATGTGAAGCCCGAGTCCATAAGACCTGTGACCGTGTATAACGGATAATACATATTCAGGGGATGGATAATAATCCACCCCCTTTCAGCATAATTCGTTTAAATATACAACTCTTCAACATGTTTTTCTAACTCTAAACCGTAACAAATTTCTGACTAAAATTCGATTCTGCCTAATTCAAAAATTTTAACATGTTAGAATATTAGAACGATGAATTTTTTATCTCTTGAATATTTTGATATCATCAAAATACACTGCACCACCCGCACCGTATTCAGTCGATATTGCAAATGTATCAGAGACTGATTTTTCTGCAGCGGGGATATCATCAACGATTTTTTGGCTATTTATCCAGACATCCATCAGAAGATTATCGTAATCAAGGTGCACTTTTATATTATACCAGACATTTCTCTGCCACTTGAAACCAGTTGGTTGTGGGTCGACACCCCGCACATGTACGAGGCTATCATTGAAATCAAAGAGAACGCCATTGTAGATTGTTCCGAGGGTGGGGTTTAGTTTTACAAAGAAACCGGTAAGGGCACCTGCAGGACTTTTTTCAGGAATCATCAATGCATATTCATAAGTGAGTCTATCTAATTTTTTTAAATCAATTTCAATTCCATCAGTCCTTACCCATTGTGAGGAACCACAGAGATGGAAACTTTTAAACCCTTCGTAAGAAAAGAGAGTATCCACATAAGTGCTTTCACCAATGCCAGGCCAGATTTGGAACCAGTATTGTGAGGGATAATCGTAAACATGATAATATTCAAAATTGTCGTAAAAAAGCAAGATATTATAAACCATTACAGAAATTGTCTCGGAATATACATAGTCCCCATTTTCAAGGGATGCCTTTGCGTATATCAAATGGTTTGAACTATCCGGTAAAGGAATCGTATTCCATAGATATGAATAGGGCTCGTTTTCAAAAAATTTTGCCAAAGAATCATCAATGAAAAATCCAAGGGTCAAAATTTTCTCACCGTTAATCACCCGTGCGGTGATTTCAACGATTCCCTCAACTACTGCGCCATCCTTTGGATTGGTGATTTCAATAAGCGGCACTCTTTTCCCGCAATCTAGAATTATTCCAATATAAAACAGGATAATTAATGAATGAACAATATTTTTCCTCATATAGATGCTATCATAATATTATTATCAATCGGGCAGAAGTCAAGGGTGTTTAACTCTTTTAACTAAAATGGCGAATCAAAAAATTTGGCATAGAACTTGAAATTTAATCGGTCTCTCAGCTTATCTTGAAAATTAATTTTTAAAAGATACTGGTTTTCATCTTACACTCTATAAATTTATAACCTATTTGGCAATTTGTAGATAAAGGAGTACTGCTACCCATGTATCATTCAATAATTCTATTATTCCACAACTCTAAAATTGTCGAACAATTATGCATTCGATAGATATTGCTAAAAATAGACGGAAAATCAGTATTCCCCAGCTACAAGAATTTGATTTTTTATGGCGAACAAATCAGTTAATTGTACTAATACATTATTTAGGAAGAATGGGGGATTTTTACAATAATGAAGTTAAGTGAAGATTAAAAAATATTACAATCAATGTCAAAAGTGCGGATGATTTTTGATTTCAGAGTTTTGAAATTTCGTAAGATTTTGGTGTTTTCTGTAAAAAGCGGTAAAATCGGGGTTTTGTATCATTTTATGAGACTCGTGTTTCACTGGATGAGACTCAAGCAAATGCAGAACTGTGCTGCGTGTGCTTGATTTTGTGGATAAAATGTGGATAACTCACTGACATTGGATGTCAGTGAAAAAATTGAAAGTGTTGAAATTTCAGCACTTTAGGTCAGGCACGATTTTTGCTATACGTATGGTTGGTGGTAAAGGAAATAATTTTTAAACAGAAATCTTTAGAAGATGCACAGGACATTCAGGTCTCTAAGGAGAACGAGAAAGCTTTGTATCAAAAAGAGTACAGGAAGCATGAATATGCGCAATTACACAGGGGCGTCTGGTTGGAAGTACATCCTGATTATTATTTAAACTGGCGGCGATAACATCCAGATTACTTTAAAAAAAAGATATGAAGAATATAAAATTAGTCATACCTGAT
>JAOAFX010000061.1 GCA_026416055.1 Caldifarciminota bacterium
CCATAGCACACTCTAATATCGCTATTAACAGGAAGAGTCCAAAGAATTTACCAAGTATAATTTCACTCCTTTTTACGGGCTTTACAATAACTGTGTATATTGTTCTTTTTTCAATATCTTTATGGATAAGCGTAGAACCAATAATGATAACGACAAGGATGCCGAAGAGCGAAGCAACCGCCATCCCGAAGTCTCGTAATAATTTCGGCGATTCACCAAGGGCAAATGGTTCTAAAAAGATAGAAATAACAATGAGCAGAATACTGAAGATGATGAGCAAAAGCATTATCCGCTGTCTCAAACTTTCTTTAAATGTATTTTCGGCAATTGCAAGTATCCTTTGCATATTCTACCTTCCCTTTACTTGTTCAAAGAACCATTCCTCAAGGGATATTTCATCAGTTCGGGTACCCTTTTTCAAGAGTTCATCAAGTTTTCCCACCTTCATGATTCTGCCCTCTATTATTATTCCAATCCGGTCACAGACTGCCTCGGCATCAGGAAGAATATGGGAAGAGAAGAAGATTGTTTTGCCATTGCTTTTTAATTCAAGGATTAAATCTTTTATCTCCTTCCTTCCAATTGGGTCAAGCCCGGTCAATGGCTCATCAAGAATCAATAAATCAGGTTTACCAACAAGTGCCTGGGCAATACCAATCCTCTGAAGCATTCCCCTTGAATATTTTCGTAAAGGTAAATCTGCCGCATTCTTTAAACCTACACGATCTATCAATTCCATGAGCTGGCTTTTCTCAGTGTATTCATTACAAAGCATAGAATGGATTTTCAAAAATTCATAACCACTTAAGTGTTCATAAAAATATGGTGATTCTGGAAGAAATCCAATTTTTTTTCTGGCTTGAAGTGAATCGGGTGAATATCCGAATATTTCTACCTTACCCCGGTCAGGCTTGAGCAACCCAGTTAAGATTTTGATCGTCGTGGTTTTGCCCGCACCATTCGGTCCCAGAAATCCGAAGACCTCACCTTTATAAACCTCAAAGGTAATGCCCTTCAATATGTCCTTTTTCTTTTCCCAGAAATGGATTTTAAATGAGCGGTATAGATCTTCAATCTTTATGGCGATTTCCATAATAAAAATTATATGCAAAAATGAATTTTTGTAAAGACTTCTGACAACAGGTCTTTTCTCCAGATAAAGAGAATAACAAATGTGAATTTCCAAAAAAGTGGTGATGTTCCCCGGTATTTTAGACTGAAAGACAATTAATCCAAAAAATTTCTTTCCGGTTTTACAGATATTGAAATCTCTATTATTTCTGAATATAATGGGCATTGTGCAACAGGGAGAAATATGCCTGGAATTTCATCAACAAAGCCGATGAGCATGCTCGTTGATGTTGCAATTCCAAATACGAAATTTGATTATCTTACCTATCAAACTGACCTGGAATTGCATCCCGGTGATCTGGTTCTTGTACCTCTGAAGAAAAAAATAAAGTATGGGATCGTCATATCGACAAATGTAAGCAGAAGTATTCCAAATATAAAAGAAGTTCACAAACTCGTTGAGGCAAATTTTATTCCCATTGAGCTATTAAACCTTTACAGGTGGATTGCCGATTATTATGTTTCCTATCTCGGTGAGGTTCTAAAGCAGGCGTTTCCGCCCAGGGTTTTAAAAAAATTTGAATATGTGAGAAAAGATTATGAAAAGTCAGCCCTGGTAAAAGAGCCGACACCAACATACCACCAGGCACATGCAATAAATCGAATCCTCTATTCCATAAAACGAAATATTTTCAAAGTCTTTTTGCTTTTTGGTGTAACTGGCAGTGGCAAGACTGAAGTCTATTTAAGGGTTGTGGCTGAAGTTTTAAAAAATGGGGGACGGGCACTTGTGCTTGTTCCTGAAATATCAATGACGCCACTTTTGTTAAAAAGGTTCAATGAACGATTTGGAAATGAAGTGATTACAATTCACTCAGGTCTGACTGAAAAAGAACGGAGGCATGCCTGGTACGGGATAAAGAAGGGAGTTTATAAAATAATCATTGGACCGAGGAGTGCAGTATTTTTACCGATTTCTAATCTGAAAGTAATTATTGTTGATGAGGAACATGACCATTCATATAAGGAACATCAACAGGCAGTGAAATACAACGCCCGTGATGTCGCAGTAGTTCGGGCAAAAATTGAAAATATTACCGTGGTTCTGGGTAGCGCCACACCCCAGATTGAATCTTACTACAACGCTGGTATGGGAAAGTATGAACTGCTGGTTCTGAAGGAAAGAATAGATTCCCGGCCACTTCCCTGTGTTGAGATGGTGGATTTAAAAAAAGAAAGAAAGAAATTCATTTCCTCAAAACTCGAAAAGGCGATTGAAGAAGTCTTGCAAAGAGATGAACAGGCAATATTATTTTTGAATCGCCGTGGCTTTGCCCCAAGTTTGTTATGCCCAAATTGTGGCTATGTAGTTAAATGTCCGTATTGTCGGCTACCCATGGTATATCATCGCGCCTGGAGCAAAGATGGTTCATCAATCCTTTCCTGTCATACCTGCGATTACAAAATAGATTTCATTAAAATCTGTCCTAATTGTGGACGCGCAACATTGCTATATCGCGGCGCAGGGATCCAGAGGATAGAAGAAATGATTAGAAAGATTCTAAAGGAGAAGATAGGACCGGCTGGAAAGGAACCGGCAGATTATGTGCTCAGACTCGACCGGGATGTTGCACGAAAAAGAGGGGAAGCAGAGAAAATCCTGCAAAGATTTGAAGAACAAAAGGCAAAGATATTACTCGGAACTCAACTCGTAACAAAAGGTTTTGATTTTCCTAATGTGACCTTTGTTGGCATAGTCAATGCTGACACAATTTTGAATTTGCCTGATTTCAGAAGCGGTGAAAAAACATTCCAGATTTTAACTCAAGTAGCTGGACGGGCAGGTCGAGGTGAAAAACCAGGCACTGTTTTGATTCAAACCTATCATCCTGAGCAATACTCAATACTCTTCAGTCAGTTACAGAATTATCCCAAGTTTTATGCCGAAGAAATGAAATTGCGTAAAGAACTTAACTTTCCTCCATTCTCCCGTCTTGTGCTCGTACGCCTTTCAGGCAAGAATGAGCAATCGGTGTGGGAAGATGCAAAAAGAGTTTGTAAATTACTCGATGAGATAAAGGGGATAAATATCTTCGGTCCGAATCAGTCTTTTTATTACAAAATTCGGAATAATTACCGGGTTTATATTCTCATAAAGGCACCATTGAAATTTGACCACAGGCGTTTGAAATTTCTAAGACAGATAAAATTAAACCGGACAAAATTGGAGATTGATGTTGACCCGATAGATGTATTTTAGAATTTAAACGGAGAGAGAGGGATTCGAACCCCCGATCCTGATTTTTGTCAGGATACCCCGTTTCGAGCGGGGCGCCTTAGTCCACTCGGCCATCTCTCCTGAGGGGGGAGGTTCCCACTTTTTCCACTCACTTTTCTAATTTTTTATTATCCCGCTTACATTTAAAAAAAGACTTCATCAAAGATACCGCTTCATTCTTCATAACGCCCTCAATAATTTCAATTCTATGATTTAGTTTTTTTTCATTCACAATATTAAATACTGAACCACAACCGCCAAATTTTTCATCCCTTGCTCCGAATACAATTCGTTTTACTCGTGCCAGAACGAGTGCTCCAGCACACATGATGCAGGGTTCAATAGTGGTATAGACTATGACATCCTTTAGCCGCCAGGAACCGAGGGAGTTTGCTGCCGCTGTGATTGCAAGTATCTCAGCATGTGCAGTGGGGTCTTTAAGTGCTTCTGTCCGATTATGACCCCTTCCGATGATCTGGTTTTTATATACCGCAACAGCACCGATGGGCACTTCATTTTCTTCAAACGCCTTTACCGCTTCCTTGAGCGCCTCAGACATGAAATGTTCATCGTTATTTTTCATGTTCTCCTGTTTGTACTTTTTTTATCATTTGTTTCAGGAATTTTAATTTTATAACGGCTTTAGCTGGCACGCGCCCGACGTGACTTGAACACGTAGCCTGCGGATTCGTAGTCCGCCGCTCTATCCAGTTGAGCTACGGGCGCAAATGCAGAGGTTGACTTAATTATACTCAACCTGATTTTTAAGTCAACCATTGCTTATTTACTTTTTCTTAGGGCTTCAATCAAGGCCATCAAATCATTTCTAAGGGATTCAGAAAATTTTATATCATCGGTTACACTGCTGGAACGGCTGGCAATCTCTACCCGTGAACTGACATCTCTCAAACTTATTGTATAATCAATCCTTGTGCCGGTTTTACTCACCTTGCCCATGATGATATAATTGCACATGGCATAACTTGCAACCTGAAATGCCTGATTTTCATCGATGAGTTTATAATCCAATTTTCGCCTTGTCATTTCAGTCAGCAGTGCTGCTTTACTTACAATATTATACGACTGCTCATAGTTTTTTAATGCATTGTATAATTCATTCTGGCACTTCATACCGAGGTTTTCTGCCATTGCTTCATTATTTTCTTCTTTTAGAGGTAGTATACCAATATATTTCTTTGCAGCACCAGGTAAAGTTGTAGTAACACCATACTCACGATTCAATTCATTTATTACCAGATCGGTTATGTTTAGCTCTGGTGATGCATAAAAGATATCTTCGGATAGGTCAAGCACCATTGAAAATCCTTCCTGCTGGGCAATTTTGGCAATGGCATCATTGATCTTTTTCAATAATGGTGCCATCAATTCATCATTCTTTTGCTCAATTTTGCCACCAGGACCGAATACATCCTGAAGATACTGGTTATAAGCCTGGGTAAATCTTTCAATTTCATCAAGTTTTTTCAAGCGTGCCTCTTCACTGAGCATCAATTTTTGTGCCTCAAATTCGTTTTTAAGATTCTGGATACCCAATTGCAGTTTTGCGGCTGAATCCCGGCAGATATTTACAAATTCGTTGAATTGCTCATTCGCCCTGGCGGTTGCCTGATACTGGGCAAGGATTTTAGAAGATTCGACAAACCCAACTTTTTGTTCCTTGGCGACGATTAATAATGGTATTACCATCAATAAAAAACTGTGTCTAATATTTATCATTCTTCCTCCAGATTAGAACATACCAAATGGATTGATTTGAAAATGGGGTTCGAAGCCAGGCTGGGCGCGGTCAAATCCATATCCTAAATCAAAACCGAGTACCCCCATCATTGGAATTTCAACCCTTATACCGATGCCGGCACCCCTTTTTAAATCATATAAATTGAAGTCTTTATAGGAAGTGAAGGCATTGCCCATATCATAAAAGGCAAGAATGGCAAAACTCTGGGAGAATTTTAATTTCAATTCAATGTTGTTAATAAATATTGCATTACCTCCAATCCTTTTACCATCTTCCATTGGGGATAGGGAACGGTCTGGATATCCCCGGACCCCATCTTCACCAGTCCCACCAGCATAAAACCGCTTGTAGTATGGGACTTCCTCACTGCTTGTTGCAATTCCCATGCGGAAACGTGCCATCAAAACAAATTTCCAGAAGATTGGAAAATAGGACCGGGTTTCATAGGTGAATCGGTTGTAGTCAATATTGGCGAATAACCATGGTTTGGCAATTTCGCTCTGGAAAGAGATATACGAACCACTGGAGGGATTGAAGATAAAATCCCTCGTATCCCTTGTTATACCGTAATTGTTAGCAAGCGTCCATTTAGGAATTGTATCTCTCCTTAAGTCGTAGCCAGAGCCGGGTTGATATTCTTTGGCAATATCAAAGATTTGTGTCCGCTCCACCCGAAATGTATAATTGAATCTTGTATAATCAAGATAAAAGGGGAAAGAAAAATTTGTAGCAGCACCAATATCCCGCTTGGTGTAAAAATCCCAGCGTCGATTTGTATAATACAAATCAAAGCCAGCAGTGGTGCGGGTATCGAAAAGCCATGGCTCAGTAAAACCGAACTGAACATTGGTGAGTCTTCCACCAATTTCAAATTTTGTATATATGCGCTGCCCGCGACCAAAGATATTGGGATGGCTTAATTCTACATATCCAGTCAGTTTATCCTGAGCCGAATAAGCCATCCCTGCACCGATAGAACCCAGTCCCTCTTTCTCCTTTACCCGGTAGATCAGATCGATATTTCCACTGTCATCGGGCGTGCCGGTTTCAGGTTTGATATCTTCAAAAAAACCTAAATTAAATACTTCTCTCATACTCCTTATCACCTCAGAGCGCCGGAATCTTGTTCCTGGCAGGGTAGTGATCTCTCTTCGAATAACCTTTTCCCTTGTCCGGTGATTCCCCGCTATTATCACCCGGTTGATGTTTGCTGGCCTTGATTCGTTTACTTGATATTCAATATCCACAAAACTATCGCGGATCGTCTCAACCGGAGTTATTGCACAGTAGATATATCCTTCGTCAGCGTATGCCTCATAAAATCGCTGCAGACTGTTCTGCGCTTTAGTAAGATTGAATACCTCTTTAGGTTTTATCTTCATCATTTTTTCTAACTGAAGATTTGTAAAAAGTGTGTTGCCAGTAAAATTTATATTGCCTACATAATATCGCTGATTTTCTTTTACTTTGATCGTAATCATAAGCTTATCGTTGATCACATCGATTTCCGGTTCCTGCACGACAACATCAAGAAATCCATTCTCCCGATAGTAAATCTTGATTCGTTCAATATCTTCCTTTAATTTATTCCGGTCCAGTTTTCCACTCCTTAAGAACCCTTTTTCTTTATTCTGCATCTTTCTTTTTATTGAACCTTCGGATAGCATCTTATTACCTTCAATCTTGATCTTACTTATTCTCAGCGGAGAACCTTCATTGATCAAGAAATAAAGTCTTACCCGGTTCAATGTATCAGGGACGACACTATCCCGAACTGTAGTATTGTAAAAATTCTTTTCATTGTAAAGGTCTATAATCTTTACACGGGAGTCAAAGATAGTTTTCTTCGTGAGTACCTGACCTTCTTTTAAGTCAACTTTTTTTTTGAGGTCAGATTTTTTTATTTTTTTATTACCTATGAATTGCGGTTCACCACTGAGGAACGGCGCCTCAATTACCCTGATATTTATGAATATTCCATCCGCTACTATTGTTGTGTCTATCGCGATATGATCAAATAACTTTAGGCGATAAAGATTATTTATCGCCTGTGAAATCATAGACTCTTTAAACCGCTCTCCAATTTTAAAACCGCTGGTCTGGATAATCAGGTCTTTATTGGTAAATTTTGCATCAACACTAATATTCGCAATGGTGTAAGTAAAAATGAGAAATAAAATCATTTAACTTTGAATTCCAGCTTGTCACCGGAACGAATGAGTTTTATGTGTTTGCCCTCTTTGATGTTTCCTTTCAATATTTCTTCAGCAAGAGGGTCTTCAATCAGTCTTCTTATCGTCCTTCTTATTGGCCTTGCCCCATACTGGGGATCAAAACCTTCCTCAACGAGCAATTCCTTTCCTGACTCATCAATCTCAAGGACCATCTTTTTGTCGTCCAGTCTTTCTTCAAGTTCCGCAATCAGTATATCAACAATCTTCATCATATCCTCTTTTGTCAGCTGACGGAAGACCACAATTTCATCAACGCGGTTAAGGAATTCAGGATTGAATAATTTTTTTACCTCTTCAAGTAAACGTTCTTTCATCTTCTCGTATGATAGATTTGGATCAACCTTGGCAAATCCAATTCCATCACTTCTGCGTATTTCAGCCGTGCCAATGTTTGAAGTCATGATGATGACGGTGTTCTTGAAATCGACTTTCCGGCCAAAAGAGTCGGTTAGCTGACCATCTTCAAGAATTTGTAGTAAGATATTGAAAACATCGGGATGTGCTTTCTCGATTTCATCAAAGAGAACTACTGAATAGGGCTTACGGCGCACCTTCTCGGTCAGCTGACCGCCTTCCTCATAGCCTACATAGCCAGGAGGAGCACCGATTAACCGTGAGACATTGAATTTTTCCATATATTCTGACATGTCGAGGGTGATGAGTGCATTGATGTCATTGAATAGAAATTCTGCCAGCCGGCGTGCCAGTTCGGTCTTGCCGACACCAGTCGGTCCCAAGAATATAAATGAACCGATCGGACGCCTCGGGTCTTTTACACCGGCACGACTTCGACGGATTGCCCTGGAGATGACTTTTATCGCCTCATCCTGCCCCACAATCTTTTTCTTTAATTCCTCTTCCATCCTTAACAGTCGCTTAGATTCTTTTTCTTCTATTCGTGAGACTGGTATTCCAGTCCATCGGGATACCACGAAGGCAATATCCTCTTCACAGACTACTGGTCTGGAACTCTCACCAAGCAGTTC
Organism: Caldifarciminota bacterium; assembly: GCA_026416055.1. GTDB lineage: Bacteria > Hydrothermota > Tepidihabitantia > SM23-42 > JAOAFX01 > JAOAFX01. Next base: position 8,329 of record JAOAFX010000061.1, read on the forward strand.
CTTTCTTTTTCTTATCTGCTCCTGGAGTTTCAGCTCTTCCTTGTGCAACTCTGCAGCTTCTTCATATTTCTGCTCTGAAACCATACGGTCCTTTGTCTTTTTGATTTCCTGGAGTTTGTTTTCAAGTTCAACAATCTTCGGATCCTTTGTCACTTTTGATAATTTAACCTTGGCACCCGCTTCATCTATTACATCGATTGCCTTATCCGGTAAGAATCTATCCGTGATATAACGGTCTGAAAGGTATGCAGCGGCCTCAAGTGCCTCATCCGAATATATGACCTGATGGTGTTTCTCGTAATTTTCTTTAAGTCCTTTCAATATACCGATTGTCTCCTGAACTGTAGGTGGATTGACAATTATAGGCTGAAATCGTCTTTCAAGTGCGCCATTCCTTTCAATATAACGGCGATAATCCTCAAGGGTTGTCGCACCGATGCACTGTAGTTCACCCCGGGCAAGTGCAGGTTTGAGCATGTTTGAGGCATCTATTGCACCTTCGGCTGCACCTGCACCAACGATTGTGTGTAATTCATCAATGAATAGAATGATATCCTTGCTATTGGTGACTTCGTTAATAACGGCCTTGAGTCGTTCTTCAAATTGAGCACGATATTTTGTCCCTGCAACGATTGAAGCCATATCAAGGGCAAGGACGCGTTTATTTCTTAATGAATCAGGTACCCTGCCTGCAACAATATCCTGGGCGAGTCCTTCAACGATCGCAGTTTTACCAACGCCGGCCTCACCGATGAGGACCGGGTTGTTCTTTTTCCTCCGGGAAAGGATTTGAATGACGCGCTCAATCTCTTTTTCCCGGCCGATTATCGGATCGAGTTTGCCCTCGCGGGCAAGCTGGGTCAAATCTCGCGAAAATAGATCCAGTGCCGAACCACGTTGCTTACCCCTGGGTTTTCCTGCAGCTACACCTTCTGGTTTTAACAACTGGATGATTTCATTTTTTGCAATTTCATAATCGATGCCCATTGAGGCAAGAATTTGAGAGCCGATGCTTCCTTCAGTCCTGATTATGCCCAGTAACAAATGTTCGGTTCCTACATAGGTATGGCCAAGATTTTTGGCTTCTTCCATGGCATAATTGAGACAGATTTTTGCTTCATTTCCAAGCTGGACTTCACTCTTACCACCCTGTCCCATTGTCATTGAATTTTCAATCGCTTTTATCAATTCATTCAACTCCACACCGAGATTTATAAGGACCATCGCACCAACACCCTCACCTTCTTTTATCAGTGCCAGAAGCAGATGTTCGGTACCTATGAAATTATGCCGAAATCTGTTCGCCTCTTCACGGGCATAATGCAATATTCTTCTTACTCTTTCGGTAAATCGTTCATGCAAAGCAAACCTCCTTAAAATTTATCTATTATTAATTTTATTTAAAATCATTCTTCTGTCAAGAATTAGACAGCCCATATCTAAAAAAGTTTATGGACTTTTACCTTTTACTGCTTTAAACCGGGCAAAGAAGTTGAAAAAAGTTCTTGGTCTGTTTGCGAGTTTCAATATAAAAGCGGGTTTGCATTTTTTATAAACTACACTTATTCTCTCTCCTGTAAATCTGAGATGTTCAGAAGTATATACCCGACGCGGAACCGCGAGACGGAACTCATCACCGAATACACCACCCCTTATTCCTGTGTGAAGATAGATCTCAGCACCAAGGGTGTAAGCAGAATAGGGAATAGCATGCCTCGGAATTATTATCACCCCGTGGCCACCAATCGGTTCAAATATCTTGACACCGTTTTCCTTCAGAATATGGCCCAGGAAATTGACCTTCTCGATATGTGACCTGAGAAATTCTTCCTCTATTGATTCTTCCAGACCAACTGCCATCGCTGCCAGGTCCCGTGCAGCAAGGCCACCTGAACTTGGATAAGATTCCTGCTCAATGATTTTTTCCCTTAATTTTTCATAGAGTTTCTCATCCCTAACCCCGATAAATCCACCAATGTTGACCAGCCCATCTTTTTTACTACTCAAATATAGGATATCACAATACTCAAACATCTCCTGACAGATTTCTAAGATTGATTTCTTTGAATTTGTATATCTTTTTATGAAAAAGGCATTATCCGCAAATCGGCTGGCATCGAATATTAAAATGCCTTCTTTCTTTTTTACAATTCGATATGTTTCTTTAATGTTTTCAATCGATACTGGCTGTCCACCTTTTACATTATTGGTAAGGGTCAATATAACTGCTTTCAACTTTTTCTCTCTTTTCACCGTTGATTCGAGTTTCTGAAGGTCAATATTTCCGCAGAAAGGCGGGCGAAAATCAGGAATGTCGATTACCTTACATCCAATCCTTTCGAGATTTGCACGGGTTGTTTCAAAATGGGTATTGGAGAAGATTTTATCTCCTTTTTTAAAAAGAAGGTTAAACAAAATATTTTCTGCAGTCCGACCTTGATGGACGGGTTGAATGAATGGAAAGCCGGTGATTTTTCGGGCTGTTTTTATGAAATCTTCGCCCGCCTTCTGTCCTGAGAAATCTTCCTCTGCCTCAATCATCCGTGCCCAGGCATGTGAACTCATGGCTCCGGTACCTGAATCAGAAATGAAGTCTAAATAGACATATCGGGCAGGGATCATAAAAAGGTTATATCCGACTTCTTGTAATATCCTGGATCTCTCTTTCAGAGTGGTGCGTCTCAATGGTTCAACGACCTTTATCCGATAAGGCTCCATCATTCTCCTTTCAGGTTTAATATCTTGTTTTTGACCTTTTTATTTCCAGGCTCAAGTTTAAGAACTTTTTCATAAGCCTCGAGTGCTTTTTCTATATCACCGAGTTTGAAATATACATCGCCAAGGTGTTCAAGAATAACCGGATCTTCAACGAGCTCGCTCGCCCTCTTTAAATCAATCAATGCTGATTCATAATCACCCATTTGATAATAAACCCAGCCGCGGGAGTCGATTATGTAACCATTATTCGGTTCAATCCTCAGTGCCTTTTCGATCAGCTCGAGTGCATAGTCTAATCTCTCACCTCGCTCCGCATAAGTGTAGCCAACATAATTTAGGGCAGTGGCATCTGTAGAATCGATGCTGATGATTTTTTCAAAGATATGCAATGCTTCTTTCTTTCTTCCCAGACGATCACAGAGATTGGCAAGCGCCGATAGTCCTGGTATTGAAGTTGGATTGTAGTCTATTGACTTTTTATAATAAAAATAGGCATCGGTAAATGCGCTATCCAATTCACAGGTTGCGCCGAGAAGATAATAGATCTGGGCCATGTCGGCATTACGATAGGCAGCTTCTGTAAAATAGTATCGGGCATTTTTATAATCTTTTTTATCCAGCGCTATAAATCCAGCGTAGACCCACAATTCCACAAAGTCTGGATTTATCTTTATCGCCTCCTCTATTGTTTTCTGGGCTTCATCATACTTTTTTTGTTCAAGATTGATGCGGGCGATATAGAAGCGCGAATAATCATCCTGCGGATTGAGTCCAGCACTGATTAAAAATTCACTCAATGCTTCATTAATCTTACCTGTTTTGTATAATGCAAATCCCAGACTCCGTCGGACAAAGGCATCGTAGTAATCGACCTGTAATATCTCCCGGGCAATCTTGATCATTTTTTCATATTGCTCAGTATCACCGTAAAGATCAAGCAGTCTTTTGCGCAGATCATTGGAATTGCTGTATTTTAGCGCAAGTTCATAATAATAAACTGCTGAATCTTTTACATCGATGATATCAAATCCGGTGCCGATTCCGGTGATGGCAAATACATTTACACTATCCATTCCATATGCCTTCTTGTAGTATTTTATAGCTTCAGCATGATTACGCACTTTCCCGAATAGCGTTCCCAGGCGGTTATAGAGTTCCACAGTTTTAAGGCTATCGGGTACATCAAGGAGTATTTTTATCGCCGAATCCAGATTGCCCATACCCTCATGAAGCAAGGCAATCGTCTGGATGATATTAACATCTAATGGTTTAAGCATCCTGATTTTTTCATAAGTTTTAATCGCAGATCGCAGGTCACCCTTACCAAGATATCCAGCGGCAATGAGACCATAAAAGTCAGAACTGTCACTTGTAAATAAAAGCCCTTTATACGCATACTCTATTCCTTTGTCAAATTCTCTCAGTCTGTAATAGGCACTGGCAATGGTGTAGTATATCTCGCTGCTTGTGGGGTCGTATTGAAGTGCCTGCAAGTAGTAACGGATTGCTTCAGAGATCTTACCTTCGAGCTCTAGCTGACAGCCGATGCTGAACTC
>JAOAFX010000062.1 GCA_026416055.1 Caldifarciminota bacterium
TCTTTCAGGTTTCTGTAAATTATTTTCTTTATTGCTCGATTACGAACAGATTCTATATACCATCTGTAGAAATTGCTTTTATAATGCTTTTCAAAATAATCTTTATCATAGTCAATCGGAGTTTTATTTTGTTCTACCATGCCCTTGCTAAATCAATCGATTCCACTAAAAGAAAAAACTGGAATAGCAGAAGGCATTTGAGCCGAGAAATTCTGCAAGAAGTCATAGTGATTGGTGAGTAGCCGTTGTGAGTACCAGGTAATAGCATGGATTATCATATATTGAAAAAAATTTTTGTCAAGATAAGAAAACATTAACACTTATAAGTTGACATATATTTATTTCTGAATATAATTGATTAGAAATTGATTGGAGGTAGTTGTCTTTATAATAGTCCGTAAATCCTGTCTTTGCCGGGATGATGGAATTGGTAGACGTAGCGGACTTAAAATCCGCTTCCCCGCAAGGGGAGTGCCGGTTCAAGTCCGGCTCCCGGCATTTTCCATTACAAAAATAAACGATTAAATGATATTTATCATTAATTCGCCAACACTTATCCGAGATAAGGAGAGAAAAAAGTTGAGTTAAACATGGATTTTTTTTAAATTAGACCTTTTTGTTTATACCTTGCTATGCGATTGAGTAATGTTTTATAAGAAACCCTGAGACGCCGTGCGGCTTCAGCCTTGTTCCATTCTGTTTTTTCTAAGGTACGTTTTATAAGCTCTGCCTCAGCCCATTCCCTGCCATACCTCGAAGCCGTTTTTAAGTCCATATTCTCAATCTCAGAGACCGGTTGTCTTTTTGTTCTGACTGGCAAAAGAATGTGTTCCGGGTTAATGATATCCTGGGCAAGGATATTTGCCCTTTCTATGGTGTTTTCCAGTTCCCGGACATTGCCTGGCCACTCATATTCTTTTAGTTTCTGGAGTGCTGAGTCAGAAATCTTTTTATTTGACTTCAATTTTTTCAAAAAATGTTCAACGAGCAATGGTATATCTTCTTTTCTTTCACGGAGTGGTGGTATTGTGATTGGAAAGACACTCAATCTGTAGTATAGGTCTTCACGAAATTTTTTTTCGTTAACCAGGTTATTTAAATCTTTATTACTTGCAGCAATAATCCGGACATCTACCTTTATTGAAACCGTTCCGCCCAGACGTTCAAATGTTTTTTCCTGAATGACCCTTAACAGTTTTGCCTGCAGGTCAAGCCCCAGATCTCCTACTTCATCAAGGAATATTGTGCCCTGGTGGGCAAGTTCAAATTTGCCAATCTTACGACTTACCGCACCTGTAAATGCACCTTTTTCAGAACCAAACAACTCATTTTCAAGCAATTCACTCGGGATTGCAGCACAGTTAATAGTAACGAACGGGTTATCTTTTCTTGGCGATAAACTGTGGCAGGCGCGGGCAAATAGTTCTTTCCCGGTACCGGATTCACCAAGGAGTAAAACCGTGGTCTCGGTAGGTGCTACTTTTTTTAAAAGTTCGATTGGTTTTTTAATTGCCTCACTTTTACCAACAATTTCAGGAAAACCATGGATATTAGAGACCATCTCTTTGAGCAAAATGTTTTCGTAATATGCCTTCTGCTCCTGAATGATATTTTTTACACTGGTGATGAGTTGCTGGGTATCAAACGGCTTTGTCAAAAAATCACAGGCACCTAATTTCATTGCTTCAACAGCCCTTTCAATCGTGCCGAAAGCAGTCATGATGATAAATTTTGCATCGGTATCGATGTTTTTCAGTTCTCGGAGCACATCTATACCATCGATGTCCGGAAGCCTTAAATCCAGTATCACGAGATTTATTTTTTCCCGCTTAAATATCTGGATTGCTTCACGACCGGTGCCGGCTATAATAGTCGTGAAACCAGCATCCTCAAGCGCTATTTTTAATACTTCAGCAAAGCTTGCTTTATCTTCAACAATGAGGATATCAGCCATTAAATTTTGAAATTCTGTATCACCTTTGCCAGTCTCTCAGTGATACTTAACAATTCCTGGCTCGTGGCAGCAAACTCTTCAGTGGCAGCCGATTGTTCCTGGAGTGAAGCCAGAATCTCTTCAGCCGCTGTGGAGTTTTCTTTAGAAATATTAAATGAATCTTCAATCTGCTTGAGCATTGCTGTGATTTCTTCTTCTTCCTTTGAGATTATATTTTTGATATTTTTAATTGCACTATTTAACTCAATCACTGCGCTGGAGATAGTGCGTAAGGAACCGGTTGTAGATTTAACAATCTGGTTGCCGTCAGCCAATGCCCTTCTTACTTCTTCAGAGCTCTCCACGACTGTTTTTATTGAGTCAATCATCTCTTTAACTATTTCACCTATCTCCATTGCCGAATTCTGGGTATTGTCAGCGAGCTTCTTTATTTCATCAGCAACGATGGCAAAGCCACGACCAAATTCGCCAGCCCGTGCCGCTTCGATAGAGGCATTGAGAGAAAGGATATTTATCTTTTCGGAGATCTTATTTATGGTTTCAATGATCTTTGTAATCGTATCCGATACCTCGTGTAATTTTGTCATCAACTCGATGAGATACTCATACCTTGAACCAATGATCTCAATATTCTTTAATACCTCATCACTCATCTTTAAACCATCGCTTGCGCTTGTTGAGAAACTTTCTGCATAACCTTCAACCTTTTTTATGTTATCAACGACACTGAAACTTATTTCACTTAATGTCTTGCCCATAACTATAGATTTATCAAGTTCCTGGTATTGCCGGTCAACACCTTCAGTCATCTTCTGGGTTGTGGAGACGATTTCAGATATAGCGGTGGATAGTTCATTTGATGTTGAAGCAATCTGGGCACTTATTTCGTTGAGATGTTTTGATGTTTCAATGATCAATTTTATTATATTTGCCTCTGTTGCCAGTAGATTTTTTATTGTCTTGCTCAGAAAATAAATTTCATCGGTGGAGGTATCTTCTTCTATTTTAACAGTCAGATCACCGCTTTCAACTTTTTTTAATACCTCTTTCAAACGCTTGAGACGGAGCAGATCACGGTCAAAATCAGTAAGTAAAAGAAAAGAAATGATGGTGAAAAATATCAACTTGACAATTTCCATACCCAAATTCGTCTCCGGGTATAAACTCTGGGTTAAGAAGACCATCATGACATAAGAACAATCAATAATAAAAAGTGAATAAATACCATTTTTTATCCCGAGAAGATAGCCAGGATGCAGAACAATATAAAAATATATTAAGAAAAAGGGAATCCGTAATAGAGGGTTGATGAATGAAAGACAGATTGTTAAAACGACCACGACCGTAGTCGTTATAATATAAGGAATTATCGGTGAGTAAATATTCCGCCGAGTAAGTATATTAATTGCTAAACCAAAGAGGAAAATCGCCGCTGTAAGAATCGGTATTATGGCAGGAACGAGAAAAAATTTAAAGATAAAACCAGTTAAAAAAACGAATTCGAATAAAAGGCAAAAGAACATGATTGCAATACTACTTTTTCTGTTGAAATTCAATCCTTTCAAACGGCTCTCTTCATTGATCGACATCATGACCTCCTGAAAATTTCATGGGTCTTTTTCATAGCGCAGAATTCGCCACACATCGTACAGGTGAGTGTGGATCGGGAATGGCGGCGGTGGAAGATTTCTTTTGCCTTTTTGGGGTCAATCAAAAGATTGAACATCTTATCCCAGTCGAGGGCAAATCTTGCCTTTGACACACTGAGGTCACGCATCCGTGCCTGGACCAAGCCCTTACCGATATCTGCGGCATGGGCGGCGATTTTTAAGGCAATCACCCCTTCTTTTACATCTTTCACTGTGGGTAGGCCCAGATGCTCAGAAGGTGTTACATAACACAAAAAATCAGCACCATGGTAACCCGCGATGGCACCACCGATTGCAGCAACGATATGGTCATATCCGGCGCCTATATCCGTAACAAGCGGACCGAGTACATAAAACGGCGCTCCACCGCATATCGTCTTCTGCAATTTGATATTTGCCTCAATCTCATTTATCGGAATATGACCCGGTCCTTCTACGATTACTGAGACACCACTTGCCCTTGCTTCTTTTACGAGTTCACCGATTATCACAAGTTCTTTTATCTGATATTCATCAGTTGCATCACTTATTGACCCGGGTCTCAATCCATCTCCGAGACTGAGTGTTGCTGAATATCTCTTTGCCAGTTTGAGTAGACGGTCATAATGTTCATAAAGGGGGTTTTCTTTTTTGTTTGCCCTCATCCACTCAATCATCATTGAACCACCACGGCTTACGATACCACACACCCGTTTCTTACGCGCCATGCCCCTTATTGCTTCCTCGGTTATACCGCAATGCACCGTTATAAAATCAACTCCATCTTCAAGATGCTTTTCAATCGTATCAAAGATTTCATCGACACTCGCTTTTATAAACGGCTTTTTCTTTTTTCGCATATCGATAGCCACCTGGTAAATCGGCACTGTTCCAATCGCCACCGTGGATGCGCTGACGATTTCCCGTCGTATTCTGTCTACATCACCGCCGGTAGATAGATCCATTACCGCATCAGCACCGTTTTCGATCGCAACCTGTAATTTCTTTAATTCGTATTTTAAGCTAGCAAAGTCTGGAGATGTTCCGATATTAGCATTTATTTTGGTCCTGCATCCCTTTCCCAGAACGAGTGGTTTTATCCGATGGCCACGGCTTTTTATCAAAACAGCACTGCCTTCCCTTAAATTTTTTTCCAATATTTCAGGCTTTATACCTTCTTCATGCGCCAGTTTCTGGATCAGATCACTCATGTGCATACTCCACACGAACACCAAGAGAAGTTTTAGGAACAGCGTAAGCGACAAATTTCAAAATAAAGTTCATTGCCTTCTCTTCGTCGGGTGCCTCAAATATCAAAATATAGTCAGGTTTGCCAAAAAGGGATAAAAATTCTTTTATCTTTACCCCTTCGGGTATCTTTAAATTCTTAACGGTGTTCAAAAGTTCATCGGCACGACCGGGAATCACATCAAGCATCGTAATGAAGGTCATTAATACCTCCTCATAAAACACATTATACGCTAAAATATAAACCTGTCAAGAGAACTTAAATGCTTAGACCAGACCCTGATAAATCCGATATTTTTTATATAATTTCCCCCCCATCTTTATTATTGTGTTATTTACGGAATGATTATCCTCGAGTGTCCAGCTCAATTCACCACTTTGATAACCTAACTTCATACCGGCTTTAAAGGTTTCAAGAAACATCAATGCCTCAAGCCCTAATTTTTGATATTCCTGTTTTACTCCCATTATCATCAAGCGGGCTTCTTTTATTTTATTCTTGTAGTATAAAAATTTCAACATACCAATCAAATTGAGGTTACCATTCAATTTCTTTAAAATAAAATTATAATTAGGCACGGTTAGGGAGACACCCACAGGGATATTATCTACCTCAACGATTATCACCAGTTCTGGAACAACGAGGTCTTTCAGAGTTTTTGCGATATGGTTAAATTCTGCATCGGTCATCGGCACAAATCCCCAGTTTCTGCTCCAGGCATCATTGTAGACTTCTTTTATTTTTTTCACTTCATTGGAAAAATCATCGAGGTCTACATGTCGCACCTTCAAATCTCTCACCCTCTGGCGAATTACAGAGCAGATATTTTCAAGATATTCCAGAGGTGCATTTTTCGTCTCAATATAAAAGGCATACAAATCTTTTGCTTTGGTGAGGCCACTTGCTTCAGCGAGTTTGTGGTAATATTCAAATGTGTAAGTCATCATTATCATAGGTTCAAGGAAAAAACCTTCAAGGAGAAAACCGACTTCTTCATTCGTTGAGGGATTGAATGGACCAACAAATTTTGTCATACCCTTTTCGCGGTGATACTCACGGACTGCATTGAATAGTGTAATCGCTGCCTCTTCATCATCCTCACATTCAAAGAAGCCAAAATAACCGGTCTTTTCATTCCAGAATTCTAAAAAATTATAATCTACAATTGCACAGACCCTGCCCACGACTTCTTTTCCACGATAGGCAATAAACATCTCTCTTTCAGCGTGCTCCCAGAATGGATATTTTTTCTTTTCAAATAGGTTGTAAACATCCCGCCTCAAAGGGGGGACCCAGTAGCGGTTGTTTTTATACAAACGATAGGGGAGCTCGACAAATGCCTTTAATTCTTTTTCATTCCTAACAGGAGTTATTTTTATCACTTCACCAGACCGAATACCTTGGCACAGCGAGCAAAGACATCAAGGACTATGTCGATATCTTCATCGGTGTGTGTTGCCATGTAACTCGTTCTGATTAAAGCACGTCCAGGGGGTGTAGCAGGTGCAATCACCGGGTTGGCAAATATCCCGTTCTCAAAGAGCATCTTCCAGAAGGCAAAGCATTTTTCATCTTCACCGATTATCACAGGGATAACCGGGGTGGTGCTATTGCCAATATCGAGTCCAAGTTCTTTAAATCCCTTTCTCACCTTTTCAGTTACCTCCCACAACCGCTCCCTGCGCTGCGGTTCGGTCTTTATTATCTCGAGTGATTTTAAGGCACTTGCTACGGAGGCAGGTGTCATGCTTGCTGAAAAAATCAATGCCCTTGCGGTATGCCTGATATGGGTTATTACATCTTTTTCAGAAACGACAAATCCACCCAGTGAAGCAAATGATTTACTGAAGGTTCCCATAATAATATCGACCTCATTCAATAAATTAAAATGTTCACAGACACCCCGTCCTTTTTCCCCCATCACACCGATTCCGTGGGCATCATCAACAAGTAAACGAGCGTTGTATTTATTTTTCAACCTCACCACCTCAGGAAGATTTATCACATCCCCTTCCATGCTGAAGACGCCATCGACGACTATCAACTTCCCTTTGTTATGGGGAATTGATTTCAATATTCGTTCCAGATCATTCATATCATTGTGCTTGAATTTTTTCACTTCGGCAAATGAAAGGCGACAGCCATCTATTATTGAAGCGTGGTCCTGGCGGTCAATGATCACCACATCATCCTTGCCCGCAATTGCTGAGATTATTCCCAAATTAGTCTGAAAGCCGGTTGAAAAGACAATCGCTTCATCTTTTTCAAAAAACTCAGCAAGTTCCCTCTCCAGTTTGAGATGGATATCAAGGGTTCCATTTAAGAATCTTGAACCAGAGCATGTTGAACCGTACTTTTCAACTGCTTCAATTGCAGCCCTTTTCAACCTTTCATCAGATGCAAGTCCTAAATAACCATTTGATCCGATCATTATGTATTCCCGTCCATTAATCTTAACCCGGTGATCCTGAACTGATTCGATGGGTGTGAAATATGGATAGATATTTATTTCTTTTGCCCTTTTTACAGCCTCAACCGTTGCCCGGCATTTCTTAAAGATATCCATTTTTTGATTATAATTAATTTATTTTTAAAGTCAATATCACAAAATATTTCGCAAAAACCATTTCAGGTCAAAGATTTTTTCAATCTCATCAACATCAAGAAATTTCTTTATGCGATCATCATCTTTTGCCATCTCTTTAAGGTGTATTTTACTTTCTATAGCCCTGAAGGAAAGCTCCTGCACAAGGTCATAAGCCTCTTTGCGGTTCATCCCTTTTTCAATCAGTCTGTTCATAAGGTTCTGTGAGGCATAAAGACCGAGACTGTTATTGATATTTTCCATCATTCTTTCAGGGAAAACGCGCAAATTTTTCAATACCCAGACCATTTTTTTCGTGGTGTAGTGAACGATATGGAAGGCATCCGGGATTATAACCCGCTCCACTGATGAGTTTGTCAGATCTCGCTCGTGCCATAGATTGATATTTTCAAAAGCTGGAACGAGATAACCCCTTAAGACTTTCACCAATCCACAAATTCTCTCACAGGTTATTGGATTTTGTTTGTGGGGCATGGCAGAGGAACCTTTTTGACCATGGGTAAATGGTTCTGATACTTCGCCTATCTCTGATCGAGAAAGGTTTCTGATTTCAGTGGCGATTCTCTCCAGGGCACAACCATAAATAACGAGTGCGGTCATCAGATAAGCATGTCGATCCCTCGGGATTACCTGGGTTGAGACAGGTTCAGGCTTTAAATTCAGTATCTTCATTACCTTTTTTTCAATATCAGGGGGCAGGATAGTATAACTGCCAACTGCACCAGAAAGTTTACCGTATGCGATTTCCTCAAGAGCCTGTTTTAAACGGATTTTTGCCCTCAAGACTTCCTGATACCACGATTTTATTTTATAACCGAAAGTAATAGGCTGGGCAAAAAGGCCGTGAGTCCTTCCCATCTGTGGAGTTTTTCGGTATTTCAGTGAGAGCTGTTTTAAAATCTTCAGTAATATATCAATTTCTTTTAAGATTACATTCAATCCATCCCTCAATACTATTCCCCAGGCAGTATCTACAAGATCATAAGAAGTCATGCCGAAGTGGAGCCATCTACCTTCTTTTTTACCTATCTGCTCCCTTACCACTTCAAGAAAGGCAATCACATCATGATTTGTAATTTTTTCAACCTCTTCTACCTTTTCTGGATCAACCTTTACCTTTTCCAGTTTTTTACTGAGACCCCGGGGGATGATACCGAGTTCTTCCTGAACCTGAGCCACAGCCTTCTCCACAAGAACCCACACCTCCATCTTATGTTCTTCACTAAAAATCTTTCTGAGTTCTTCTGTTTCGTAGCGTTTTATCATAATAATAATTATATCCAGAAAAATTTTATTTTCAACAAAAAAATAACGGCTTCACTTTTTTGTATCTTGAGTACTGAATATACCATCGCTAACTTAGTGAAGCAGGACTATCTTCAAAACATCTACCGATTCTCCACTCAGGATATGGCAGAAATACAGGCCATCGGGCAGGAGATTGTCTTTTTCATCAGTTCCATTCCAGATTATATCATACTCTCCGGTGAATTTAAATGCGTCTAATAATCGTTTTACCAGTCTTCCGGAACTATCATAGACATTGATTTTTACAACGCTCGGTCTGTCGACATAATACCTGATATTAACAATTTCACTAAAAGGATTGGGTTGAATCAAACTTTTATTTTTAAACCGGATACGCATCAAATCCTCTCTTTTATAGACAGGGATAAAAAGTACTGGTTCTCTGGGTCTGAGACGGACAAGAGTCCGATTCGGTATCTCAACCCATTCACTACTCATTGTATCCAAAGGCTGGGAGGCAATGACCCAGAAGTCGGATAAGGTCGAATCTGGATAATAGTGAACCGTAAGGGCTTTGGGTTCTTCTTTTGTGAAATTCAATGCCCAGAGTGTATAACCATCTGACATCACGAAATTTAACTGGACACTGCCCGATCCAAGTGCAGAATCAAGTTTGGCGACCGCAATGTTTATACACTCCTCAATAGTTAAATCTGGATACTCATCGATGACCGCAGCGAGTAAAATTGCATAAAGGTCAGAATCGATATAATACGGATTATAATCAGGCGGGTTATGCTCAAGATAAACTGGATTGATGCTCGTTATCAGTTCAAGTAAAATGTTAACATTTATCGTTCCATTATGGGCAAATAACATATCAAACCTGCGATTGATACACTTTCGCCGGAATGGATGGGGGTTAGGAATACCGCTCAGTCCACTTGAACCCCTGCGCACATGGGCAACAGCAGAATTTTGGACATTTCTTAATAACTCGAGGGTATTCCAGGAAAATCGCGGATCACCCACTGCAGCAGGTTCACCGCGCCGTATAACCGGCAGAAGGGTATCGGTTTGGGATGGAACAAAATAGCCCATTCCCCAGCCATCTGGATTGAGTAAACCGAGTTTACATAATGAGTCGAGATGGGTGGTTATCACTGAAGCAATAGCAGGTGTCTTTTCTGAAAAGACAATACCCCAGAACCGGCATTCATGATTATTTTCAAACTTTTTTGTACAAAACAAGATAAATAAAATAAAGAATAAAAACGAGCGGAAACATTCTACTTTTCTTTTCATAATTTTTATTATATCGAACAATTTTCGGGTGTCAACCGCACATTTTTAGTTTACCCATGAAGGGATTTTAACTTTTTTAATTATCAGAGCTGGAGTTATATGCAAACAAATAAATCTTTAAGTTTATCTAAATCAGTGATAATCTTTTGAGTGCCTTCAGTTTTTCTATTTCACCAATTTTTGCTTTTTTTATTGCAGATTCTAAAAAACTGATGGATTGATTGTATACATCACGATCCACTGGATAAGGATGTCCATCCTTTCCACCATGGGTAAACGAGTATCGTGCTGGATCACGAAAGGAAGGCCCTGTGCCATATATTAATTCACCGATTAAAGCAAGTGCCCTGAGGGTCTTTGGACCAAATCCTTCAGTCTGCAGGAGATTTTCAAAATCTTTTGGCTCTTTTTCATAGGTCTTTAAAAGGGTTTTATAAAAATATCTGGGGTTGATATCAATTTTTAATAAGTAATGTCTTGCTGGTATTTTTAAGATCGTTTCTGTTTCTTTTAAAATTTTTTCAGGTTTTTCTTTCGAAATTTCTGTTATAATTTTTCGTGATTCTTCACTTTCTTTAGCAACCATATTTAGACAGGGCTTTACTATATCACAGCAGACTGCAGCATGTGGTTCACAGACAAAAGAATTCAAGTTTAAAGATAACCAGTGATACCTGCGTGCAGTTTTTGTTTTTCCTGGTTGGAGTCTGACGGACTGCTTTTGTTTTTCTTCACTCATACCCTGTTGAATCACTGCCCATTTGAAATCCCTGGTAAAAATAAACATATGGTGATAAAGATTATACCCATCCTGGACACAGGTGTTGTCAATCTTGGCGGACATTTTTGAGGCATAGATCAGCTCCCCGGGGTCTTTACCAAGTCTATCTCCGATTTTTTCAATCTCTACTGGCGTTTTCCTCGAAGCTCCACCTTTACCACCGCAGAAGAATATTCCAAGTTCAAAAGAAATATCCTTTGTTCCTTCTTTCATTGCTCCACATACAGTTGTGGTAATGCCTGATGAATGCCAGTCAAACCCCAAAACTGAACCAAATGCCTGAAACCAGTAGGGGTCTGATATGCGTCTTAAAAATTCTTCAGGACCGTATTCAATAACAATCGCTTCAATGATTGCCCTTGAGAGTTTTGTCATTTTTTCAAAAAGCCATTTTGGTGCCCGGCCATAGTGTAATGGTAAATCTGCAATACCTGTACGCATAGTGGTATTATTACCAGAGAGGAAACTTCATCGAAAAATAGTTAGGTAACTCAAATTCTGATTGAAGTACCTTAGATGCTACAGAAAAAAAATTAGTAAAGCTACAGGATAACAGTTTAATAATCATACCAAGGTTGCTCAGACCATTTCCCATACCAGCATATTATAACGACCTTGATAATTGAGTCAAGAGAAGATTTAGAATGCTGAATATTGACTTTGATAGGAAAATTGATATACTCTTTAATTATGACTATCACTCTACGTCCAATGCTGGTGTTTTTATTTCTTTTGACTATCAGTAGGGGAGAAAAGATTGTGATAACGAAAAACAGGATATATAATCCTCCGCAGCTACCTTCGTCTAACTTAAAGATAAACCTTATTGGTCCCCAGGGTATTGAAACAAAATCACCCCAGATGTTGAAAACTTATCATTTCTTTAAAAACTTTGGGCTACCCCGTCCCCGTTTAGGAACGAGATTACAGAATCTGCGGGTTCTTGTTTTGAGGGTCGAGTTTGTTGAGGATAACGACAGCCTGACCACGGGAAATGGTAAGATGGATTTGCGGGGTTTTGGTTCACCATCCGATGGACTTTTTTATGACCCTCCGCATACCAAAAAATATTTTGAAAGACAGATGGATTTCTTGCACAACTATTATAAAGCAAATTCATTCGGCAAATGTAATATATCTTATACCGTAAAACCATCCCGACCCACTGATTGTTATCAACTGCCTCACAAGATGGCATACTACAGTGGTTATGATCATTATGACCCGAAGACGGGCATCGTCTGGTTTAATATCTATGCGATGGAAATGGGACTGGTCAGGATTGTTGCCGACGCAATTGCAGCTGCAGATAGGGATGAAACTATAGATTTCTCTGATTATGACGCAATTATTGTATTCCATGCTGGAACATTGCTGCAGACGAGTATTAACTTTTTCAGATTTCGTGATATACCATCAGCAACAATTCCACCAGGCGCGCTGGAATATTACCTCGGGGTACCATATATAATTGCTAATAATGGAACTGATACAATCAGGTGTCCAATCAGCTGTCTATCAGAAATGGCTCGTGTTGACCAGTATATGGTTGGTACACTCGGTACAACCGTTCATGAGTTCGGTCATATTCTCGGTTTGCCTGACCTGTATGATAT
>JAOAFX010000063.1 GCA_026416055.1 Caldifarciminota bacterium
CGTCTGAACAATGTCCTTGATGAATAAAGGATTGTGACTGGCGAGGATATTCATATCCTCACCTTTTTCATCTATTATTTTGGTGTCTGAACAATGTCCTTGATGAATAAAGGATTGTGAGGCGACCTCTGGTCGCTCGCGGATCGCGCGGATGCAGACGCAGATGGACGCGGAATATTAATCCGTCTGAATCCGTGATGTTTGCCACTCTGTTTGGCAAAATATCCGTGTACATCCGTGTGTTGCGGAGCAACTGAACAATGTCCTTGATGAATAAAGGATTGCATAAGACGGCTGTTCGCTTTCCGCTACCCGCTTTTCGCTAAAAGATTTTGCGGTTGGCGGTGAGCGAATGGCCGTTAGCGGTTGGCGGTGAGCGGCCGGTTTCATTTATGCAAACCTAAAGGTTTGCCCTACATTATATAAGCCATTATGTGTATCCTTGACCGTTCAAAAAATTAGAATATAATCTCTTAATGAATAATCACCATCATCACGCAATCAATACCCGCAATATTGTTTTTGTAATTTTTTTGAATTTTTTTATTACCATTGCAGAAATAATTGGGGGGCTATTATCAAATAGTCTTTCGTTAATCTCTGATGCACTCCATAATTTCAGCGATGGTATTGCAATATTAATCAGTTATCTTGCCCTGCGTCTTGGACAACGCCAGAGCACAGTTCAAAAGACTTTTGGTTATAAGCGGGCAGAGATTCTTGCTGCTTTATTCAATGCTTCGGTGCTTATCATCATAATTTTCTTTTTATTTAAAGAAGCAATCACCCGGCTTTTTTCACCCCATCCAATAAATAGCAATCTAATGATGATTGTCGCAATGATTGGTCTTGTTGCGAATCTAATCGGTGTTTTCTTGTTAAAAGAAGATGCGGGTCATAATCTCAATATCAAATCTGCTTATCTCCATCTTGTGGCAGATTCTCTATCATCAATCGCTGTTGTCATTGGAAGCATGCTCATAAAATTCTTTAATATTTACATAATTGACCCGGTATTAACAATCATAATTGGTATCTATATCCTGCGCGAAAGTTATCTGATTGTGCGTGATACAGTGAATATCCTTATGCAATCAACGCCTGAAGGGATTGATATAATGGCTATCAAATGTGCAATTGAAAGTATCCCTGAAGTCCATAATCTCCACCATGTCCATATCTGGCAGATGACGGATAAAGATATACATTTTGAAGGACATATTGATGTGTGTGAAGATTATAAAACGAGTGAGGTTGCGGTTATTATCAAAAAAGTTGAAGATTTACTTGCCGAAAAATTTGGCATCAATCATACTACAATCCAGGTAGAATTCGGCACCTGTAGTGAAAAAGAAATTATAAAGACTTGTTAAGGTTTTTTCGCATCAGCAAGCTGATGCACTCCTAAAAATAATGTGATTAAGCTTGTTTGACCGAATTAAATTTGTAGTGGTCGAGTTTACTCGACAAAAACTATTGCCAAGTGATCCGCCACTCACTATGGCAGATTGATAATATATTTACCAAAAATTCTTTATTCTACAACTTCTATTCTGCTGCCCCTTGGTTTTTCTAAATACACCAAAATAGTATTTATCTTTTTACCCGGATATATTGCCTCCACACCCTTTTTATACACCTTCATCTGATGGGTATATTCTGGCTTCTCTGTACCTGTTTTGAAGTCGATGACTGTAATTTTTTCTGGTTCAATTAAAATCCGGTCAATATGTATGGAGACATCCCTTTTACCATCTTCAAAATAGACCGGCAATTCGTTTTTATAGATGATATCTCTTTTTTCACGGTAAAAAGCAAACCGCAAATCCGGGTCAGTAAAAATATCGAGTAATAATGGTTTCAATCGTTTATCAACCTCTTCTTGTTCCTGGAGTGTCCGGGCAGAGTTATTTTTTACATACCTTACGATTTCATCTACGAAGGTATTGATTTCAGAATCGTCGAGCCATTCAACCTTACTCAACGCCTTATGGACAATATCACCAAATTTCATTCCAGCCCGGCGTGCGGGTTCAATTATTTCAACCCCGCGTTCTGTAGGAGAATATATCTCTCGCTCTTCTCTCGCGAGCGATGGTACCACAGGTGATACTGCATATACCTTCTCTTCTTCCCGTTTTACTGGTGCCTGCCACCTGGGAATCTCACTAAAGGGCAAAGGTGTATCCCCAAGTTTTTCTTTAATCACCTTATACCAGAAACTCGATTTTTTCTTGTTTTCCAGCATCCAGACACCAGACTTCGCCCTGGTCAGGGCAACATAGAGAAGATTTAAATCGTCTATTTCCGACAATTCTCTTTCCCTTTCCACTATCCCGGTGAAATATTTACCATACTTACGCAGAAGTATTTTTTCCGGTTTTGATTTCTCAGAATAGGCAAAAATCAATCTTTTATTACGATTTCCACTCTGGTATGTCTCAGGAAGTATAACAACCTCAAATTCCAGTCCCTTGGCTTTATGAATCGTAGTTATTCGAACACCTTCAAATTGTATTTCCTTACTCTCAATAGTCTCACCATATTTTTCCAGCCAGTTAATAAAATCATTGAGTGAACCACAGCCATCACTGATATATCCAGTGACTGCATCAAGAAAAGAAGCGATTGGATGGGTAATCTCAATTTTTAGGGTCTTGCAAATGTGGAAAATGAGCTGGTAGGGATTCATAAAATAAACAACTGATAATAGTTCTTTAAGTTTCTTTGTCGCATCCCAGCCGGGACAATGGTCAGCAAGTGTTAAATACAGTGTTTTATTCTTTCTTTTTATCTTATTGATTGTCTGCTCGCTCACATTGAATACATCTGAAGTCAGAATATGGAACAGGCTGAAATCGTCTTCCGGATTATCCAGGAATTTTAACAATTTCAGAAGAAACTGGATATCAGGCTCGTCTATAATACTTGCCCGGGCTCTGCTCAAACAGGGAATATTGTGTTTTGATAGAACCTCGGCTATCCGTTTCCCGAACTTGTTACTTCGCACTAAAATCGCAATATCACTCTCTTTATAACCCTTATTCTTCAATTCTTTAATTATCTCCACCACACGGCTCATAACAACCTCTGCAGCATCATCACCTTCAACATCGACTTCTTCAATCCGCAACCAGCCTCCGATATTATTAGGGTCAGCCTCGTCTTTTTTATCGAGAATTTTATTTACAAAATCTATAATCTCTTTTTTAGTCCGGTAGTTTCTGTCCAGTCGCTCTTCGGTTATTTTGTCTCTGTAACTCTCTCTTAACTGGTCAAACAACTCTGGTGCTCCCTGTCGCCAGCGAAATATTGCCTGATGCGGGTCGCCGACATAAAACAAACTTTTCTCTTCAGGATGATATGCAGTGATTTCATCTATTATTGGCATAAGGATATCTAACTGTTTATAACTCGTATCTTGAAATTCATCAATCATGAGATGGTTGATGCGACAACCCAATTTAAAATATAGATAATCAACTTCTTCATTCTTTTTCAAACCGGAAAGGACTTCGTAGGTTAAATTTTCTATATCGCTAAAAGATATCACATTCTTTTTTCTTTTTTCATTCTCAAATATTTCATGAATCTCCTTTATCGGCTTGTACTGGATTATGAGTTCGCAATTTGATAATGCTTCAAGGAAGGGCAAAATCTCTCTGTTGGCCTCTTCAATCAGATTTTCAAACTCAGCTGGATTATCAAGCTTTTCCCTGAAAGAATTGAAATGCCTTTTACTTAAACGTGAGCCAACCAGATCCTCAAGGATTTCTTCAAGATGTTCCGGGTCTTTTTCTTTCAGATACTGATCAACACGCACTAAAAATTTCTTGATATGCTCATTTATTTTTCCGGCATTTGTATATGTTGCTTCAATATTTTCCTCAATAAATTCCCTGAGTTTTTTTATTGAAGAATAAACCCGTTCTTTATATTCATCTAATCTTTTCTTCCAGTAATCCTCCTGTTTTATTAAGTTTAATATAATTTGAATCCAGGATGTGTAATTCTCAAAAAGTTCATCAGTATAATTTCTGACCGTTTTATTTTCAAGTAGAATTAAATCTTTTACTGCCTGAAGTGATTTTTGATCATTGAATACCTGTTCGAAATACTTCTCCAGTGCCTGCTGAAAAATTAACTTTTCTTCTGTCTCTTCAATTATGCGATAATCAGGAAGGATGCCGGCCTCAAAAGGAATAACCGAAAGGAATGAAGCAAATAGACTGTGAAATGTTGAAACATTAAGGTTGAAGAGATTGTGTAATAAATATTTCTTTTTTTGTTCAGCGATTTTTTTCAATTCCTCTTCTGAAAAAATCTCTCTAAAGTAATTTAAAACATCTATCTCCTGCGGCTTTTCTGCTTTGAAGGTTGCTAAAACTTCCAGATACCTTATTATGCGCGATTTCATTTCATAGGCAGCTGCATTGGTAAAGGTGATTGCATACAGGGATTCCAGTGGATAATTTCTTTTATTTAAAAAAAGGTAAAGAAACCGCTTGGTGAGGGCATGGGTCTTGCCCGAACCAGCGGCTGAGATCAAGGCAACATTTTTTATTCCATCCATCTATACTTTCCGCAGAGTATATTATAGCCACAGTATCTACAGGAATTCGGCTCTCGTGTTTGATAAAAAGGTATATCTGGGTCTATCATTTCCTTGATTGTAGGAATAAGAATTTTCTCCCGGAATTCTGAGAGATATTCTCCAACATCTTTTTTTGAACATATTTCTTTCAGTTCAACCTTTTCGCCCACGCTGTAATAAATTAAACCACCAATTTTCTCCTGACCACTCCTCGACCACATAAGGGCATAAATGGGCAACTGAAATTCGATGAATTCTTCACCAATTTCATAAGTCTTCTTCGCCGGCGGATCTCCGGTCTTGTAATCAATGATATAACATAGACCATCTTTTTTATCTACTCGATCAACGAAGCCAATGATGGGTATATTTTCATTATCAAGCAAAATAATATCTTTTAAAAATCGCTCCTCAGAGCCCTTATAGATCTCATATCCTTCTTTAAATCTTGCGATCTCTTTTTCAACAAAATTTCTCAAAAATCTCTTGTATAAGAATGCATCAAGACGGACTTCGGGCTTTAAAGGAAGAGCCACATATCTGCCGGAATTCAGATACCCTTCAAAGATTTCCTCGATTTTGCTCATGACCTCCATCTTCTGACCATCAGTATATCCATTGGGATAATGATTTTTATATAACTCCTTTACTAAATCATGGAACAGCGCCCCCCAGATACGGGCATCGAATGTTTCGGGTATCGCTTCTGGTTCTTTTATCTGTAGCAAATAACTGAGGCAGAACTGATAGGGGCAGGATTTATAACATCTCAGAAGGGTGTGGCTCAATCCCTCTTTAATTCTTCTTGATAATGCTTTTAAAATCTCCGTGTCTTTATTTATGAACCTTTCTTTAATCCTGATTGCACTCCTGTTAAAAACAATGCGCTGTTTATCTTCAACAAAGCCAATGGATTCAGGCATAATTAAAAACCTCGATGGAACATCCATCTTTTCTTCTGCAATGTAGGAAATAAAAATTTCTTTTTTTCCGCTGATGAGCTGGGTGAAATAATAATAGTAAAGATTGGTTCTTTCTTCTTCTGTAATCAATCCAACAGCCTTTCGTAACCCTGGATTAAGAAAAATATCTTTTTCACTTTTTCTGGGGAAAATTCCCTCATTCATTGAAGGCAGAATTATACAATCAAAATCGAGATTCCGTGCTTCCAACACTCCGATGATTTGAATTCCACGCAATGGTTCTCCTTCAATATGATATTTCCCATCCTTCAATATCCTCAGGATGAACTCAAGAGTTCCAATACCTGATGGGATAGCACCCTGTTCAATCCTGAGTGTTGCGAGATTATGGAGCCTTTCAAGAAATTCTCTCATTCCGGGGAAGTTTCCTTTTATCACTTCCTGATTGCAGGAAAGGATATCATTGAGTAATCGGATCAAATTAGCCATGTACTCATCAAATGCTACTTCCTGTGTAACGGTTTCAAAACATCTGCTTAAAAGTTTAATTAGGGGATCAAAACCACTGCCAATCTTATCAAATTGCAACTGGGGTGTGGGTTTTTCTGTGGTCTGAAAATAGCGCTTTTTTTTCTCAATCATCTCTTTTCTAAGACTATAGACCAGAGGTTTTAATTCTATATTATTTACCACTGCATTTTTGATTAATGGGTGCTGAATAAAAGTAAAAAATTCTGTATAATGAAGATTATTAATCACCGCATCATATAGATGTTTTAGAAAAGAATAAAAAATTAGATTTGTGAATGGTAATCCCGCCGAGATATTGTACTCTATATTGTGAAAATTTAAAATTTCGGTAATGGGAAATAGCAACATCTCATCGGTAAGCACAATACCGATACGGTGTAAATCTGGATATTTATTTAAAGCACTGCGAACAATATCACCAAGATAAAATGTCTGCTTTGTTATAGTCTCGAGGGCTTTGACATGAATAACAGGTTTGTATACAGGGCGACCATTAATAACAATTAATTTTTCTGCATCAACTTTTAAATAATTGAGTAATTGATTATGAAGATAAAACTTTTTGTGGGTATCATCAGATGAAGCGATTTCCTTTATCGAACCAGAATGGAGAATCAATTCTGCCGGCAGGGATTCAAGAAGGTTCTTTAATATAAATTTTTCAAATGAAGTCGCCGCTGCGATTCCGGCAATGACAATCCTGCTAAACTCCCGGAAAACTTCAGGATTGAAATCGCGGTAAATCTTTTCAATCCGGTCAATATTATCTTTATATCCGAGACGGCTCAAGTTTTCACGGTATCTCTGATATACCTCTTTTAGAATCGGCAGTTCATTTTTTATGTATCGCTCTGAGAAATGGAGTTCTAAGGATTTTTTTTCAATCTCCTCAATACTCACTCTTTCCTGACTCAATTCATCATAAAAATTCAACAGCCGATTGCCAATAGAAATGAATTTCAAAAATGGAATCTCCTGCCAGTGTTTAATCTTCAATTCGTCAATCGTCTTTTTAAGAATGAAGTTTCTTTCAATAGTCTGAAGAATTGCTGCCCGTTCACCTTTTAGTTTTTCATATATAAAATCTATGAGCTCTTCTATGGTCATCATACGGGGTGGAATTACAGCCCGGGTCTGTGCAGCATCAAGCAGGTATCTGCGGAAGTAAAATTTATTACGCTCGGTGGGGAAAATGACCAGGATACTCGAGAAATCGGGTAACCTATCACTGAATCTGTCAACAAAATATTCAGCCAGGACTTTTAGAAAGGGCTGGTCTATTGGGATTATCTTTATCTTCCCTTCCATTGTCACAGTGCTTAATTATAAATAAATTTTATAAAAAATCAACCGGCCGAGAGAAATACAGTACCCGTGGGCTGAATTTATCTGAAAAGCATTTGCAAATCTCAGTAATTAATGAAGATAATTGAAATGAAATAACTATTGACTTTTAAGAAAACCTGTTTAAAATATTAAGACTTAAGTCTTAAAAGGAGATAAAATGAATATAAAGATTCTTAATCAATCAATTCTGGACTTTGATGGAGACCTGATTATTGTAAATCTGTTTGAAGGTGTAAAAATTCCTGGTGGTGCAACCGGCGCTGTGGATAAGGCACTCCATGGTGTGATAACCGAAATGATTAAAAATGAAGAAATAACTGGAAAATTAGGTGAAACAATAGTATTTCCCACATTTGGAAAAATAAAACCAGGCAAGGTAATGGTAGTGGGACTCGGTAGATCTGACAAATTTGGAATTGAAGAAATAAGGAAGGCGAGCGGTTCAGCAGCAATGGCCGCAAAAAAGGCAAAGGCAAAAAAAGTCGGAACAATTCTCCATGGTGCGGGCATTGGTGGAATTGAACCAGAAATTGCAAGCCAGGCACTTGCCGAAGGAACGATTCTTGCCCTTTATGAATTTAATGTTTATAAAAAAACTGAAAACAAAAGGATAGAAGAATTTTTTGTAGTGGAGACAGATAAGTCAAAAATCGAAAAAATCAAAAAGGGTATCTATACAGGTAGTATCCTTGCTGAATCCCAGAATATCGCAAGGGATTTCACAAATGAACCGGCAAATAACCTCACTCCGGAAAAATTTGAGAAGAAAGTTAAAGAAATAATCAAAGACTTAGGATTGGCGGAAAAGATCAAAATAACCGTGATGGATAAAAAAGAGATAGAAAGACTGAAAATGGGTGCACTCCTTGCAGTTGCCCAGGGAAGCGATAATGAACCAAGATTTATTGTGCTGAGATATGAAAATTCCAAAGGACCACTCATCAGCCTTATCGGTAAAACTGTGACATTTGATTCTGGCGGTATATCGTTAAAACCATCAGAAGGAATGGGGGCAATGAAAGGCGATATGACGGGTGGCGGTGTTGTCTTTGCAACGACTGTTGCACTGGCACGTGCCGATGTTAAAATCAATCTTCTGACAATCATTCCAGCGGTCGAAAACATGCCCTCTGGCAGTGCATCAAGACCCGGTGATATAGTACGGGCTATGAATGGCAAAACGATTGAAATAATCTCCACAGATGCCGAGGGCAGGCTAACCCTTGCGGATGCCATCTGTTATGCAGAAAAAGAAGGTGCAGAGACAATCGTTGATATTGCAACCCTCACCGGTGGTTGTGCAGTTGCGTTCGGTGATGTTACTGCCGCAGTGATGGGAAATGACCAGGCCTTGATTGACCAATTGTTAATGATTTCAAAAGATACTGGCGAACGGATGTGGCAATTACCGTTATTTGAAGAGTATGAAGAAAAGATGAAAAGCGATGTTGCTGATATAAAAAATTCAGGTGGAAGATTAGCAGCACCAATCACTGCTGGTATTTTTATAAAATACTTTGTAGAAAAAGCAAAATGGATACATATTGATATTGCAAGCAAAGAGTTTTCAGAAAAAGATAGATTCTATCAACCAAAAGGTGCTACAGGATTTGGAGTGCGGACATTATTTGAATTCTGCACGAAATTAAAGTTATAATTGCCAGGTCAGGTATTATACAACACAAAAAATGCTCAATAACTCAAAGATTGGCTTCAGGGGCTGAATTCTTCATTCTCAGAAAGATAATTTCCAAAGACCGAAATACCGCCAATAGCATAAATCTTATTATTCACAACCCCAATTGCCAGGGCCCTTCTCGGCGCGGGCATTGCCGGCCTTGTGTTCCAGGTATTTGAAATTGGATCATACTCCTCATTTATAGAAAGAAAATTCTTACCATCAAAACCACCGATTGCATAAATTTTACCCGCAACGACACCGACAGCGAGTCCGCCCCTTTTTATACTCATATCGGCTTTTGTCTCCCAGGTATTCGTCGCAGGGTCATAAACCTCAACAACTGAAAGATAGCCAGTTTCATTCGCTCCACCGATGACATAAATTTTGCCATTTATAACACCAATTCCCACCCATGCCCTCAGGGTAGGCATCGGTGCCCTTGTATACCACTGGTTCATTCCCGGGTCGTATACCTCATTCGTTCCCAGATAACTTCCATTTGCATAGCCACCGATCGCGTAGATTTTATTATCCACGACTGCCACTCCAAGGCACTCCCTGGGATAAGACATCGGTGCCTTCGTTGTCCAGGTATCGGTCTGTGGATCATACATCTCATTCGTGGGAAGGGCAGCCCCATTTTCGCCTCCGATTACATATATTTTATTATTAACCACTGCCACACCAACACCATACCTCGGTGTAGGCATGGGATTTTTTGTGGTCCAGGAATTACTGAGCGGGTCATATTCTTCATTTTTGTTGCAATAATAGGTATATTTGCTATATCCACCTATCGCATAGATTCTGTTATTCACCACCCCAATCCCCAGACCACCTCGGGCAGTTGGCATCTTCGCCTTTTTTATCCAGGAACTCCCAATCCCGGTTATCACGATCTGTGCTGGATATGACCAGCCAGAAGTATCACCATTTATATCCATTGCCTGCGCCCTGACAAGATATATGTCCGGTGTGCTCCAGCAATGTGCCATTGCAGTCGACTCACCTGAGGCAACAAAGCTACTCCATTCCGAAATCATCCCATCACCCCAGTCAAATCTGATAGCCACACTATCACCATCTATATCCATGGCAGAGGAATAAAAATAATAAGATGTATCAACAATTCCGCTTTCTGGGCCTCTGGGAATATCTGGAGAAAATGGGTTATTGTTTTTGCCACCACAATCAACCATCGTTTCCAGCAAGAAAAGAATGAAAATGGCCGATAATCTCTTAAGGATTCCTGCCATTTTGCCTCCCGGAATATTTTAATGAATCTTTGTGAAAAATTTGTGAAATTTTCAAAATTTTTGACTGGAAATGTCAGTCCATTGAAATAGAAACATTTTAATAGACTTTGTGAAATACAGTTTCTAACTCAAAAAACTTTAAATAGTAAAAAAGAATTCGCAATGTTCAATTTCAAATTAAATTTTCCATCTGAATGTGTTGAGGTCCTTTTCATTTCCACCTCTTTTTAATTATATCACTGAATTTACCAGAATCAATACCCGATTCATTTTTCAATCCAGAAAATTGGCAGCCACCATGTTGTGGGCGAATTACTCTGCGCAATAAAATGTGAAGAAATTCCTGTAAAGGCAAACCTGAAGGTTTGCCCTATTTTTTTCTTCTACTCCGATGCCCCGTTACTCCGATACTCCGCAACTCCGTTTTTATCTCACCAACACTGCTTTCTCAATCTGTCTGTAATCCCCTACCTCAAAACTGACGAAGTAAACTCCAGCTGGCAACTTACGACCCGAATCATCAGTACCATCCCAGATAACATTCGATACACGATTCACGATACATGATTCAAGATTGAAGAATTTCACAACTCGACCCGAAATATCATAAATCGCAAGGCTAAAGCCTTGCCCTACTTCTGCCTTATTGCTTGCAAGGTTAAAGCCTTGCCCTACTCTACCTGCATCCGGTATCATGTATCTGATATCCAGTTTGTCTCTGAACGGATTTGGCACCAATACAAGTCCAAATTTACCACTCTCAAGACTCAATCCACCCTCTTCCACAACACCAACCGTCGGCGGCCAAGTCGTAAACTTCAAAGCAAAACCAGGTGTAATCGGAACACCCAACTGATGATAAGTCCCATCAAAATAATACTGAATACCAACCGTACCCGCAGCATTCTCTATACCAACCGTGTGATCCGTCTCATCCAAAGCATCATAATACTGAATAATTATTTCTCCATCTCCTGTCGGCGTTGGATAATAGACCGGATCGTATAACAAAACTTCAAAAGTCTCCATCCTCGTCTGATAACCATAACGTGCAACCCTAAACCATTCCACAACGAAACGACGTCGCGTTGCATCATTATAATAATAAACATCCCCAGGCGCACCCGCATAACCTGGATGCAAATCATCCCACAACGCAAAAACCACAGCATTAGGCAAAGCAGTATTCGGAACACCAGTATTAGAATAAGCAGTGGAAATCGTAGAACCAAACGCCAACCAACCATTAGAACAAATCGAAATCTGATTGTAATTCACACCATAAAACTTGAAAGTAAACGGCAAATTGACCTGACGGGTCTCATCATCACCCAAATTCAACGACGTCCCGGGATTCGCAGTCTGCGTCGTATCTATCGCAAACCACGAATAAACAGGCGCCTGCTGATACGGACCACCAGACCAGTAAACATAGTAATATCCAGTATCTGATGGCATCGGACGACCAACGGTCAGATTGAAGGACCTCGTCCAGGATGTCTCAGCGCACACAATATAAAGCTGGAAGTCAACAACATGGCCAATTGGACAGCCTGGCGAAACTGAAAGGATGAATGGGTCAGAACTGTTATTAGTTGAATCACCAGCAGGGATGGTGCCGTAGTTTGTAGTAGAATCGATCAAGGTTATGTATGCATTATTCGTCCTGAGCTTCGCTGTTGTGTTTGTGGCTTGAACAGGACCGATATTCCTCACATAACAGA
>JAOAFX010000064.1 GCA_026416055.1 Caldifarciminota bacterium
GGTGGGCTCAACACATCTGCTGACTTAGGTCTGTATTCTGCCCAGGGCTCGACTTCTGGTTCAGGAAGCAGTTATTTTCAAATGTCAGGGACGAGTATGGCATCACCTTCAGCCTGTGGTGCGGTTGGTTTGATAAGAGAATATCTTAACCGTGGTTTCTATCCAACAGGTTCAGAGGTACCCGGAAATGCAATCCCTAATCCATCAGCAGCACTTCTGAAGGCGATGGCAGTAGTCTCAGCAGATAATGACATCAGTGGATACACTGTTCCAAACTATAATATTGGTTGGGGCAGGATTGATCTTGATAGCGTATTGTACTTTACCGGAGAGACAAAAAGATTGCTTCTTCATGATTCTGCTTCAGGTGGACTGGATACTGGTGACAGTGTTGTTTATCAATGGCAGGTCAATAGTTCTTCGGTTCCTTTAAGGATAACTCTGTGCTGGACTGATACTGCCGCAAGCGCTGGTGCCACACGTACCTTAGTAAATAATCTTGACCTCAGAGTAAGAAATCCTTCTGGAACATATTACTGGGGCAATGTTTATTCTGGTGGACAGTCTGCAACTGGTGGAAGCAGGGATACCTTAAATGTTGAAGAGAATTTCCGTCTGAATTCGCCAACAACTGGAGTCTGGACCGCCTGGGTGGTGGGCAGGAATGTCCCGACTGGTGCAAGACAACCCTATGCGATTGTAATAACCGGTGATATATCAAATCTACAGATTGGCATAACCGAGAATTCAGGACCATCTGAGATTAAGATCAGAAATATCTTAAACGCTTCAGTCTTGACGAATAATCGCATTGATTATACACTAAGTCTAACAAAATCAGGTAAAGTTGAGATGAAAGTTTACAATATTCTCGGAGCCTGCGTTTACTCTGCAGATAAATTTTATAATAAAGGTGAATACAGAGAGTCAGTTTCAATGGCAAGGATGCCACAGGGAATTTATTATCTATTCTTTACCTTGCCGGACGGAATGAAACAACAGAAGGTTGTTTTAGTTAAATAACGGTATTAAAGAAATAAAAGGGGGTTATTATTTTCGTTTGAACCCCCTTTTTTTATTCGTGGCTAATCAAAATCGAAAAAATCTTTGAATTTAAATTCGAATCCTTCAGGATAATATTCACCCCGTTCTTTGTCTAAGACATATTTACCTCTGTATTCTTTTTTTATGATTTTTTGTAGCATTTCTATAAGAAGATCAATTTCTTTCTTTGTATTATAGATACCAAAACTTATCCTCACTGCGCCAGGTACCTCAGAACGGTCACGATTGATGATCATCTGCTCTATCCTCTTTGCTTCTTCAGGAGTTACACCCAGCAGACACTTTACATAGGGATGGGCACAGAAGCACCCGTTTCGCACGCCAATACCACCTTCATAACTCAGTATAGCAGAAACAAGGGCATGGTGCATTCCTTTGATATTGAAAGCGATCACACCGAGCCGGTTGTGGGCATTTCGGGGGTCACGGTCACCATAAATTATTACCTCGGGAATTTTATTTAATTTTTTTAGGGCATAGGCAGTGAGCGCTGTTTCGTGTTTTATAATCTGGTCAAATCCAACTTTCTGTATCAATCTTATCGCCTCAGCAAGGGCAACAACCCCGATTATATCTGGTGTCCCGGCCTCTTCTCTTTCAGGAAGATCTTTCCAGTATGCACTCTCAAGATCCACAATATCCGCAGTTCCACCACCAACATCATCCGGTGTTCCATATAAGAATGCTGACCTATCACCCACGAGGACACCTATGCCATAAGGTGCATACATCTTATGGGCGGAGAATGAGAGGTAGTCAATATGTTCCGGGTCATTTCTTGGTTTCATGTCAATCGGTCTATGTGGTGCAAGTTGCGCTGCATCCACAGCAATCTGGGCACCAACTTCATGTGCCATGCGGGCAAATTCATGGATAGGATTTATGTAGCCAGTTACATTGGAAGCACCGCTCACCGCAACAAGCTGAATCTTTCCTGCGTATTTTTTTAGTTTCTCATGATAATCATTTTTGTCTATCGTACCATCTGGATTCAACCCCACATGGATGACCTGGGCAACCTTTCTCCATGGTAATTCATTTGAATGATGTTCCTGGAGAGTGGTAAGGACAATCGGTTTTTCTTTGCCAAGTGCTGGACATTGAAAGCGGCTCGATAACTTATTTATTGCTTCAGTCGTGTTTTTGCAAAAAATGACACAGCAATGCTCATCGGCTTTGACAAAATCGGCAATTATATTTCTTGCCTCCTCAAAGACCCAGGATGAAAGCTGTGATTTAAAACCAGTTCCCCTGTGGACATTTGAGTACCATTTTAGAAATTCTCCAACCTTTTTCTGGACAGGTAACAATGCCGGCGTGCTTGCAGCATTATCAAAATTTATGTATTTTCGCTTTGAACCATCAAGCAGCACAACTTCTTCATCAAGACCGATTACCTGTTTTGCTAACTTTTTTAATGATAAATTTTTATAATTTTTGCCAGACATCTTTATCAAGACTCCTGTATTGAATTGCTTCTGCAATATGCTGGGCTTTAATATTTTCACTTGAATCTAAATCTGCAATCGTCCTTGCGACTTTCAGTATTTTATCATAGGCACGGGCTGAGAGACCGAATTTTTCTATTGCGGTCTTGAGTAGACTTTGAGATTCTTCATCTAAGACACAGTATTTTCTTATGTCCTTTGATTCCATATGGGCATTACAGAATATCTTCCTTTTTGCATCCTTGAATCTTTCCAGTTGTTTTTCCCGTGCCTTTGTCACTCTTTTTTTGATTTCCTCTGAAGATTCACCGGGCTGGGCTGATTTCAGATCATCATATTTTAAAGCCGGAACTTCAATATGGATGTCAATACGATCAAGAAGCGGACCCGATATTTTTGCCCGGTAATGCTGGATCTGTATCGGAGTGCAGCGGCATTCATGATAAGGGTCAGTGAAATATCCACAGGGGCAAGGATTCATTGCCGCAGCAAGCATAAACCGGGCTGGATAGGTGAGTGTTATTTTCGCCCTGCCGATTGTAACCGAACCATCCTCAAGGGGCTGACGCAGGACTTCAAGGACGTTTTTATGGAATTCAGGAAGTTCATCTAGGAATAGCACCCCATTATGGGCGAGCGAGACCTCTCCGGGTTTGGGAACATGTCCACCACCGATTATACCAGCATCTGAAATAGTATGATGTGGTGCGCGAAAAGGTCTGGTGCCGATGAGCGATTCGCCCGGAGGTAAGACCCCGGCAACCGAGTGAATCTTTGTTGTTTCCAGTGCCTCGGGAAGGGTCATCGGCGGAAGAATCGTTACAAGCCGGCGCGCCAGCATCGTTTTGCCGGTGCCCGGAGGCCCAATCATCAATATGTTATGTCCGCCTGCAGCAGCGATTTCCAGCGCCCTTTTGGCATGATACTGACCCTTCACCTCAGCAAAATCTATTGAATATTTTGATACCGCCTTGAATATCGCCTCGCGGTCAACAACCACTGGATTTACCTGGAGTTCTCCATTTAAAAATGCTACAACCTCAATCAGATTATCGAAACCGTAAACATTTATGCCTTCAACGATTGCTGCTTCTTTTGCATTGGCAGAAGGAAGAATCAAACCGTCAAGTTTATTCTCCCGGGCTGCAAGCGAAATTGAGATTGCACCTTTTATAGGTCTCAAGGACCCATCAAGGGATAGTTCGCCAAGGATTGCATAGCGTTCGAGTCCGCTCGTTCGAACTGTCTGGGAAGCAGCAAGGATACCTACTGCAATGGGCAAATCAAAGCTTGAGCCTTCTTTTTTTATATCGGCGGGTGCTAAATTAACTGTTATCCGCTTTGCAGGAAAACGAAAACCAGCATTCTTTATTGCTGCGTAAACACGATCTTTTGATTCCTTTACTGCATTGTCGGGTAAACCCACAGTAGTAAAAGCAGGTAAACCACCGGAAAGGTCCACTTCAACATTTACTAAATAGCCTTCAACACCGAATGTAGCACAGGAAAGCACCCGTGAAAGCATGGATGATTATAATCAAAAAAAAATTTGTGTCAATTATTCAAAGATTATTTAAAATCTTCTGGCAATGGGTCTATAACAAGCTGGACCGTTGTTCTCCGTGCACGGGAGTAGTTGTTATAACTTGAAAATTCATATTCACCAGGTTCTTTTACCAGCCCCCGTGTTACCGGCTGCATATGGATGTATTCGAGGTGTTCTTTGAGTTGTGCCATATCTTCTACAAGCTCGGCATCAAAACTCTGCGACCAGACTGTACCTTCACGTTTCTTAACTTCGTTATATTTTCGTGCGAAATTGCCTTTAATCAGTTTCATGATTTTGGATACACTGAACATCTTTCCGGGCTGGATTATTACATAAAATGATTCTGGCATTATGAGATAACCGAAAATTTTGTAATTGAGCATGTATCGGTGATAGCCGATTGATAACAAAAGAAAGCGTGCCCAGTGAGGGTCATTGAAGATTTCGACACAATCCTTGGTAGTGGTCCAGATGTAGTAGATTGCCCCTGGTTTTATTATGCGTTTGGGCATAGTGCCTCCTATCTTAAAATCTGCTCCATTACCTCCCGGTTCAAATTTTTTACAATCAAAATTATCAATCGTAAAAGCCGCTCATAGTCTTCATAGGATATGATGCTCGATGCAGTATGGACATATCTTGTTGGAATGCCAAGGGCAAGGCTGGGAACACCAAAGTTGGTGAGGTGAATAGCACCGGTATCATAGCCGCCTTTGATTGAGGTCAGATGATAAGGGATATTATTCGTCTCTGCAATTTCAATGACAAAATCCCTTAAATTTTTATGGGGTATCATCGTTCGGTCATAAATAAGGATGGCAACACCAGCACCGAGTTTTTCACCGGCATCAGCACCATTCCCTGGTGTATCACGGCAGATACTTACATCAATGGCGAATGCGAGGTCGGGCTGGATTAAAGATGCGGATGTCTTGGCACCACGCAGCCCTACTTCTTCCTGGACTGTTCCTACAAGATAGACGGTATTGGGATGGTCGATCGCCGCCAGTTCTTCAAGCACATCAACAAGCAAAGCACATCCCATCCGGTCATCCCAGGCCTTGGCAAGGAGGAGATCGGTATTTGCCATAGCTTCAAATTGACCGACCGGCATTATAGGATCACCGGGTCTTATTCCGAGTTTTTCTGAGACCTGGAAACCCTTTGTTGCGCCCACATCAATATACATCTGCTCAATTTCAGGTAATTTTTTTATTTCTTCAGGTGACAATTCATGAATTGGTTTTAATCCAATCACTCCAGGAATCAGTTCACCCTTTTTGTTTTTTATCCGCACCCGCATACCTGGAAGACCTGCACTCCACCAGCCGCCAATCGGCAGAAATTTAATAAATCCATCTTTTGTTATTTCTTTGACTATAAATCCAATTTCATCCATGTGGGCTGCAAACATTATTTTCGGGACATCACATATCCCCTTTTTTTCTGCGATGATACTACCAATGCGGTCTCGCAAGACTGTGGCGTGTTTTTCAAATTTACTTTTCATTATCTCAACGACATCGTCCTCATAACCTGAGATACCGAATGCTTCAGAAAGTTCTTTCAGATTTTGCAGATGATTCATCAAACCTCCTTAAATATCAAGATTTTCCACAAATTTGGCATTTTCTTCAATAAATTTTCTTCTCGGTTCTACTTCATCACCCATCAGTATTGAGAACAATCTATCTGCCTCTGCTGCATCTTCCATGGTAACCCGCTTTAATATTCTGCGTTCGGGATCCATTGTTGTTTTCCATAATTGTTCAGGATTCATCTCACCCAGACCCTTGTAGCGCTGGATTTCATACTTTTCTCCCTGGTGTTTCTTTAAGAATGTCTGTAATTCCTCATCGGAATAAAGATACATTTCTTTGTTATCGTATCGTACGCGATAGAGAGGTGGCTGTGCGATATAAATAACACCTGCATCAATTAATTCTTTCATGAATCTGAAGAAAAATGTTAAAAGTAAGGTCCGGATATGGGCGCCATCTACATCAGCATCGGTCATTATTACAATCTTTTTATATCGCAATTTAGAAATATCAAAATCTTCTTCACCGATACCACAACCGAGTGCAGAGATCAAGGTTCTTATCTCTTCATTGCTAAGAATTTTGTTCAATCCGCTTTTTTCAACATTAAGAATTTTACCGCGCAATGGTAAAATTGCCTGAAATCTTCTGTCCCGACCCTGTTTAGCACTACCACCAGCCGAATCACCTTCGACGACAAATATTTCACTCTCATCCGGATTTTCTGATGAACAGTCAGCAAGCTTACCCGGAAGGAACTCATTATCAATTAAAGACTTTCTCCTTGTCAGCTCCCGGGCTTTGCGTGCAGCTTCGCGGGATTTGGCTGCAGTCAATACCTTATTGATGATTACATTTGCGATTCGTGGATTCTCTTCAAGGAAGGCATAGAACTTTTCGTTCATTACCGATTCCACCGCACCTTTTGCCTCAGGATTGCCCAGCTTTGTTTTGGTCTGCCCTTCGAACTGAGGCTCTTTTATTTTTACTGATATAACTGCGGTCAATCCTTCCCGTGTATCTTCACCGGTAAAGGTAAGGTCATCCTTTAGCTGATTGTGTTTTCGCGCATATTCATTCAAGGTTCGTGTGAGTGCAGATTTGAAACCGATGAGGTGAGTACCACCTTCATGGGTATTTATTGTATTTGCAAAGGTGAATATATTCTCCAGGTAGGAATCGTTATATTCCATTGCAATTTCTACCTCAATACCATTCTGAACCTCATGGACATAAAATGGCTTGTGGAGTCGCTGTCTTCCAGAATCAAGATATTTTACAAGATCAATTACGCCTTCGGTAGAATAAAATCTTTCTTTGGTACCTGATTTTACATCTTCAAAGTCAATCTTTAGACCTTTGTTTAAAAAGGCAATTTCTCTCAGTCGCTGGGCAACGATCTCTTTGTTAAATTCAACCCTGCGGAATATTTCTCTATCAGGCTTAAATCTTATTTTCGTTCCTCGTTTTTTTGTTTTGCCAATTACTTTTACTGGTTCTTCGGGTTCACCCCTTTTATATCGCTGAAAATAAATCTTTCCATCCCTGTACACTTCAGCCTCGAGAAATTCACACAGGGCATTTACAGCCGAGACACCCACGCCATGGAGTCCGCCGCTGATGCGATAAACCTTGTCATCAAATTTGCCCCCAGCATGGAGCATGGTCATAACGACTTCGAGTGCTGATTTTTTCTGGGTGGGATGGATATCGGTAGGAATCCCCCGGCCATTATCTTCAACCTCTACAATATCCTTATCAATCTTCACAAATATGTAATCGCAATGCCCGGCAAGTGCCTCATCCACGCTGTTATCAACGACTTCGAAGATTAGATGATGAAGACCTCTGATCCCGACATCGCCGATATACATTGCCGGCCTGCGCCGGACTGCTTCCAGTCCCTTTAAAATCTGAATCTGAGATGCATCGTATTTTTCTTCGACTTTATTTTTTTTCTCTTCTTCCATACCTTGCTCCTTAAATCGATTCCTCCTTTTTTAAGATGAATTTAATGTCCTTTAATTTTGCTCCTAACTCATTGAACTTTTTAATAATCCTGCCTTTTAAGAGAAATAATTCTGCCTGCCACAGTGGATTATCAACTGCAACATATAAGTTTGCCTCGCTTATATTTATTGGCCTTGCATGGCTTGCAATCTTTTCACCTACTATTTCAGGCCAGTGCCTGAGAATTTTTATTTCCTTAATCCGTTCGTCTATGTCCAGTGACTTCAATACCCTGGGCAGGATTTTATTTATTCTCTCAGGATACCGCAATCAAACCTTCCTTGATGACAAATCTTTTCTTATTTCGAAAATTTAGTTCATCAAATTCCTGCACGGTAGCAAAAAAAATCTGTCCCTCAATCAATTCGAAGAACCTCTTTCGTCGGAAATGGTCAAGTTCCAAGGTTGCCTCATCAATCAGGTATATGGGCTCCTGATTCATCTTTTGTCTTATTACTTCACGTTCAATCAGTTTCAACAATAGCGCAAGAATCCGGCATTCACCCTGTGATGCATATTGTTTTGCTGGACGCCCACCGATATTTATTGTAAAATCATCCCTGTGCGGTCCTATGATCGTCTCACCTCTCTGTATCTCAAGTGGTTCTACCTTTTTTAAATCATTAGAGGTTATCATCATATCCGGGCAGGAACTGAGATACTCAAAAGAAATCCCATCCAATCCTAAATCCTTGCTTACAATACCTATCTTTTCTTTTAGTATCGGGACAATTTTACGCCTATGGGCGTATATCAAATTTCCATGTTGAATAAATTGGTCGTTGTAGACTTGTAATAGCGAAGCATGATATTTTTTCTGCTGAAGGATGGTGTTTCTCTGACGCAATATTTTCCGATATTCAGTGAGATGACTACCATAAGCTGGATAAATTTTTATTAAAAGCCAGTCTAAAAAGTTCCTTCTTTTTGCTGGTGCACCCTTGATCATCCAGATATCATTAAAAGACATAACCACACAAGGAAGCCAGCCAATATATTCACTCAGACGGCTTTTTTCGTTCCCATTTATTACCATCCTCTTTGTGCCGTTGTAGAAGACTGTGGCGGTAGTATCTTCGGAGATGGCCGTTACCCTCATATATGGTTCATTGAATTTCACCATGTTCCGGTCATCATTGGTTCTGAATGAAGTACAATAAGCTGCAAAAAATATTGCTTCAAGAAGATTGGTTTTTCCTGCACCATTGTTTCCAGTGATGACATTTAAAGTGTTACAAAAAGTTAGCCTGGAATTAATAAGATTACGAAATCCTTCATATTCAATCGCCTGTAGTATCATTGACAATATTATATATATATTTGCCCGAAAGTCAAGAATTTTTGTGGTGTTTCATCCCTTGTATGAAACTAACACCTCTCCACTTTTTATGAATTGAAAAACCAAGAATATCATTATTTTCTGGTTTATAAGTATTGAAGGGTGAAAAATAGGGATTACAAGAGCAACACTCATCCCAGATGTATTGGCAGACTCTGGTTTGCAGTTAAAATGCGAAATATCAATTAAATAAACTAAATTTAATCTTTACAGAGTAAACTCTACCAATAAAACTAAAAAGTTAAAAACAGGGTGATTATCGGGCTGGAAGTTACTTTTATAAATTGGGAATGATATTATCGCGACCGGAAAAGGCGTTCTTACAAAAAGACAAAAACCATTAAACTAAAAAGTTAAGAGGATTCAGTGTATGAAAGGGTTGACGCCATCCAAATATTAATTATAATTGAAATATGGAACAGAAGGTTGAATCAAACCGGGTTGTTCTCCATTACAAAAATGGCACAATAGCAAAAGGTTTAACCTATGATTTCGTTCCGGAGAAGCCCAAATTTCATCTTATCCATCAGGATGGTCGTATTGAAGAGATACAGACTGAATCATTGAAGGCAGTTTTTTTTGTAAAAACATACGAAGGAAACAAAGATTATCATGAAGTAAAGGGATTCAGCAAGGTTGATCCGGTTACATTTCGTGGTATGAAGATTAAAGTAACATTTCTTGACAATGAAATAATTTATGGGGCAACGATGGGCTATAACAAAACCCGCAAAGGTTTTTTTATCTTTCCCGCAGACCCGGACAGCAATAATATTAGAATATATGTTGTCGCCAGTGCTGTTAAGGATGTAAAACTCGGAAGCCAGGCTGAAACATAGTAAATAGAATCACTTATTACCAGAACAGCGCCGGTTTCAATTTAGATTGATTACATCGGTCATTCAGTACTTTTGATGTTGTTTTGCTAAACTTTAATGTAAACTATTTTCTAACATTGCGCCATTGGGAAAAGCGAATAAATTATGCCATTACAGGGAAGATAAAATCGGTGTCAGACAAAAGTGTTTAGGAATTGTAGCATAGATTTGTTGAATCATCTTTTTCAGTATATCTTAAATAATTTATCTTTATAAGCATCCACAGAGATTATAAATATTTTGCCGGAGTACAATTTTAATTTTACAAAAAAAGTTACATCTATGGATTTGAAATCTGGGCGGGTTCGAATCAGATGTAGTTTTTCATGCGAGGTGGTTTTCTGTGGAGATTGGATGGAAAAATATCGGGTAGACGAATCTCATTTTATACAGGGATAGCTCATCAAGTTTTTGTTGACTGAGTGTTTATTTTAGATAAAATAAGTCATGAAAAATTTTGGTTTTCAATGGCATATAACGAACTACTGCAATCTTCGCTGTTTTCACTGTTATCAGGATGATTTCTCGCGAAATGGCGAATCTACCTTTGAAGAGATGAAAAGTGTTATTCTTAAGATTTCAACGGTATTGAGAGAGAAAACCATTACAATCAATTTTACGGGTGGCGAACCACTCTTATATGGTAATATCTTTGAACTATTAAATTTTGCCGAGAATACCGGTAATATTAAAAGCTTCAATTTGATTACCAATGGTCTCCTGTTGAATACAGAGACCATAGACCGGTTAAAGTGTTTTAAAAAGTTAAAAGAAATCAAGATTTCCCTGGATGGGGGTGATGCAGAGACGAATGATAGAATTCGGGGGCGTGGTGTTTTTGACCGTGTGCTGATGAATATTGAGCGATTGAGAGAGGTTGGCGGAAAAGAAATCATTCTGATGTATACCCTGGGAAGTTACAATTACCTGAATCTGGCGGGTATGGTCAATTTCGCAAAGAATTTAGGTATCGACGGTGTAATTATTGAAAGATTTATACCTTGGGGAAGAGGGTTATTATTGAAAGAGCAATATTTGAAAAAAGATGAGTGGCTTAGTGTCATTAATGACATTATTCGGCTAACCAATATTGATTGTAGTCCAGGTGAATTGCTGCCCTACAAGGCTTTCCATATAATTTTTAAAAGACCAGTGGAATTAAAGGGAGCATTATGCAATCTGGGTGATGAATCAATGGCATTGATGCCAAATGGAGATGTCTATCCATGTCGGAGATTTCCGACAAGAATCGGAAATATATTGACAGATGATTTTAATGAAATTTTGCTCAGACTCAGAATTTTAAAGAACAATATTCTGGAAAATTTAAAAGGTAAATGCCGGGATTGCGAAGTTGAAAATTGTTTTGGCTGTCGGGCACTCAGTTATGCCATAAATAATGATTTTTATGCCCCTGATCCTCAATGTTTCTTATAAAAAGGAGGTTCTGATGCACGTAGGGATTATTTATTACTCAGTCACAGGAACGACTGAAGATTTTGCCGGACGCATTGCCAATGGATTGATAAAGGAAAGGTATAATGTGGAACTGATAAAGATTAAAACTGATGTAAACGTTACCGCTCCCGGACAGTCGTTCAGAATTCTCAATCTTTTAGATTGCTCAAGGTTTGACTTTGTTCTATTTGGTGGACCGGTCTGGGCTTTTGGTGCCTGCCCGGTCG
This sequence comes from Caldifarciminota bacterium, assembly GCA_026416055.1. Taxonomy (GTDB): domain Bacteria; phylum Hydrothermota; class Tepidihabitantia; order SM23-42; family JAOAFX01; genus JAOAFX01. The sequence goes on from JAOAFX010000064.1 coordinate 11,516, forward strand.
TTCTTGAGGCAATAAAAAAATCACAAGGGCTTGCGGGTAAGAAGTTTATACCATTCGTGACAATGGGGCTACCATTCAAATTTTTAGGTGGTACCCGGGCGCTTCATGAGATGGGCAAGGTTGCAAAGGGATCTGAGGCTTCAGTCCTTCCTGGTTTCATCATTCCAAAATTGTTTCACAATTACAAAGCAGATATGGAT
>JAOAFX010000065.1 GCA_026416055.1 Caldifarciminota bacterium
ATACAAGAAGGCTGATAATCAAAGATGATACAATCGGCGTGGGTACCGGAGAGTCCAAGACTGATTCATTCACTGTGACATCTTCCACCGCTCCATTAAGGGTTGCAGTTGCCTGGATCGATACCGCTGCTGCTCCAAATGCTGCAATCACACTGGTAAATGACCTTAATGTTACACTCACTGCTCCGAATGGAACATATTATCGAGGCAACCAATATTCTGGCGGTCAATCTATAGCCAATCCAACAACCTGGGATAATCGCAATGTTGAAGAATGTTTCCGGATAAATAATCCTGTAACAGGTACCTGGAGAATTACTATCTCAGGTCAAAATGTTCCCAATGCACCAATGGGCTTTGCCTATGCAATTACTGGCGCAACTGGTCTAATCGGCATTGAGGAAAGCTCAGCCCAGCCAGCAATCAGTGAATATTTTACCTGCAATACGATTACAAACAGACTCTTAAATATAGAGTTCGCACTCAAAGCACAGAAATTGACAAAAATTCAAATCTATGACCTGACCGGCAGGCTCGTCGAACAGGTTCTTAACCAGAGATTATCTGCCGGTGAACATCAAATAAGCAAGAGGCTCAATCTACCAGGTGGTGTTTACTTCGTAGAACTCAGAACTGATGATACAAGAGAGTTCAAGAAGATTGTGTTGCTTCAATAAAAGAATAAAATACAAAAAGGGGCACCACTGGTGCCCCTTTTTGTTTATTGACATTGCTCAATAAATTGTATTATCTCATTTTGGGATATTTTCTTCTGTTCTCCAGTCATCATATTTTTTAAGGTATAAACTCCCTGGGCTGCCTCGTCTTCACCGTATATTATCACATAGTCCACTTTATAATGATGCGCATCCTTCATTTGTGTTTTGATCTTATCTAGGGGATTACCGTGTATACAAATAAAGCCATTTTTAATAATCATTTCTCTCAACTTGACTCCCTCATCAAATAAACTTTCACCGATTACTGCAATAAAGAACTTTTTACTCTTTTTAATTTCCGGCTGAAGTTCTGGTAGGGCAAGCAACATCCTTTCCACACCCATTGCCCAGCCAATACAGGGAGTATTATCACCGCCAAGTTCTTTTACCAGCAAATCATATCTACCGCCTGCGATGATCGTATCCTGTGCACCCAACCCTTTGAGTTTAAATTCAAAAACGGTTCGTGTGTAATAATCGAGCCCTCTTACGAGTTTTTTGTTTTCCTCAAAATTGATATTAAACTTTTTTAAGAATTCTTTCGTCTTCTGATAATGCAAACCACACTCCTCGCATAAATTATCAGTTATCTTAGGAGCTACCTCATAGATTTTCTGGCAGGAGTCTTTTTTGCAGTCAAAGATTCGCAAAAAGTTTTTTTCAAATCTACGCTGGCAATCGGAACAAAGGTTCGGCAAATAGGGTTTCAAATAATTTTCTATCATATTTTTATAGGATTGTCGGCAGACCGGACAACCGATAGAGTTCAATTCAATGAAGTAGTGTGTTGCTCCAATTGTATCAAGAAACCTCACCGCCAGATTAATACATTCTGCATCATAAAATGGTGCAGCTTCACCTATCAGTTCCACACCGATCTGCTGAAACTCCCGGTATCTTCCTTTCTGAGGTCTCTCTTTTCGAAACATCTGGCCGATATAAAGTAATCTGCATGGTGGTTTCAATCCATTTTCCAGGACTGCACGCAAAACCGACGCAGTTCCTTCTGGCCTCAAAACAAACATTTTTTTATCATGCTCAAATGTGTACATCTCTTTCTCTACAATATCGGTATGGAGACCAATGGAACGAACAAAAAGTTCTATTGACTCAAAAGTTGGTGTCCTTATTTCTGTAAATCCATTCAGTTTAAAAAATTCCCTCGCCCCTCTATTTATTAGTTCAATCCTTTCCAGTTCATCACCGTAGATATCCCTTGTTCCTCTTGGTCTTTGATATATCATTTCTTTCCCTTTTTTAGAAAATAAAAAGCAAGTAATCCCAGAGCGCCAGCGATCATATCAAGAAGTTCAAAATCTCTTCCAGGAATAAAAATTTGCTGAACCTCGGCAGCAATGATAATCAAAATTCCAGAGAGAAAATATATTCCTATCTCAAGTACCCTCATGCCCAACAAACCATAAATAAAAAATAACAAAAAATGATAAAATTTATCAACCGGAATTTCTTTAACTTTTGGCGCTTCAAGACCAGGATAACCCGTGAGAAAGAATATCACAACAATCCAGATTATCAGCAGTAGGATATTAACGCCTTTTTTCATCTACACCAGTGCTAATAAATCCCGTAATCATCATCTTCACTGCATATCTCAAACAATTCTTTCTCCGCGCCGCATTCCGGGCATCCCCAGGAGTCTGGTAGTTCCTCAAATAACACACCCGGGGCAATTCCGCTTTCGGGATCACCAATCTCAGGATTGTAGATGTATCCACAAACTACACAACGCCACTTTTCCATTCTGCCTCCTTTCTAATACTTTAAACTAATCAAGCATATAACAAACTTCAAGAACCAGTTTTATCAGTCTTTCCATACCGGATTTCAGTTCTGCGTCACTAACAAATTTTGTAAACTCTTCTCCCCTGCCTACTACATCAGAAACAAGTAAAAAAGATGCAGTCTCCAGATTGCTCCGATTACAAAGATAATAAATCAAACTTGTCTCCATCTCCACGGCAAGGATTCCTTTTTTTCTTAATTTGGCAACATACTCGGGGTCCGGACTGTAGAAAACATCCACACTTGCGATTCCACCGAAATGAAGATTTAACCCTAACTTCTTGGAAATATCGTCTGCAAGCTTCAAAATCTTGAATGTCGCGTATGGAGCTACTGGTTCTCCATTAAGATAAGAAAAAGTTGTTCCTTCATGCGGAGCCGAAGTCATTGCACAGATCATATCGAGGGCATTTATATGTGCAGCAATACCACCACATGTTCCAATCCGTATAATTCTTTTTACATCGAGTTGTATTAACTCTTCAACGACGATTGCGGCTGAAGGGCAGCCCATACCTGTGGTTTGGACTGAAATTTTTTTGCCCCGGTAAAAACCTGTGAATCCGAGCAGTCCGCGATTTTTATTCACCAGGTTTGCATTATCAAGAATACCTGCAATGAATTCTGCCCTTCCTGGATCTCCGACAACAAGCACAGTCTGTGCATAGTCTCCTTTATTTGCTCTTAAATGGATTGGCATCATCGCCTCCTTTTCTTATCTTTTTTAAACTTTATTGACAAAAAGGCGCATCTTGACCTGAAGCATTATTGAGAAATGCAAGTAAAGAATCCCGTTTTTGTTCAAACTGTTTGAAATATTTCTTTTCGACCGACGGTGCTCTCGGTAATTTTACGGTCAGCGGATTTATTGGTATTCCATTTTTGTGCAGTTCAAAGTGTAGATGTGGACCGGTGGAAAGCCCAGTGGAACCCACATAACCTATCAGTTCGCCCATTTTAACATGCTTCCCTAAAAAAAGGCCCTTTGCAAATCTTGATAAATGTCCATATCTTGATTTGAAATTATTTTTATGCTTTATCTCGACGAGATTTCCATATCCACCTTTCCATCCTTTAAAGGTTACTACACCATCACCAATGGAGGAAACCGGTGTACCAGCTGGCGCTGAATAATCAAGTCCGTGATGGGGACGCCAGATTTTCAGAATAGGATGGAACCTCCTCTTTGAGAAATAAGAACTGATTGAACTGTATCTGAGTGGTGATTTAAGCAGCGCCTTGCGCAGAGATTCTCCTTTCAAATTATAATAATCATCATATCCTGAAGGATCCTTGAAATAAATACCATGATAATCACCTATCTTTCCTTTGTAACGCACTAAGACAATATTTGAATAATCAACAAATTGAGAATCACAGAATACTTTATCAAATACTACAAAAAAAGAATCACCATTTTGCGTCTCGGTCGCAAAATCAATCTCCCAGGCAAAGATATCAGCAAATTTGTAGACAAGCATTGGTGTTTCACCCCTTTTCAACATCGACTCATAAAGTGTTGAGTTTATACTTCCACTCAATACAACAGTCATTCGGGTTATATAAGGATATTTCATTGACAGACTGAGAAAACCTTTATCGTTAATTATATGATATACAGCCATCGGATTCTGAAAATATGTAAGTTTCTTAAATAAATTATTCTCCCTCAGAACAATGATGGAATCGCCAGGCAAACATCGACGAAATGGAAAATCACATTTTTGTAAAAGTCTTATAATCTTTTCAGTAATCTCAGCATCATCAATTATATCATGAAATGCATTTTGTAGAATTTCATTCTTCTTCAAAACTCTTTTTGACTCTTTATACAAAGGCTCAATTTTATTTGTTTCTTCTCTCTTATTCTTTTGACACCCGGAGTTTAAAATCAAAAGAAAAATAAGATTTAAGGGTATAAAACTTCTCATAAATCAGCGTGCTTTTTCTTTTATAAAATTCTTGAACCAATCATCGCAGATTTCATTCCGGTTTGCAATAGAGATGCAGTGTATGGTAATACGTCGCTCTTTTTTGATTAAATCTATAATTCTATTCATATCCGAAAATCCCCAGAGATCAAATTCCAATTGTAGATATTTTTTCTTGAACTTGTTAAAAATATCTGCTGGAATCTTATGATGCTTCAGAAATCGTTTTAACTCATTGGGTCTCATTCGCGTGGTAATTCCAAGATGAATATGGGCAAAATTTTTTACTAACCCCCAGTTAATACTTGGAAAGATCGAAAATATACCATGTTGATTATTGCGGCTCAGAATTAACCGTGCAAGTCTGACATCAGTCTCGGATGATGGATTATCAATAATTTCGTGAATTCTTGCAAAATTGATTTTTGATTGTACGAATTGGTAAATCAATTGCCATTCTTCCCTACTCAGTTCGTGTGGTATTTGAATATTATGCTCCGCAATTTTATAAACCTCAACATATTTCACCCCGGGGGTTTTATTCAACAACCGGTAACTGTATTTCAGATCCCGGGAATAAAAAAAATATGAATAAGAAGGCAATATTCCACTTGGGAGAGTTACGTTCACAATCATCTCTTCAGTCAATGGATAAACTTTTGAAACATCAGGTTCAACATCAGCATCAACGAATGCACAACCACGATACCATTTTCCACCGGTAATTGCAGGAATGAATAATTTAATGCCATAACGTGATATTAATCCCTGCTCTTCGAAATTTCTGATACGGAGAAAGATTTCATCCCGACTGATATGAAATTTACTGATTATATCATTGATTGGTGCGTAGCCCTGACTTTCAAGATGGCGGAGAATTTTCAAATCAATTGGATCGATAATCACAATCCATTATATTCAAATTATTTTAATAGTCAATATTTTTTTCTTTTATTTGGTAATGCAGTATCGTTTCCCACGATATCGTGGCATTGATGAAAAATCATCAATACAATCAATTATCTTCCCCCCGCTCGAAATAATAAAATTATTCAAAAATTCTTCCCTTATCCAGTACATCTCTTTTATCCCCCAGGTCTTATATCTCAATTGCTTATATAAATGCCGCAATGGCTTTGGCATTAAAATACTTGCATATCTTCTGAGTTTGTTAGAAAAACCTATGATACCGGTGGTAATTTGAAAAATTATGACACCTCTTTCTTTGATAATCCTTAAAAACTCACGGATATAATTCAGAGTCAATTCTGGTGGAAGATGCTGGAAGACGATACTGGAGTATATGAAATCAAAGGTATTATCCCTGAATATCGACAGGTCCGGAGCACAATTCAAGATATATATGCATTTGTCGCGAAACTGATTATATTCCTGAGCAAGCCGAAGCATACCAAAAGAAATATCCACTCCAGCACATAGATTGAAATACCTGGACAATGCCTGGGTTAGTCGCCCTGCTCCGCAACCAAAGTCAAGGGCACGATTGAACTCTAAATTAATGTTTAAACTCTTTAAGTATTCAATAGCTGAATTTATTTCATCAGTGCCGGTTTTGTATAATTCATCTATTTTCCAGCGATTTCCTTTTTTCTCGGGTAAAGGTAGTATTGACCAGAGGGGATCTATCCGAGCAAACTCTTCCCAGTTTCTCCGGATATCCTCAATAACATTCTTGCCCATCCAATAGACATAAAATACTACTTAATTTCGTATTTTCCGAATTCCTCTGGCTTTGTATCACGCAACTTATTCTTAAGTTTCCCTGTCTCATCTTCTTTGAATATAATCCCATTTTTCGCCATTATATCATCTTCAACAAATATTGTTGCATTGGCACGCAGGGCAAGAGCAATGGAATCCGAAGGGCGGGCATCAACTGAAATTAATTTGCCATCGGTTTCAATGTATATCCGGGCATAATAGGTCTCGTTTTTCAAATCGTTGATCACAACCTTTATGATTTTACTCTCCAGGGCATCGAGTAGAATTTTTATTAAATCATGAGTCAAAGGCCGGGGTGGTTTGTAGCCCTCTAAAAACATTGCTATAGCCATTGCCTCATTATCGCCAATCCATATCGGAAGGGTCCTTTCGCCGTATTTTTCTTTGAGCAGAACAACATAAGTATGTACCTGCTGATCTTCGATTACACCGTTGACAAAAACTTCTAAGATTTTTCCTCCTCACCTACGATGAGTTTGAATACCGCGGTAACCTGCTGGGGTAAGCGAACTGTAATGTCATAAATGCCCGGATGTTTTATGGGTTCCTTAAGAACAATCTGTTTTTTATCGATTTCAATATTCTCTGCCTTTAGCAATTCTACAATATCAATAGAACTGATTGCACCAAATGATTTTCCATCAATACCAGTTTTCAGAGTTGTTTTTATGCTCAGATTATTCAGTTTTTCTGCAATTTCTTCACTGAGTTTTTTTATTTTCGCAATACCCTGGGAAAAACGTTGTTTGTTTTTCTCCAATCCTCTTATATTTCCTGGGGTTGCAGGAATTGCAAACCTATTAGGAAACAGATAATTCCGGGCGTAGCCATCCTTGACTTCTAAGATATCATTCTTTTTACCTAATCTTGGGACATCTTTTAGCAGAATTACCTTCATAACTTTTTTATTTTATTTCATAAGGTAAAAGGGCAATCTCTCGTGCCCTCTTTATTGCCTGGGCAAGTTTTCTTTGATGTTTGGCACACAAACCCGTTAATCTCGCCGCAAGGATTTTCCCGCGTTCGTTTATGTATCCCTTCAATAATGCAGTGTCTTTATAGTCAATAACTTTTACATTACTCTCACACAATCGACATTTTTTAATCACTGTTATGCTCCTTTTTTATATATCAAAACGGGGTATCGATGTTGTTCTCTTCTTTTAATTCTTCCTCGGCTTCAATAGTACCGTTCCCGCTCGCCTCACTACCTGGTTCTGGTGCATCCAGAAACTGAATTCTGTGGGCAACGACCTCAACGACTGATCTCTTTTCTTTATTTTCGGTCTCCCATTGCCGGGAGCGTAACCTCCCCTCAATCAAGACCGCGCTACCCTTCTTGAGAAAATCATTCACAAGCTCTGCCTGTCTTCGCCAAGCCACGATTGTGACATAAAGGGTCTCTTCATGTGTCTCACCTGATTCACGGTTTTTGAATCTCCTTGTTGTTGCTATCCTAAAAGAACACACCGGCGCACCTTTTTGGGTGTAGCGGAGTTCGGGGTCGGCGACGAGACGGCCGATTAGGTAAACCGAATTGAGATACCCGAGCCGTAATTGATTCATCTCTTTTTCTCCTTTGAGATTATCATAAATCTCAAAACATTCTGTCTATGTTTTAATTTATCCTTTATCTCCTCAATCTTATCTGGTGGTATTGAAAATTCGTAATTCACATAAAAACCTTCTTTCTGTTTCTCAACTGGATAGGCAAGAATCTTTTTCCCGAGAAATTGATATATTACAGTTCCAGCACCGCTCTCCCTGATCAATGACTCCACGGCGCCGGCTTCTTTTTCCAGTTCCTCATCTTTTAATTTAGGATGAAATATAAACATTGCTTCGTAGTTTCTCATAATATCCCGTGCCCCTTTAATAAATTTACTGCTGAAATTTTATTATACTCAAGCCCCCAGATTTCTACAGGTAAATCATATGCCATCGCCATTATCTGACTGAAATAAAAGACAGGAATCGGCCGGTGTTCGGGATGCGAACTTGCCATCCGATTCTGGAAATTATCAAGGTTATAATGGCACACCGGGCAAGAGGTCACGATTGCTTCAGCTCCTCTTTCCCGGGCATTTTTCAAAATCCTGTAGGAAGTCTCAATCGCTGCCTCGGGAGAGCTTACAATCAAATAGGAACCACAACACTCAACCTTCAAGGGAAAGCTTACAGGCTGGGCACCCATCAATTTGACAAAATCTTCCATAATTGTTGGCGATTCAGGATCATCAAATTCCATTTCATTTTCGGGTCTTAATAAATAGCATCCGTAATAGCACCCTAATTTTAAATTCTCAAGGTTTCTCTTGACACCTTTTTTAAAGTCATTCTGGTTTGCCCTGATGAACTCAAATGGATGGATTATCTTAACCTGACCATCATAACTTTCACCGAGATGTTCATTTATAAGTCTCAATGTCTCAGGGTCATTTTTAAAGATAAAATTTGACCTCTTTAAGGTGTTATAACAGATAGAACATGGCACGAGGACCGAGCCTCCGTCTTTTTGAACCTTTGCCAGTATTCTTAGAGGAGCAATCAATGACATTTTATTATCCCGTGCCAGAGTGAATGTGGTTCCACAACAGTACCAGTTTTCCATCTCTTTCAATTCAAAACCGACAGCATTGAATGAACGCTGGATTGAATCGTTCAAAACCCTTGCTTTTGTATATAAATCACAACCTGGATAGTAAGATACTTTCATCGTTAGTAAGAGTATTTATACAACGCACTCATCAACAGTAGTGGATGAGTGTCCATCAGCAACTCTTTATCAATCATATCTATATCGATAATCTGTTCCTTTGCCCGCAGATGTACTGTCCTCACTGCCTCCATTATTCTTGGAATATCAACACCCCTTGGACATCTCGTCTCACAAACCAGACATGCAGCACAAAACCATGGACTCTGAGCCTTCAGTACATCATCCCTTAAGCCGAGCTGGATATATCGAATTATCCGATTGGGGGGTTCGTCCATAAATTCAGCAAATGGGCAACCAGCAGTGCAGCGTCCACACTGATAGCAATCAGCAATGCTCTGATGACTGATTTCTTCGATTTTCAGTATGAAATCCTTATTCCTTGATAATCGTCTCATAGTCTATGATTATATTTAAAATTCTTTTGATGTCAAGTAATTTTTAGCAGGTGAGAGAAACTCTTCAGACAAAAATTGAGCAAATCTGAATGGAAATCAAAATTAATCTTAGGAATGACAAGATCTACCCAGAAACGGTTATACTTTACGAAACTGAATAATTTCTCTATTGTCCTATCACTTATTTTTGAGGCAATAACTCGTATTTTTTTTCCTATCTCCAGTTCTGCTGAAAGGAGTGAGCGCCACGTTATTTCATATTCATCAATCGGGTTCCCATATTTTAAACCTTTCGTTAAATAGTGTACTGCGATATCAGCACAGAGAAGACCGGTAAAAACACCGCCCCCGGTCGTTGTCTTCACCTGTCCTGCAGCTTCACCCACCACAAGGATTTGTCCCGCAACACTCTTTTTGAGCACACCATGGGCAACAGGTTTAGTATCTATAATTTTCCCATCTAATTTACAAAATCCCAATCTTTGTTCCACAAATTTTTTTAAATATTCCTTGCCATTTCTCGAAAGAATCATCCCAATTCGTGATAGGCTCTTACTAACCGGCACCACCCAGGCAAACGAACCAGGTGCATATCTCTGACTGATGTAAATTTCAATATTATCTTCAGCAACTGCCTGGGGGAGTTCTATCTGAAAACCATAAAGGAAACGTGGTGGCCCTCCCAATCCGAGTTTTCGCTGGAGATGATAATTGACTCCTGTAGCAATAATTACAAATTTTGTAAAACATTCATTTCCATCAGCAATTACCTTGTAATATTTATTATACTCTTCAATCCCAGTGACATTCATTCCAAGTTTAAAGTAGACTCCTAATTTTTTTGAATTTTCTGCAATGAGAGAGTCTAATACTCTTCTATCCACAACATAGGCGAACGGTGCGGGCGTAATATATTCAAGTCTTTGGCCTCCCGGTGAAATAAATGTAAAGGATTTAATTTTAGTAAGAATAGATTTCTGGGGTAAACTAAACCTATCAAAACATTCCTTACTGATAACCCCGGTGCAAACCACCCCTTGACCAATCCTTTCTTTTTGTTCAAAAACACAGACTGTAAAACCATTTTCAGCAAGTCTGCCAGCAATATAAGAACCTATTGGTCCACCTCCAATAACAACAACATCATATGAATTTTTCATACCAGGTAATTATAAAGAAATTTTCCAGTTTGTCAATTGTTAACATTTCCGGCTTGACAATTCAGTTAATTTTGCTATAATCTTCAGGTTATAAAAATGTATTAAGAAGGTGATTGGTGACACAACGGAGTATATTTTTTGTGACTATAACATTGACTTTGTTAGAGTGCTCCAGTAAAGAAGAAAACCCTATCACGGGTGGTGAAGTAAGGATAGCTTGGACTGGTGGTTTGATTGGTGTTGACCCACAGAAAGACTGGGGTTGTGCAAGTTCAGTGAAACTCATAAGATGGATTTATTCACCATTGTATTCTTTGGACAATCCCGAACTGGGTATTGCTGAGAATTATACCCACTCATCAGATTTCACCGAATGGGAATTTATTATAAGAAAGAATTGTTACTTCCATGATGACCCATGTTTTACAAAGAATCCCCGTAAAGTTAATGCCTATGATGTGAAGTACACCTATGAATTTATGAGAAATTCCAATTTAGCATTAGAACCGATTAATAGAATAAAAGAAATTCTTGTGCTTGATTCTTTCCGGATAAAATTCATTCTCAAAGAGCCAGACAAAAATTTTATTAATCGCCTTGACCGGGAAATGGTCTATATCACACCGCCTGAAGCAAGGGGAGAATACAAAGATAATTTCTGCTTCCACCCTGTTGGCTCAGGTCCATTCTGTTTTATAAACTGGAATGAGAAAGAAATTGTTTTAATAAAAAACAAAAAATTCTGGGCTAAAGATAAATGGAATCAATCCCTTCCCTATTTTGACAGGATTGTAATAAAATTCTTCGGCGATATCAATCAGTGTCTTAATGCCTTCTTGAATAACGAGGTAGATATTGCACCATTTATTTTAAATGAGATAGAGCGCTTCTTTGAACGGAGTGAAAAAGGAGTGGTGATTAAAAAGGAATACGAAGATTTGCTACAGGTAATCCATTCTCCATTTCCTTCGCTGACCATTTTATTGGTAAATTATGTGGATAATCCCTATCTCAAAAATCCTTTTTTTATGAAGGCTTTAAATTATGGAATAAACCGTGATGAAATTATAAAACTTTTATTGATACCCAGGGCAATTCCTGCCTGTGGACCAACATTAAGATATTATTG
>JAOAFX010000066.1 GCA_026416055.1 Caldifarciminota bacterium
CACATAGATTACAGAGATGAGAATAAAATTCATAAGGCCCCCTTCAGCATATTTTATTTATAACTTTTCCTGTGTCAAGACTTAAAGTAACTGTTTTTCCAGTCTTATGAAATCAAATGGTTAGATAAAAATCAAAATTAAACCTTTCTCTTTCCCAGGGGTAAATATCGCTTAACTTGGAAATAATGAGCTGAAAGGAATCTTTCATGAGGAAACTTCACAAGCTTGTAGCATGCAAGGCTAAAGCCTTGCCCTGCATTGGATGTGTGGTGGCTGCCTATTAATCATCAAAAGCAAATTGCAAATTTTTTATTTTGCAATGGAATTGATTTTGTGATTTTAATCTGCACGCCAGAGTTTTACCTATATCCATACCGATTCTTTCTAAAATTTTTTCGGCATCACGGATGGCATGTTCTCTGTTTTTTGCAATCCTTGTAAGGCTGTATAATTTTACAACATCATAATTTTTGAAATTTAAATCACGTTCATAATCACCGCAGATCAAAATTAAAGGTTTACCACATTTTCGTGCCATTTCTAATAACCTTCCTGTTGCTTTGCCGCGAAAAGTGGTCTGATCGATCTTACCTTCACCAGTTATCACACAATCCGCATTTTTTATTTTTTCCGAAATGTTAAAGGTTTTTTTAAGAAAGTCAAAGCCAGGAGTGATTCTGGCACCGAGTATTGCATACATTCCACCAGCAATTCCACCTGCAGCACCAGCACCATTTATTTTATCCAGGTCGATTTTGTATTGATTATATACGATTTTTTTAAAGTTTTTAAGCGCCCGCATAATCAAAGGCAGTTCTTTTTTTGTTGCCCCTTTCTGCGGTGCATATACAATCGCGCCACTTTTCCCAGTTAGCCTGTTTTTGACATCAACAAGGATTGTAAGTTCAAGGTCTTTTAATTTTCTCACTACAGTGTCATCAATCTGGTATAAATTTATAAGTCCGAGGCAGGTTGGTTCTATCGGTCTAAGATTTCGGTCAAGGAATCTAATTCCCAATGCTGACATAGCACCAATGCCACAGTCAATTGTGGCACTATCACCAACTCCCAGAATAATTTTTTTGTATTTTCTTTTTATAAGATTTTTGATAATTTCACCGACACCAAGGGTTGTGGTCTTCAATGGATTGCGCAGGTGTTGTGGAACCAGATGGAGCCCTGCTGCCTGTGCGAGTTCAACGATGGCGATTTTTCTTTCAGGAATAATGCCGTATTCTGCATCTACTTTCCGGAAAATCGGACCTTGAACCCTGCAGGTGGCGATCTTACCTTGCAGGTATCCTGTCAGCACTATAGCAGTTCCAGTACCACCATCTGCTATGGGTGTTTCAATGATACTAACATCAGCCCCTGATTTTTTTATCCCCCGGGCGATCGCCTGGCAGGCAGCCAGAGAATTAATTGACCCTTTAAAACTTCCGGAAGCGATCAATATCTTCATCTTTTTGTATAACCTGAGGATTCACAAGATTGGGTGGTATTCTTTTTTCGATGAGCGCAGCGATAATATTTTGTGCACACATAAGCGCCATATTCGTTCTGGTTTCAAGGGTTGCTGAACCGATATGGGGGAGGAGCAGGGCATTTTTAATTTTCAAAAATTCCTTGGATACCCTGGGTTCAAACTCGAAGACATCAAGGGCACAACCTGCAATTCTGTTATTTTTTAAAGCTTTTACTAAAGCCTTTTCATTAACGATCGGTCCACGCGCAGTATTTATTAAAAATGCGGTTTTTTTCATCATCGATAATTCCTTCTCATCTATGAGATGATAGGTTTCAGGAGTGAGCGGTGTATGGATTGTGATGTAGTCAGAATTTTTTAATAGATACTTCAGCGTCCTGTATTCAGCAGAATATTCCTTTTCCTCTTTCTGAGAGAGCCTGATTTTATCGTAATAGATTATCTTCATTCCAAATCCCAGTGCCCGGCGTGCGACTGCCTTTCCTATCCTTCCCATTCCTATGATGCCAAGGATTTTGTGATGGACATCGCTACCCAGAAATAACATCGGTGCCCAGCCTTTAAACCTGTTCTTTCTTAAAAAATTTTCGGCTTCGGGAATACGGCGTGCTACTCCCAGAATCATTCCCCATGTTAAGTCTGCAGTCGTTTCAGTAAGGACATCGGGTGTATTTGTTACCATTATCCCCCTTTTTGTGGCTTCAGTAATATCGATGTTATTGTATCCGGCCGCATAATTGGCGATGATTTTTAAGCGTGGTGCACTATCCATTATTTCTTTTGTAATATTATCGGTTAGCAATGGGATTACGCCGGTTTTGTCTTTGATATGCCTTTTCAATTCGCTTTTCGTTATCGGACGATCCAGCGGAAATATTTCCACCTTAAAATGCTTTGATAATAATTCTATCGCTACCTCAGGTATCTTTCTGGTTATAAATATTTTTGCTTTTTCCATGTCATAATTAAATACAAACCTGAAAATAAATCAAGATGGTAGTTCCTATACACTCCTTATTAATTGAAGAATCAAGAATATCATTATTAACAACACCTATTCCAATCATAGTGGCAGACACTGATCTGGAGTATAATTCGGAATATCTCAGATTTGCTTGAAAATGGATTATCTGCTGGGTGATGATTGTCTGCGCGCCGGAAATTGCCTGTTATTATTATGACAGTGCAAGGCTAAAGCCTTGCCCTACATTGGATGACCTATTGTCGGTTTTTTGCAAGGCTGAAGCCTTGCCCTACGTTAGAAATTGATAAAAGAATTATCCACTGAGTTAGATTTTATCGCGAACGGGAAGTCGCTCCTGCAGAAAAACAAGAAATTATTAAATAAAAAATGGAGAGGAGTGAGGTCAGGGTATCCTTGACAGATAAAAATAACTGGTTATAATTGGTATTATGAAACAGGAAAGAAGAAAAAACCTCATCGTAAGCCGCCTGCAGTTAAAGATGATTTACCATTGTCTGGGACTTGTTCTGGTGGTTTCCATCATACTTTCAGTCTTATCCTTTCTTTTATTTTCTCAGGGGCAGTTATTATCGGGATTGAATCAGTGGTTGAAGATTGTTATATTTGTCATCGTCGCTGTGGTACTTTATTCCATCAGTTATCTACGCTTTGTTAAACTTTCAAATAAGATTTACGGTCCGATTTACCGGCTTGCCGGTTATCTCAAGAAACTGAGCGATGGTATCGAGACGGGTGAGATAAAATTTCGCAAGGACGATGTTATTGATGGGATACAGGATGTTTATAATGAGTTATGCCATTCATTAACCAAGACCCTGCATTATGATTACAATGAACTTGTAAACACCTTTTCCCAGATTGAAGATATCCTTGATCGCATGCATCATAAGACGATTACAGAAGAGGAGCTTTATAAATCCCTCGAGAATATATGCGGCAGGCTTGCCGATGCCCTTGACTTAACGACCGATGTTATTCACCGGTACAAAGATGAGTGATCTACAAATTGTAAATAATTAAGAAATAATCTTCAAAAATTTGTGTTTTCCCGCCCGCAGCACCACAGGTTTGTTTAACTTTACAACATAGTTAATATCTTTTACAGGATTACCATCGATGTCAATCGCACCTTCTTTAATTTTACGTTTTGCCTCAGCCCGTGAAGGCATCAACCCTGTCTTCATTAACAGGTCGACGATGTTTATTTCTTCAAGGCCGATTTTAAATTCTTTAAGGTCGGTGGGCAATTCTTTTTTACTGTAAATTTTTTCAAATTCGCGTGCCGATTCTTCAGCCACCTGTGCTGAGTGATACATTCTTACCAGTGTCTTGGCAAGTTCAAATTTTACATCACGGGGATTGAGTATACCTTCCTGTAAGCCACTTCGGAATTCTTCTATTTTGTGCGGAAAAATGTCTGTTGTGAGTTCAAAATATTTGATGATTAATTCATCAGGAATGGACATTATCTTGCCGAACATTTCTTTCGGTGATTCGGTAATCCCTATGTAATTCCCAAAACTCTTACTCATCTTTCTCACTCCATCGGTTCCTTCGAGTATGGGTAGTGTCATTATCACCTGTGGCTCCATCTGTAGTTCCCTCATCATCTCCCGTCCAACAAGAAGATTGAATTTCTGGTCAGTGCCGCCCAGTTCTATATCTGCCTTTATTGCTACAGAATCATAAGCCTGGAATAAAGGATACATTATCTCATGCATATAAACAGGGATTCCTTCTTTGAGACGGATTGAAAAATCATCACGTTCCAGAATCCTTGCGACCGTATGTTTTGAAGCAATATCTATGAAATCATATATCGTCAGCGCACCGAGCCATTTTGAATTGTAGGAGAATTCAGTCCTTTTGGGGTCGAGTATTTTGAAAATCTGTTCTTTGTATTTTGCCATGTTTTTCTTTATCTGTTCACGGGTGAGTTTGGGTCTTGTTTTTGATTGTCCGCTCGGGTCACCAATCATCCCCGTAAAATCCCCGACCACAAGGACTGCGATATGACCGAGTTCCTGGAATTGCCTCAATTTTCTTAACTGGACACTTATTCCAAGGTGTATTTCAGGTGCTGATGGATCAATCCCTAATTTTACTCTCAGAGGTCTTTGCCTTTTGAGTTTTTTTAATAATTCTTCTTCAGATATGATTTCAACAGTATTGGTTTTGATTATTTCAAATTGCCTTTCTGCTTCCATTTCGATACACCATTTCCCAGATCTGGCTTGTCTTCTTAGCCAGTTCAGTATCATACTCTAACATCTTCTTTTCATAATCAGGATCTTTTAGTATCTTATCTGCAGCTTCATCGGCAGGTCGGGCATTGGTCTCAAGAACGAAACTTTTTGCCATCATATAATGATCGCGAATTGGACAGGGTCTTAAAAGGTCCCCTTCTTTCCAGTATTTGAACTGCCATTCCCTTATCTTTTTATTCAGTGGTAGATTGATAAGGTCATTCAGATTACCACCATTTTCGTAAATTTCTTTGATATTACCAGCAGCATAAGGGAAGAATACGCACGGATAGACATTCGCCTGCCAGTCTATATAGAAATAACCACCGGGCCTGCCTGCAGATATACAACCGTCAGAGACCGGGCCATGGTTCCAGAAGTCAGCATACATTATCTTTTTATCCCGGACAATCTCCCAGCTTTTTCTCCATAGCATCACACGCTGCTCAGGTGTGGGAATCAATTCTGGTGCTATATCCCTTCCAATTGGCATGTAATGGAATACCCAGGCATAGGCAGCACCGAGCTCGTTGAAATAAAAATCAATAAATTCGTCTGAGACAATCTCCTCGGCATTGTCACGGGTTGCGGTGATCGATATGCCATAGGTTACACGGTATTTCTTCAGTAATTTCAACGTATTGACAATCCTTTCAAAGAATCCTTTTCCCCTTCTCTGCTCGGTCGTTTCTTTCAATCCTTCGACCGATACCGCAGGTGTGACATTACCGAGTTCACCAAAGATTTTTGCTTTCTCTTCATTTATCAGACTGCCATTTGTATACATCAGAAATAGTGAATCCGGATTTTCTTTAAAGATATCAACAATGGTCTTGTTATTCCATTTAT
The DNA here is from genome assembly GCA_026416055.1 of Caldifarciminota bacterium. Lineage (GTDB taxonomy): Bacteria > Hydrothermota > Tepidihabitantia > SM23-42 > JAOAFX01 > JAOAFX01. The sequence goes on from JAOAFX010000066.1 coordinate 5,567, forward strand.
ACATCATAGGTTCACCACCGGATATGACAACAAATCTCGCACCCCAGAGTTCACGCATTTCCTTTATTACACGTGAAAATATATCATAAGGCAACTGGTCTTTTTCTGAGGCAGAATTGGCATAACAACCCTTACATCGCAAATTGCATTTCTTTGCAGGTGAGATCGTCATAAATCCGGGTGGGTCAAAACCAAATTTTTCACGAAATTCTTTTTCTTTCTCAGCACGGAGATTACTCAAGATCGCCTTGCTGATGATGGTGTCAGTGAATTTTGAAGTGGTACCAAATCTGATTCCAGAATAAACCATTGCCCTTAACATATAAAATTTGTCCTGGATGACACCAGGTAAACCAACAGGACCCGGTACATTTTTTAAGGCAAGCCATATACCTTTTTCTACAACCGGGAATAAAATCGGCCGGAGCAAAGGATTATTACCGCCGTGGAATATACCGTATAATAGATTTTTCATCAAGAGATTGTTTATTTTAACCTTTGTCTCCAGTTTCATACCGAAATTATATTTAAAATCTTCTTTATGTCAATCAAGCAATTTAAATACTTAAGTCTAAAAAAGGATAGGGTTATCTTAATATTGTATTTGGAATTATTGACCTGGCAATCTTTAAAAATTCATCGAGACGGCGTTCATCAAAATTTTTGTTACGGTATTCTTTCTTGTAGGCATTGATTGATATAAATCTCTGTAATGCCCAGAGTCTTGCTCCTTTAATCGCCATGCCGATTTTTTCTATTGATTTCTCATCAATCAGTCCAGGAACACAGGTCGTTCTGAATTCGTAGTCGATATTTGATGCCATAAGAAATTTTATTGATTCTCTTATTCTATCAAGGAGGTCAGGAAAGGATTCTGATTTTTTGCCGGTAGCAGTAAAATAAGTTTCATCAAGGGGTGCCTTTATGTCCATCGCTACATAATCAACAAGTTTAAGAGTTAGGAGATTTTTGAGTTGCTCAGGAAGCGAACCATTGGTATCAAGTTTTATTTTTAAATTATTCTTCCGGGCTGTTTCTACAATTTCAATCACATCTTCAAAAAAGAGTAATGGTTCACCACCGGTAAGGACTATCCCATCAACCCAGTTCTTTTTCTTTAAAATTTTCTTGAAGATTTCATCAATATCATACTCAGGAAATTTTTCCGGATTGGTCAGCAATCGCCAGTTCTGACAGAAAGGACAGCGAAAATTGCATTTATCAAAGAAGAGGACCGAGGTAATCTTTCCATCCCAGTCAATGAGCGAGGTTTCAATAAAGGCACGAATCATAGTCGGTTCGAATGGTTACATGGTTTAGCAGTTATATCACTGAGTATCTTACCGGGATTCAAAATATTTTTTGGATCAAATTCTTTTTTTATCTTCATCATCAGTTCAATCGTCTTCTTATCAAGGGCAAGTGAAAGGTATGGAGTTTTTGATAACCCGATACCATGTTCAGCAGTAATCGTGCCACCAAGACCAATAGTTATTTCATACATCTTTTTACGCATCTGCGAAATCCAGTCAGTTTGTAGTAATAAGTTCTCATCTGTGCAACCCACATCAGTGTGGATATTACCATCGCCAAGATGTCCGAATGCATAAAGTGCGCAGTTTAAGTTCTTTACATATTCTTTTAACTGATGGATTAAATCCGGTATCCTGTTTTTAGGAACGACAAGGTCTTCACGGGCAATGATTCTGGTTTGTGCTTTTAAGGAGTCACCTATCTTTTTCCTTATTTCCCAGAGCCGCTCACGGTCATGGACCGATTCAGCGACGAGGACATCGAGGGCACCGGATTTGAGTGCGATATCACCAATCCTTTCCCAGATTTTTTTCAAATGCTCTTTATCATTGCCATCGACTTCGACTATAATATGACCATCAACCTCACTGTGAGGAACACGGCGTTGAAGATACTTTTCCACCATCCTTACTACATCACCATCCATTAATTCTATCGCCGTTGGATTGAGTCCCTGCTTTAGAACCTCAATAGAAAATCTCGAAGCCTCAGCGACCGTCTTGAACTGAATGTAGAGATCAATTATGATCTCGGGTCTGACCAGTGTTTTTATCGTTGCCTCGGTAACGATACCGAGCGTTCCTTCGGAACCAACGAAAAGGTCAATCAGGTCATAACCGGTCACATTTTTAAGAAGTTTACCTCCCAGTTTTATCACTGTACCATCCGGCAGGACTACTTCCAGACCGGTTATATAATTTTTTGTTACACCATATTTCATTGCCCTCGGTCCACCTGCGCATTCAGCGATATTACCACCCAGCGTGCAGGAATCGAGGCTCACCGGGTCCGGTGGAAAGAAAAGATTATACTTTGCGAGTTCCTTTTCCAATAGTCCGGTAATTATTCCGGGCTCCACGATCGCCATCAGGTTCTCTTCGTCCACTTCCCTGATTTTATTCATCCGCTCGAGTGATAATACAATACCATGGTATAATGGAACTGCACCAGCAGATAGACTCGTTCCACCACCCCGTGGTGTTACAGGAATACAGTGGGCAGAGGCAACTTTCATTATTTCAGAGATTTCTGATTTATTAACTGGTTTCAATACAACTTCAGGCTTTGAATAATAAAGCGGGGTCTCGTCATGGGCATAGTTTTCAAGACTCTCTTCTTCTAAGATGACATTCTCTTTACCAATGATAGAAATGAAATTATCGATTATTTTTTCGCTGACTCTGTTATACATAGGTTTCTAACTCTCGTTTAATTTTTATAATGTCATTGTGGTCGGGCAGAAAAGGAAAGTTTCTGATGTCATCGCCGGGCAGAGAATCAGAGTATGGACGATTACAGGCAACCTCACCATCTTTCCCAGGACAACCACTCGTCATGAATGGTTTTCCGGAATCGATAATCTTTTCGAGTTCTTTTTCAGGGATATTGAATTTCAAAATCCTGCCGGCAGTGTCAAAAAAGATATCTTCAAACCGGCCAAGATTGTTGTTTATTATATACCGGGCAAGTTGAATACGCCGATAGGCACCTGCCGGTGGTGGATTGTGATGGGCAAGAAAAGAATCCGGTTCAGGAAAGAAACTGAAGAGATGCGTTTCAATGCCCTGGTCATGTGCATTCTGGATTGCGGCTGCCATATCTTTTTCAGACTCACCAAGACCGACGATGAGATGAATACCCACATTGCCCCGACCGAAAACATCTACTGCCTGTGCCAAAGCCTGCCAGTACCTATCCCATCGATGGGGACCATTAACACCTTTGCCCCGGAGTTTTTCAAACAATTCCGGGGTACAGGCATCGACAGCAATCCCGAGTCGGTCGGCTCCAGATTGTTTTATCTCCAAAAAGTCTGAGTCATCTAGAATTGTCGGTGCAGCGAGGACAGAGACAGGATACTGAGTCATTTGCTTTAACTTCTGGATAATTATCTTTGTATCATTTATAGCCCTGGAATTTGTGATCATGGAGACACATACTCTTTTTATGTAATCTCCCCTTCCTTTCATTTTTTCTATTACTTCTTCAAGTGGATAACTGTTCCATTCAACCCTTATAAAACTTTTTTCTGGATAACTGCCCGGTCGTTTAAGGGAAAGCCCGCAATAGGCACAATTTCCTGCACATCCATTTTCATAGGTGAGCAAGATATTGATACAGGGTGAACGGGCATTTCTGTAGAATAAACCATTTTTGAAACCCAAGACCATGGCTGCAGCCAGACTGATACGCACATATTCTGGGCTTTCTTTTTTCATTTTTCACCCCTTTTTAAATTGAACAACATGTCTTGCACCACTCAATAAAAAGACGATATTCTTTTGCCTTTACAATTGCCTCATCCGCAGGAAGGGCAATCCGGTTTATACCACATTCTATTGCCCATAAATCAATATCACAATAACCCCTTTTCCGGGCACACCCCAGTGCCATTTCAACGTGAGGCATCTTGAATCGTGCATATATCATCAAGCGGGCGATATCTTCGGCTGATGGTGTTTTAACCATTTCCATCGGTGTGCCTGGAAGGGGCATGAGACTCACAAATACTATAATCTTCACAGGAAATTGAGCGATGATTTCAATCGCCCGGTATTCACCAATAATCCTGCCAAAATCTATACCCGCCACGACATGGGGTATGACAGGAATCCGGGCAGCGACAAGATTTTCTATCGTCGCAATGATATCATCAATTTTTCTGTCAGTCTTATAAACATTCTTTATTGTTTCATCGGCACCGATAACATCGACGAGTGCCTGGTCGATACCAGCATCTTTAAGCAGGATACAGGTCTTTCTGTCAATGATACCACAATGGAGGGTAATCTTAAGAGTGGTTTTTTCTTTGATCTTTTTGATTGCCGGTATGAACTTTTCAATTGCGAGGGTGTGGTCAGTATCGAAGCCACCACTCAAAAGGAAGCCCGGGGCATTGTTCTCATATAACTTTTGTGCCACATTCATCAGCTCATCACCATTTTCAACGGGAATCATAGAATGGAGAAGTTTACCACCACAATGGGCGCAGTTTAGTTTACAGGTTTTACCAGTTATCGATACAGCAGGAAAGTTACCTTTGATACCATTGTAGCAGAACATTCCAGGAATATAAAAGAAAATTTTTTTTCCGTGATGTAAATACGAAATTTCCCGGGCTTTCTGGGCGAGATTCTTTAAATCATTCATAATATTCAAAAAATGAAACCCAGCACTCCTTCAATATCTCATTCAGTCTATACCAGTTCTCTTCCATCTTCTTTCTTTTATTGAGGGCACGAACCAGTTCACTGAGATAGAGATTATGCCAGTTCACTTCATAATCATAGAGAAGATTGAGGTCTCCATTCTTCAGCGCACTGATTATCGCCCTGGCAGCAAATTTACCACATATTATTGCCTGGGGAATACCGGCACCGGTCACAGGATGCGTCTGTCCGGCCGCGTCACCTACAAGCAACATAGAACGATAAACAGTTTTTGCGACCGGACCACCAGCCGGAATCAAACCGGTTGTAATCCTTACTGGTATATCAATGACTTTTTTTTCTGCTACAAGTTTCTGGACAAATTCACGGTGTAAATCCTTTATATTTGCTTTATAACCTGCTTTTATGCCGATCCCGACATTTGCGGTCTCTTTTTTAGGAAATAACCAGGCATAGCCACCAAAAAACTTAGGGTCAAAGTAAACTTCGGTATATGCCATTTCTTTCGTCAGTGGCAATTCCTGTTGATATGCGACGATGTAATCTTTATAATCTCCATTTATAATCCGGCTCACCTTTGAATTAGGACCATCCGCACCAACAAGAATCTTTGTAGCAATCCTGATTGTCCTGCCATCTTTTAAAAGGCAGATTCTGTTATTTTCTATTCCTGTAAATTTCGTTTTTAGCCATAAAGTTGCACCTTCCTGGATTGCTTTGATGGCGAGATATTTATCAAAAAGTGAGCGATTGAGGATATAACCCGGTGCTGAAAATTCATATACTCCTTTATCTGGAAAATAAACCTTCAATCCTTTTATCTCGTGTGCAAACGCATCGGACGGGATCTGTATTTCCCTCAATAAAAGAGCAGGAATATATTCTGCACACTGAACCGGCTGTCCCGGTTCTATTTTTTTATCAATCACCAGAACATTGAATCCTTCATGTGCTACATACATCCCAGTTGTCGAACCGGCTGGTCCAGCACCTATGATTACTACATCATAATCCATTGAGCACCTTCTTCAATAATTCTATATTGAGGCTTGTTTGATTTTCAAACTCACCCCTGTAAGCAAAAGTTGCCTTACCCAGATCATAGCAGGTTTCACTATTAATGTCAAGTAGTATGGCGGGGGTTTTT
>JAOAFX010000067.1 GCA_026416055.1 Caldifarciminota bacterium
ACCTATGGGACTTTATCAGAGCGTCTTTCCTTGCTTGGTGGAGAACTGGTGATCGACGCATTAAAAATGATCGAGAAGAATGAATACCAGCCCATTGTTCAAGATGAAGCCAAGGCTTCTTATGCGCCGAAGATCAAAAAAGAAGAGACAATTATTAACTGGTGTGAACCTTCGGTTAAAATATTTAATCTGGTTCGTGCATTAAATCCAACCCCTGGTGCACGCACTTATTTCCGTAACACTGAACTTATCGTCCTTGAAGTGGAAATTGGTGATAAAAAGATTGACCCCGGTGTGATTCAAATTGAAGACAAAAAGTTTTATGTGGGTACCGGTGATGGTTCTGTCATTTTAAAAACTTTAAAACCAGAGAATCGTAAGACAATGAGTGGTTTAGATTTTATAAATGGGTATCGTGTTAAGACCGGAGACAGGATATAAAAATGAATGCACGAGAAGCGGCCTTGAACGCTTTATGTGAGGTTGAACAGGGAGCGAATCTTAAACTCGCCCTTGGTGTGATATTTGAGAAAAATGAACTCTCAGAGGAAGAACGTGCCCTTGCAAACGAGATTGCATTCGGGACAGCACGACATCGCGAAGAGATTGATCAGATAATCAGAGAGACCTTTATTGGTGATTTCAATAACGCAGATCCGGTCCTTAAAAACATTCTTCGTCTGGCAGTTTATCAGTATCTGTTTCTCGACCGTATTCCAGTGTATGCAGTCGTCAATGAAGCAGTTAAGTTAGGTCGCAGTCTTAAGGAAAAGGCACTGATAAATGCGGTTCTGAGGGGGATAATAAGGAATAAAAAAGTTCAATCAATGCGTGAACCCCAGGTATGGGTCCTTAGGAAAATACTTGAGGCCTATCCTGAGGAGGGTGAAAAAATAATTGAATCATTTAAAAACAGACCTACACCTTATATCCGGATAAACAGACTCAAGGCAAATGCTGAGTTTGTGGAACAGAAATTAAAAGAAATGGAAATTGAAGTTCGTCCTGCCAACTGGCTTGAAGATTTTCGTAAGATAAATCGTCTCGGAAGTTTGATTAATAATTCCCTGCTGAAACAGGGTTTCATCTCTATCCACGATGAGGCACAGGGGATGATATGCAGACTCGTGGCACCCCGTCCTGGAGAAAGGATTTTTGATGTCTGTTCTGCACCCGGTAGCAAAACGACCTATATGGCTGAGTTGATGAACAATCAGGGGTTGATATTAGCCGGTGAAGTAAGCAGCGCCCGCCTGCGCCTCGTTGTTGAGAATGCTGAACGTCTGGGGCTTACAATAATAAAATATGTACTTGCGGATGGACGGCGCTATCAGATTAGCGATTTTGATAAGGTTCTGGTTGATGCCCCCTGCACCAATTCCGGTGTCATTGCTAAAAGACCAGAGGTTAAGGAACGGGTTAATAAAAAAGTCCTTGCCCGACTCGCAAATCTACAATACAATTTACTCTCGAATGCTGCGAGTTTTTTGCGTGTCGGCGGTTCAATTGTGTATTCAACCTGCAGTATATTGCCCCGGGAGAATGAAGAAATTATTGAGAGATTTTTGAGTGAAAATAAAAATTTTGAACTTGAGCCGGCAAAGGAATTTGTTCCTGGTGCCGATGTTTACTTAAAAATATTGCCAGGATTTTTTAATACCGATGGAATATTTGCTGCCCGCTTAAAAAGGATTAAATAATAGAATTAATATTGACTTTTTTTAAAAAATTTATTATAATTTTGTATGAAAAACAATCTGGCGACGATTACACTCACTGATGCCCAGATTGAGAATCTGGAAAAAATGCTTAATGACTTTTACCGTCAGACCAATGTAGTATGGACAATGTTGATTACAAGCTCAGGACATTTATTAGTCCAGCGAGGCTTTACCAGAACTTTTGATGTACTCACAATTGCTGCACTTACCTGCAATATTTTCAACTCCACTATGGAACTGGCACATATCATCGGTGAGAAAAACTTCTCAGAATTACTACAGGAAGGAGAAAGGAAGAGTTTATACTATATGGCACTTGATGATAACTACCTTCTTGTTTCATTGTTTGATGACCGCACCATCCCTGGAGTCGTCAGGGTTGCTTCAGAAGAGCTTTCAAAAAATATTAAAAAAATATTGAGGATAGTATGATGAAAAAGAACTTTGGATTTGAAAATTTCTATGTTTACGAAGGTAATAAGGTGGCATTCATTGCTGCCAAGAAAATTGTGCAATTTCCGGGAGAGATATTCAATCCTTTTTATATTTATGCATCGGGAAGTTATGGAAAGACTTACTTTTTATGGACTATTTATAATGAACTGAGCAAAAAAGAACCGGTATTGATTTTCACACCCAAAGAATTCGAAGAATATCTTCAAAAAAATACCCAGTTTGATTCCGCAATTCTTGTTGATGATATAAATAGGGTAAATGATAAATTCCAGGATGCTATCCTTACGATGATTGATGTTCTGATAACAAGAAATAAACAGATGTGTTTCAGTGGTAATGTGCCGCCACGCGAATTAAAAAATCTTGGTTCTAAAGTAATTTCAAGGCTTGAGGGCGGTCTGGTTTGCGACTTGCAGGCACCACATGAGATTGCCCTTGTTGAATTCATCAAGAAGAAGTCAGAAGAGAGGGGAATTATTATTCCTGATGAAATTGCCCTGGAACTTACCCAGTTGTCTGGCGGTTCGTTAAGGACGATAGACGGGATGCTGAACAGACTGGTGGCTTATGCTTCACTCGGTACCTTTACCTTTGACTTGAATACAATTCGTTTGATTTTAAAAGAATTCTACCCGAGGGGTGTATACAGCCCTGTTTCATCACTCGTGGAAGAGTTGAAAAAGAGCGCCGACGAAGTGCTCTCGGAAATCGCTGAAGTGAAGGACCCGCGCACTGAATATAAAGAAAAAATTTATATCTGGGAGATGAAAGGCTTCGATACTTCTGAATTGAAACCATTGCTCGATGGTGATATAGAAACGTTGATAGCAGGGTATAATACATTTATTAAAAAGGTGGAGCGTTTGATTGAATTACAGAAAGAATTTGGAACACTGGATGTTTCTAAATTTCCTGAAGAAGCGATGAAGATAGAAACGATGCTTTTTTCACCGGATAAAATCTCAGAAATTGAAACTCTAATCGATTCAATAAAAAGGAGACTCAAAGCAGAAACACGGCCACGCTTTGAGGGTTTCATTATCAGTGATTGCAATAGAACAGCAATAGAACTTTATGAAAAAACGATATTACCAGCATTCGGGAAAGAATTCAATCCCTATATTATTCTTGGCAATGCAGGAACAGGAAAAACTTTTCTCTGTCAGAAGATTGCAGATGATTTAAGACAGAGCGGTTTCTCACCATTAATATTTGATTTTGAAGAAAATCTTGAGAATTTTTTAGAAGAGATAAACAGACCCGATGCCCTGCTGGTGGATAACTTTCATAAATTATTTACCGCTAGAGAAGAACTACGCAAGATGGTTACAGAAAAGATTTTTGAACTGGTAAAGCAAGAGGTCGGTGTTATCATTTTCTCAGAACCACTTGGAGATATCAACCTCACAGAGAGTGAGAAAATTTTACTTAGGTCTGGAATAGAGGCAACATTAAAGGACCCCGATGATGCCATCGTGGAATTATACCTTAAATCAAAACTCTCAATTGAGGAATTTGATGGAGTTAAAAAAACCGGCATACCTCGTTTTCAGAATTTTAAAGAGATTGATGCATTTATTACTGATTTAAGAACATCTGTGGCCCCTGTGATTGAAGAAGGACCTAAAGAAGAATTTATTATGCTGGGACTACCTGGAGAAGAAGAGATTCAGGTTGCTGCCGAAGCTAAAGATGTTGAACATGTTGTAGAAGTTACTCAGGTGATTGAACCTGGTGTAAAGACAGTTGAACCAAAGGTAGAGGTTTCACTCAAAAAATTCAAAGAGAATTGCCTGATAATCCAGGAAATACAAGATGAGCTAATAGAAGAGAATTATATAACTATGAGAAAGGGTGATTAAATGGCGATAAAAGGTTCGCTGAGTGAAGCATCACTACCCGATGTAATCCAGTTGTTGAGCTTTTCTTTGAGGTCGGGATGTCTTTCAGTCACTGACGGCAGAAATTTTGGAAATATATTTATTAAAGATGGCAAGATTATATATGCTACCTTATTGAACAGGAAAGATAGATTGGGTGACATCCTTGTTCGTAAACAGATCATAGACGAAGTTGCTCTAAAATCGGCACTTGAAGAACAGAAAAGATCTAATAAGCGTATTGGCGAGATACTCATTGAGAAAGGATTGATAACTAAAGAAATTCTGGAGAAGGAGCTTTCTGACCAGATTGCTGAGACAATCTTTACAATGCTCACCTGGGAGTCAGGCTATTTCAATTTTGAAGCCGATTTACTACCAGGAAGTGAGGAATTTCTTGTTCAACTTTCACCCCAGGAATTGTTGCTTGAAGGTGCAAGACGAATAGATGAATGGCGAAAACTTGAGAAAAGATTGCCACCGTTTGAGTCGGTGCTTGTCGTAAAAAAAGAATACAAAGATATACCACTAACTGAAGAAGAATTGCGCGTACTACAGTTGATAAATGGGGAGAGGACGATTGACGAGATTTTAAAATTATCAGAATTTGATTTTTTCGATACCTGTCGGACAATCTATGCTTTAATCTCAGCCGGTGTTGTGGAAAAACTGGAAAAGACTGAACTGGCAAAAAGGGCAATCGGTGATATAGGGGAATATCTGAACTTGGGTTTTGCATTTTTTAAAACCGGCATGTATGATGAGGCAGAGCGTGAATTTAGAAGGGTCATGGAAATTGCTCCTGATAATGTTGAGGCACTTTTGTACTCTGGTCTGATTGAACTGAAAAGGAATAATTTACAGAAAGCCGAAGAATTTTTAAAAAGGGCTAATGAACTTGAGGAAAATCCTGTAATATTAAATAATCTTGGCTATCTTTATAATAAATTGGGTCGTTTTGATGAGGCCCGGACTTATCTTCAAAAGGCAAATGTAATTTCTAAAGAAAATCCCCGTATCATTTGTAATCTGGGGATTACCCTCTTCAAACAGGGAGAGTTTGACGAGGCTGAGAAGATGTTCAAAGAAGTAATAGAAAAAAAGCCAGAGTATATTACACCCTATATCTATCTTGCACTCATCTACGTTAAGCTCAATGATCTGAAAAAAGCAGTTGAGTTTCTAAAGGAATGTATCGACAAGTTTCCCCGTCTGGCAGTATTTAAAAATAATCTTGCCGTGGTTTATGAGAGTCTGGACCTTCCTGAAGAGGCTGAACGTTTGTACCGGCAGGCAATAAGCGATGAGCCGATGAATTACAAAATCTGCAGGAATCTTGCAGATTTTTATTATGAATCCCAGATACTTGGCGCTGCAAAAGAATTTTACGAAAGAATCCCGGATGAAGAGAAAGACTGGGAGGTTTTATTTAAGTTAGGAAATATTGTTTTAAGACTTGGTGATGCTGATGCAGCCTTGCATTACTGGGAAAGGGCGAACACCTTAAACCCTACACATACTCTAATCACACAGAATATTGAATTGCTGAGAAAATCTCGTGGCGTATAATTTTGAAGATTTACTGAAACTGATTGAAGAAAAGACTGGTTTTAAATGCCACAGCTATAAGGAAAGACCTCTCACACGCCGGATAAGGGTAAGAATGCGTGCCCTGGGATTGAGCGAGTTCTCTGACTATTATCATTATCTCAATAATAACCCTGATGAATTTAAAATATTACTTGATACAATTACAATCAATCTCTCTTACTTTTTTAGAAATTACGAGACATTTGAATATTTGATGAAGGAAGTTTTACCTCAATTCACAAAGAATGAGCGGATTGTCCTCTGGAGCGCTGGATGCGCCCAGGGTGAAGAGGCATATTCTCTGGCAATAATTGCAGCTGAAGCAGGTATTTCACACAAGACGTTCATTTATGCCACTGATATTGACGATGGTGCCTTGAAAAAGGCTGAGATTGGGGTGTACCCTGAGATTGCATTTCAGTATACACCAAGAGAATATCTTGAAAAATATTTTGTCCGGTGTAATGAAGGCTACCGGATAAAAGATGATATAAAAAAGAATCTCCAGTTCATACTCCTTGACCTTTTTGACTTTTTCCCATATGGTCCCTGTGATTTGATTATGTGCCGGAATGTACTGATTTATATGGGCCGCGATGCTCAATCAGAACTTGTGCGAAAGTTTTACCAGAGTTTAAAACCACGCGGTTATCTTGTAATTGGCAGGGTGGAATTGCTTTTAGGAATTCCCGAGGCGAAATTTTTTAAAATTATTAATCGTACTGAACGGGTTTATCAAAAAATTTGATGAGATGGCTCTGGAATTGAGGGTTGGAATAGGTGAAGTGCGGGTAGAAAGAGGGGATGTAATCCTCTCTGCATATGGCGTTGGCTCATGTGTGGTGCTTGTATTATATGAACCCCAGACTCGAACTGGTGGCCTTGCCCATATCCTGCTACCCCATGGAGCCGATGGTAGTTTTAAGCATCCACGTGGAGCAATTGAAGAGTTACTGAAAAAATTTGCAGCAATGGGAATAACTAAAGAAAAGATTGTAGCAAAGATTGTCGGTGGATCCACAATGTTCGGTGAACTATTGCAGTCGTCTATCGGCCGGCGAAACGTGATCGAAACGAGGGAAGAACTGAAGCGACATTCTATACCTCTTGTTGCTGAAGATGTATTCGGGAACTGGGGAAGGACTATCTTTTTCAATGTGAATACAGGGGAAGTTGTGGTTAAATCTTATCGTCATGGAGAAAAAATTATTTAGTAAAAAATGAAAAAGAAAGTCCTGATTGTTGAAGATTCAGTTTTGATGCAAAGGGTTATCGGTGATATCATCCAGTCTTCGGGAGAGTGTGATATCTGTGGTTATGCACGGAATGTGGATGTGGCATGGGCAAAATTCAACAAATTAAAACCCGATGTTATCACACTTGACTATGAACTGCCGGGCGAAAATGGCCTGGTATTTCTTCAGCGGGTGATGTCGATTAATCCAACACCAGTCCTGATGCTCTCGGCACATACCCATCAGGGGGCAGAAATTACAATTAAATCTCTAACTCTGGGAGCAGTCGATTTTTTTCCAAAACCTTCCGGTCCTATTTCGATTGATCTCTACGATTTTAAGGAGGAATTGATTACCAAATTACGATATGTGGCACGGGCAAATTTAAAGCCGATTATCACCGAACCACGGGCACCATCTGGAGTGAAGATTGTTGATTTTGTCATAGGAATTGCGGCCTCCACTGGTGGTGTTAAGGCTCTTAATTTTTTACTATCATCGTTAAGGAAAGAATTCGGTTTTAAAATAGTCGTAGTTCAGCACATGCCCAAGTTTTTTACTGCGAGTCTGGCTATGCATCTGGATGAGAAATCTGGGCTTGATGTAAAAGAGGCATGTAATAATGACATGATACTTGCCGGTCAGGTACTCATTGCCCCTGGGGGGAGCCATATAAAGGTACACCCTTCGGGTAGGAGTGTGATTTTGACTGATGAACCACCTCGTCATGGCTTAAAACCCTGTGCTGATTATCTTTTTGAATCAATGGCTGAAGTTTTTAAAAATAAAGCTTTAGGTATTGTGCTCACCGGTATGGGTCATGATGGAACTAATGGTTTATTGAAGATAAAACAGATGGGCGGTATGACGATTGTACAGGAACCCTCAGAGGCGACAATTGCGAGTATGCCACAGTCCGCAATCGATGCCGGTGCTGCCGATTTTGTTCTACCCCTTCACCTTATTGCCAAGAAGTTGATGGAGATTGCTGGGTGATGTTTGAGGAGATTAAGAAAAAGATTGAAGAACTGAAAAGGCTTGTTCGGGAATATACACCCGATAAAGAGAAAATGATTAAGGATATGATAAAAAATGTGTATATTGACATCGCCAGTGGTATAAAATATCTCAACCAGGCGCAGAACGAATTGAGAAACATTGCCCAGAGTGTGCGCGATAAGAAACGCAGTCAGGTTGATATGAATAGATTTTATTCATTTGTCAGGGCACGTTCATCTCCTGAACTCGACCTTGCTACACTTCTTGACCGTGCCTGGAATTTAATCGTTATGGAAGATTATGATGAGGCAATGTCAGTTTTGAAAAACGCACTAGATATTGATCCGAAAAACACACGCGCCCTGGGTTTGAGCGGGCTTGTCTTAATGAATAAAGAACTCTATGACGAAGCAATGCTTTATTTTCAAAAAGTCCTGCTGATTGAACCAAACAATCCTTTTGCATTAAACAATCTGGGGTTTATATGTTATAAGAAAGGAATATGGGGTGAAGCAATTGAACATTTAAGCAAGGTGGCGAAACAAACCAGAGACCGGGTGGCACGGCTCTATGCCAATTTTTATCTGGGGTTGGTGTATTATGAAAGGGGTATGATAATCGATGCCATAAAATTTTTTGAAGATACACTAAAAATCGGACCAAATCTTCAGGATGCCTATTATTATTTAGCCCTTGCCGAATTGAAACGGTATGAATTTCAAAAGGCGGTTGAATATTTTGAGAGGTGTATAAAGATTGATAAGGATTCAAAATATGGGAGACTGGCCGCAGAAGAGGTAGAGAAGATTCGGCCGCTAATTGAACCTGAAAGGATTTTGAAGAAACATGGAGAAAATAAAACTGGATGAAATACTGAATAAGGTCATAAAAGTAATCGTATCAACTGGAGACCGTATCTATCGTCTTTCAAGTGGCAGGAAGCATGTGTCGTATAAAGGTGCGGTCAATCTTGTAACCCGGTTTGATAAAATTTCCCAAAAACGAATCGTGGAATATTTAAAAAAACAGTTTCCCGATTATGGTATATTGAGTGAAGAGGATGTTAATTATGGTACATCCCGGGAAATTAAATGGCTTGTAGATCCTCTTGATGGCACGACCAATTTCGCCCACGATTTACCAATATGGGCAATCTCAATCGGGCTTGAGGTAGAAGGTGAGGTTGTCCTCGGCGTTGTTTATGATCCAACCAGGAAGGAATTATTCTCGGCACTAAAAGGTAAAGGTGCTTTTTTAAATGGAAAAAAGATTTCAGTTTCAAAGACCAAGAAACTTGGTCATAGCCTTCTTGTCACCGGTTTCCCTTATGATATAAGAGAGAGCAAGGATAATAACCTCAACTACTTCGCCCGGTTCTGCCTTGAAGCCCAGGCAGTGAGAAGATTGGGTTCTGCAGCACTCGACCTCTGTTATACTGCCTGTGGAAGGTTTGATGGTTATTGGGAGATAAAACTTGCACCCTGGGACCAGGCTGCTGGTTCTTTGATTCTAAAAGAGGCCGGTGGAATGATAACTGATTTTAAAGGAAGACCGTTTAATATATACGGCAAAGAAGTTCTTGGCTCCAATGGATATATTCACACTCAGATGATGGATGTACTGAACAGAAGGAGTGATTGAAATTTTATTTTAAAGACACGATCTTCTTTTTAAAAGGCGGTCTCAATATTCCTTTTTCCGTGATAATTCCAGATAATAACGCATTAGGTGTTACATCGAAAGCTGGATTGCAAATCTTTGTTTTTTCTGCGACGATACATTGTTTGTTAAAATAGCGTATTTCATCCGCACTGCGGAATTCAATGGGTATTTCTGTTCCAGATTCTATCCCGAAGTCAAAAGATGAAATTGGTGCCGCGACATAAAATGGAACCCGGTAATACCGCGCGATTATTGCAAGACCCCTGGTGCCGATTTTATTTGCAACATCTCCATTGAGCGCAATGCGGTCTGCACCCACCAGGACTAAATCCATCTCCGGCATATAGGTTGCAGCCATGTTATCGCAAATCAAAAGTGTTTCAATACTGTTTCTTGTAAGTTCCCAGGTTGTGAGTCTTGCGCCCTGTAAAATCGGTCTCGTTTCACAGGAATATACTTTAAATTTTTTTCCCATGCTTTTTGCGGTGTACAAAATTCCGAGGGCAGTACCAATACCACTTGTGGCAAGTGCACCTGCATTGCAATGAACCATTATTTTAAAACCATTTTTTATGAGTTTTGCACCCCAGAGACCTATATTTTTACATGCGTCTTTATCTTCTTTCTCAATTCTTCGTGCTTCCGCAAGCAAATCTCTATAAAGATTTTGGTTCTTTTTGTTTTTTACAATTTCAATCATTCGATTTATTGCCCAGGCAAGATTCACCGCGGTTGGACGGGCAGATTTCAGGTATTCAGCATCTTTGAGAATCTTTCTGGTATTATTATTTTTTCCTGCTGACAATACAATGCCGTATGCAGCAACCACACCAATGAGCGGTGCACCTCTCACTTTCAGAGTCATAATTGCGTTGTAGACATCTTTCACCGTTTTCAAATTCACATAAATTTCTTTTTCAGGCAGTTTAGTTTGATCGAGTATAATTATCTGATTATTCTGGCTATCGTATTCAATAGTTTTAAAATTGAGCATCTATTTTAGACCGGCATGCTTCTTGGCAGAAAGGATTGTGTTATAAAGGAGCATCGTTATTGTCATCGGTCCAACCCCACCTGGTACTGGTGAGATTGCGCTCGCCTTTTTACTCACTTCATCAAATTCCACATCGCCAATTAATCGGAATCCGCTCTTTTTTGTCGGGTCTTCAATCCTGTTGACTCCGACATCAATGACCACCGCACCTTCTTTTACCATATCTCCGGTCACAGTATGTGGTCTACCTGCAGCAACGATGAGTATATCAGCCTGTCTTGTATATTCTGCCATATTCTTTGTTCCCGTATGGCACATCGTCACTGTGGCATTTGCACCGGGCTTTTTCTGAACGAGCATCATGGCGAGTGGTTTTCCAACGATATTGCTCCGGCCTACAACCACGACATGTTTTCCCGAGATTTCTATTCCATTTCTTATTAATAACTGCTGAATGCCGTGAGGGGTACAGGGGAGGAAACAGTCTGCGCCTGTCTCTTATACACATCT
>JAOAFX010000068.1 GCA_026416055.1 Caldifarciminota bacterium
TATTAGAATCGCATCAACACCACCGGTAGATCTGCAGCCACCCACTATTGAACACGCACCCCTTGAGGATTCACCAGATACTACAAATGGATACATAGTGGTTGCAACCATCACTGACCCCGGTAGTGGAGTCAATCCCGACTCGGTGTTTGTAATTTATCGCATAGAGAATGGACCCTGGAACAGAATAAGAATGCAGGAAGTAGGAACCGATATTTATGAAGCCACAATTCCTCCTCAACGTTACCATACAGATATTTATTACTACATCCGGGCGGTTGATAATGCTGGCAATGGTGCCAATACCCTTACCTATAACTTTGAGGTAACGAATGCAATCACAATATTATACGATGATGGTCAGCCATACTGGATTCCTGGTGGTTTGAGTATTGGTTCAGGCATGTTTGTTCGCTTCGATTTTTCTCCGGTGGGCATTGACAGTGGTCGTCTCCATGAGGTCAAATTCTTTTTCAGCAGGGCAGGTAGATTTGACCTGCGTGTCTATTCAGTGGGAAGTGGTGGAGCACCAGGTCAGCTAATTTATACCAAGCCAAATCTCCAATCTCCAGGTTACGAATGGTATAGTGAGGAAATAACGAACGCCAACCTTCGTATGACTACCGGAGCAGTCGTTGGTTTTATCGTTGGTCAGCCGATCGGTACTGACACAGTGAGCTGTCTTATGGATCCGGCATTGAACTACCAGCAGAATATGTGGTTTTATGCTAATGGCCAGTGGGGAAATCCAACAAGTGGTGGAGATTTCATGATTAGGCTTAAAGTTATTCCTCTACCTGAATATGGAATAAATGAAGGAAAAGATCACCAACTTCGAGTTTCTGGCCTGGAGGTTATGCCAAACATGATGAATCAAAAGGGCGGTACGATAAGATACCACCTCAATCGGAATGGTCCTGTCCAGTTGAGAATTTTTGATATTTCTGGTAAACTGGTCAGAAAACTTGTTGATAGGTATATGCCTCAGGGTTCCTATATGACTTTCTGGAATGGCAATGATGATTCTGGAAAACAGGTAGCACCTGGTGTTTACTTTGTTATCCTTGAGACAGGATCAGAAAAGATCACAAGGAAAGCGGTGCTGGTAAAATAAATAAGAATGCCCCATCAGGTCAAATCCTGATGGGGCATGTTGTTCTTTTGTTCAATATGTTATATTTTTTTATAATATGTTATAAAAAAGTTTGATAAAATCTTTTGAAATTTAATGGCTTTTTAAAATGACTCTGGCATCAAAATTGCAAAAAGATTATCGTGGTTGGTTACGAGAAAAAGGGAGGTAGTATGACCAAAAGGCTCGTTGTTGCAGGTATGATGTTGTTGCTGGTTCTTTTTACTGGGTGTGGTAAAAAGGCTGATGAGGATGAACTCTACCAGGCGAATAATCTTATTCAGGGTCTTGCCATGCTCGGGATGATGACATCTGTTGATAAATACGGAATAGATACCTATTGTGCACCCCCTTTAGGATGGATTGCACCACCAGAGACGATAGATGTTCCTAATCCTGTTGATTGGCCGAATAATGTATTTTACAAGTTCTTCATCAAATTCCCGCTTGATAGTGCTGGCACAGTGATCGATTCAATAACCTGGTTAGCAATGCCTTCCCCTGATGTCTGGGGTGGTGATACTGGAACCATCAGACAGATCGATGTTGGTCTTTTAGCCGACCACCGCAATATCTGGTTCCACACGATTATCAGTCTCGATTCAGTCCGGGTAAGAGGAAATCTCAAATGGAACTGGGAGGATACCTGGTATAAATATGAGTTTGATGTTAGTATCGTACCTGGTGACAGTTCTGCAGAGATCAATATCTCAACATCACCCAATATCCAGCTTTATGCCCACTTCAAATTTGATCAAAGGGGTGCAGGTACTACCGAAGAAAACTGGGGAAAATTCGGGGAAACGATTTTTGTACGATATGAATTTTTTGCTGAGCCCGATGCCAATGGTTATGATGGCTATTATATACTGCTGAGTGAGGGATGGAAGGTTAAACACTTCTTCAAACTGGAAAAACCAGCAGCATGAACTCAGCACATGATTCGAAAAGGGGAGTCTAACTCCCCTTTTTATTTTTTAATAAAAATTTTTATGAATGAAGGAATCAGTTTTGATTCCTCAGGATGTAAATATCAACCTGCCATTATTAAAATCAACTCCCGTAGAATTACTGCTACTGCTGAGCCCGATGCATAGGGTGTAGTAGCAAGTGGATTGTACTCAACAATATCAGCACCGATTATTTTTTTATTTTTCAACAGGAGTAAGGAGTCTATTAATTCTTTGAATGTAATACCGTTCGGTTCAGGCGTACTCACTGCAGGAATCTGTGAAGGATCAACAACATCGACATCTATCGTGATATACACTGGCTCAGGAATCTTTTTAATAATCTTTTTCAAATTTTTGTAAACAGAGAATCTGTAGAGATTTTTATTCAAAGAGAATTCTTCTTTAGTTCCTGAACGTATTCCGAATTGATAGATATTTCTTAAGCCAATGGTATCACCAGCCCTTCTCATCGCCGCTGCATGGCTGAATCTTTCTCCATGGTAATCATCCCTCAAATCTGCATGGGCATCAAAATGGATTACTGAAAATTGTTTTATTGCCCGTTGTATCCCTTTAATAATCGGAGGGGATATTGTATGTTCGCCGCCTAAAAAGATGACTCTTTTTTTCTGTCGGTATAATTCGTAGGCCTTCTCTTCCATTTCTTTTATTTGATCTTCAGTGTGGAATTCATAATCATCGAGGTCGGCTATTTTTAAAGATGCCACTGAGCGGTTTTGATAAGGTGAGAACCACTCAATGTTTTCGGTACAGATTCTGATATACCTCGGTCCAAGCCTTGAGCCGGGTATAAATGAGGATGTGCGATCATAGGGAAAGCCGATGAGCACTATCTCGGCATTTTGCAAATCTGAATTTGCATATTCAATAACCATAATTCCATCCTTTAATTATAATCAGGTATTAACAAAGATTAATCAATATTGCGTTTAAACAGATAAAACTCAAGCGGCATTTGTATAACCGAGGGCACCCGCCATGGTTATTGCCCTTATCGGACAGACCTCAAAACATCGACCGCAGCCTATACATCGCGCTTTATCTATTATATGTCTCTGTCCTGTTTTTCCATTTATTGCCCCGAATTGACAGACTTTAATACATTCTCCGCAACCATCACATTTTAAAGATATGATTCCGTAAGGTCGTGCAATTGCCCGGTCAACAAAACAATTAAAGGGACATTTATGTACACAGATGCCACAAGAATTGCATCTTTCATACTCAATTATCGGTAGATTATCTTTTAAACTTATTGCACTATATGGACAAACCTTTACACAGATTCCACAACCTGTGCATCCTGTACTGCAGTAAACCCGGACACGGGTTTCATCATCAAGGGATTTGCAAGCGAGGTATACAAGATGTGAGCGTGGAAGTAACTCAAGTATCTTTTTAGGACATTCTTTTACACAAATACCGCAACCATCACATAGTTCGGTATTGATGATGGGCAGACGCTTCTGGCCCAGTTTAATAGCATTTTTGGGACAAATCGTGGCACAATGTCCATCCCCCAGGCAACCATAAACACAGGATTTTCTCCCTCTATGAAGGGTATAATTCAGCCAGCAATCCTCTGGTCCTTTATACAGGTAAAGGTCTTTAGCATTAATTCCACCTTTACACCTGAGTACGCAGACCAGATCATCCATCTACTACAGGTCCTTTATCAGTTCCAGAAATCTTTTATACGGTATAGCAGTCCAGGATTCGGCAGTGAGCGCGCCACCGGAAAGGCTAATCATAGAGACTTTAGCTGCTACTTCCTCATTAGGGGCTTCGTAAATATCAATAAAGTCATAGGGTCCAAGCAGGGCATAATGGGCAATAAATTTTACCTCAGGACAATCTTTCTTTACCCGTTCCATCCATTGCCTTCCGATCTCAGCTCTTTTTTTCAAATCACGGGTCAACTCCGGCGATAATTTTGTTGCCAGAATATATGTTGCCATATTTGCTCCTTTCAGGAAATTATATGTCAATATTATCTGAAGTCAATATCAAGATTTGAACTCAAATGGATTTATTCTATACTTTTTCATCATCCTTATTAAAAAATTTCTCGACACACCAAGAAGTTCAGCAGCCCGGGTCTGGTTGCCATGGGTCTGACTGAGTGCCTTTTTCACAAGGTCGATCTCCAGTCTTTGTATTGCTTCATTGTAATTCAAGGATATCGGTTTTTCTATTTTTACTGATTCATACTTTCCAAGTCCTATATCTTCAGGTCGTATATAGTTACTACGGGCAATGATTATCGCCTTCTCTATTGTATTGCGCAATTCCCTGATGTTCCCGGGCCATTCGTAATTTTTTAGTATTTCCATCGCCTCTCCAGTAATACCTTCAATACTCTTGTGGTATTCTTTTGCTATTTCTTTTGCGAAGTGCTCTGCAAGGAGAGGAATGTCTTCCTTCCTTTCCCGCAGGGGTGGAAGTCTGATTGGAAATGTGTTTATTCTAAAAAATAGATCTTTTCTAAAAATTCCTTTATTTACCAGTTCTTCAAGATTTGTATTGGTTGCGACGATTATTCGCACATCAACATTGATCTCTTTTTTACCACCTAATTTCCTGAATCTTCTTTCTTCGATTACTTTCAATAATTTTCCCTGGAGTAAGATCGGCATACTGCTTATTTCGTCAAGAAATAGTGTCCCTCTGTGGGCAAGTTCAATCAATCCTTCTTTCCTTTTCCTGGCATCGGTAAATGCACCGGGTTCATAACCGAATAATTCTGACTCCAGAAGATTCTCTGGAATGGTAGTACAATCGATATCAACAAATGGGCCATCGTTGCGGTTGCTGATCTGATGTATATAAAGGGCAAAAAGTCCTTTGCCGGTTCCACTTTCACCTTCAAGGAGAATCGTTGAATTAGTCCTTGCCACTTCTTTTACCTGTTCCAGGATTTCTTCCATCCTTTTCGATTTATAGATGAGCGGGGTTAATCTACCCCGGCTCAAAACCTGTAGTTTATTCCGATAAAGGTCCCGTTCTTTTTTAATTGCAAGGTTCTGTTGAATCTGTTTTATTATTATTCGCAGTTCCTGGGCATCGAAGGGTTTTAGAAGATAATTCACTGCACCATATTCCATTGCCTTCACAGCGTCCTTGATTTCTCCATAAGCAGTTATAATTACAACATTTGTATCCGGATCATAATCCTTCATTTTCTTCAGCAGGTCAATTCCCTTCATATCAGGCAGTCGTTGATCGAGTATTACAATCAAGGGTGCATTCTCAGTGAATATTTTCCACGCCAGTTCACCATTCGGGGCACAGAGCACAGGGTAGTTTTCTTCTTCAAAAAGGGCAGTGAGAAAACTTCTTACGGATTCATCGTCATCGACAATAAGGATAGGATACATAAAAAATTATATACACTATTTTTCTGGAGTCAACAGTATGATTTAATCGGCGATATACCTATAAGAGTGGGTGTGTGTGTTGAATGGTATTAGTACCCGGGGTGTGGATGTGATGATGGAGTTGTTAGTGGGTCAGGGTGTTAGTGCCAGTACGGTTTCTGAGGTTAACAAGTATAATAAAAAATGGATGGAGCGTCGTTATGCAATCATTGATTAAAATTTCCACACAAATATTGGGATTATCCCCAAACAGTTTATAAAAAATATGTGAAATTTATTTTTCCGGATTGAATTTCATTTTTACTTTTTCCAATAGGAATTTATACCGGTCGCTTATCTCAACTGCCCAATCATCGTACCAGGCTGGTGCAAAACCGGTTTTATATATTGCTAACAATCTTTTATATTCATCTTTCTGCAATCCCTCTTTATTGAATCTAGTGATCAGTCTTTCAAATTCGTCGACATCGGAGTTTATATATAATTCAGGTGAAATTTTATACACCCCTGCATGCACCAGAACAGGTTCTTTGATTCCATAATTCCTGAGAGCCTGTCGGATAAGTTGGATTGCCTTTCTTAAACTGTTATATCCCTTTTTTAAACCTGCTTTCTTCCAGAACGTTTCTATTAACTCTTCCTGTGTAACCCCCCTGTTTTTATTGAGTGCCAGATAGAAAAATAATTTTTTTGCTTTTGTCGTTTTCCACTCTTCGTCATGAATTTTTTTGAAATTTATTTCCAGTTCTGGTTCACCGAAGAGGTAAATATTAACAATGTGAAAGAAACGATGTTTCTTTAACAGGGATGTTATGTAATCAATTTTGATACGATTTTTAATTATCAAGTTTACCAGCCCCGGCTCATTTTTTAATTCTCTCATAAGGATGAAATCATAATTTTTCTTTTCGGAGATTTTAATCAAATTTTTTAAATTCCTGATTACTTTTTTGATTTCATTTTTTTTATAAAAAATCCGGCATAATTTCAAACCTGCAAGAAAATCTTCCAGGATGAGATTATATTTTTTGCTTAGTTTTATGACTTCCCTTAACACTTCTTCAGCCCCGGAATAATTCTCCTGTTCAATCTTTAACTCGGCTTCTGTAGATAATAAAGATATCGATTCTGCATCGGTGGTCTTTTTTAGTTCCTTTGCCCTTAATAATATTTTTTCAGCTTCAGTGAAATTTGCGTCTTTAATTTCCACCCGACATATTTCAATGAGTGTGGTTACAATGAGCCAGGGTACCTTTGTCTGTTCATAGATTGTCAGTGCTTTTTTAAAAAATTCTCGAGCCCTATTTAAATCGCCTGCCTCAGTGTACAACAATCCATAACCGCGATAAATACTGGCGATAGACCAGAAATCATTAAATGTTTGACAGATATTTAACCCTTCTTCAAGTAAACTTTCTGCAATTTCTCTGTTCCCCAGCATTAAAGCAATCTTGGTTCCATTATAAAACCCGGCACCACACCCCGGGGAAAAGAAATTTTTTAATAGCCTTGCCGCGGGAATTATTCTTTCGTATGCTTCTTTCAGATTGCCCGATTTAAATTCGTTCATTGCCCAGTTATTCAAAATGCTCGTCTTGAGTTCTGGGAAATTATGTCTTTCCACAATGTTGTAGGCCATTTTGAAGAGAGTCCTCGCCTGATACAACCGTTTTCCACCGAGTGCGTTATTGATTGCACCGAGTGAATTTAATGCTGATGCCTTCAGTAGATACAGTCCCTGCGGACAGATCTTTACTGATTGTTCAAGGAGTTTAAGTGCATTCTTTAATTTTCCTTCATTAATGAGGACACCGGAAAGTGTATAGAGAACTTCGGCTTTCACATCTCGCATTGTTGTGCATGTTTTTAATGCTTTCTTTAGAACTTCTTTTGCCTTCAATTGGTTACCGAGATAACTAAGTGATTCGCCGTAAAACTTCAAAACGAGGGGATGGTTGTTAAGCAGCGCTTCGGGAATATTTTCGATTGAAGAGACAAGCGTTGAATACTTACCATGCTGGAGCAATTGCCTTCCTATAACTTCAATAAGTCTCAAGACTGATGAATAATCACCGGCGAGAAGATAATATTTCAAGGCTGCCTCACTATTTTCTTTTTCATTGTAGCATCCAAGTAAACGATATATCTCTTTTTTTCTATTTTCATCAGAAAAATGGCTTTTCAGAAATTCTTGAAAAAGCGCGTGAAGACGATAATTACCATCGGGTATAGGAAAAATAAAGGCATTGCGTTTTGCCAGATCTTCAAGAATATTCCGGGCATCCTGTCTGCCTGTAATCACCTGGCAGATTGCGGGATTCAGGTAATCAAGTAGTGAACAGGTTATAAGAAATTTTTGATTTTCCTCTGGTTCTTTTTTGAATATTTCAGTTGAAAAATAATCGAAAATATCCTTTGTTATCTTTTTATAATTTTCCTGCAATCGGGTAAAGAAAATCGTACGATCCATCCCCTGGGTTGTCTCATACGACTGCAGGATCAGGCGCAGACAGGCAGGCCAGCCTTCGGAATATTCATATAGCCAACCGACTTCATCCGACTTCAGTTTTATATTAAAAAGTGTAATGAAAAATGCTTCAATTTCTTCTCTTGTGAAGCGGAAATTATCCGGCCCCATTTCATAGACTTCATCTTTTGATTTCAAACTTGCAAGAGAAAAGGGAAGATTTGTGCGGGAAGAGACGATAATATGCAGTCTTTGGGGCATATTTTCAAGGAGATACAGGATAATATCATTTATTGCCGGAGAGTCGTCGAGGGCATGGTAATCGTCAAGAATCAAATATGTATCATTATTCACATTCTGGATTATCTCATTAATAAGGGTGCCCAGAACAATATTTGACATTTCAGGTGGTAGGTTGAAAAATTGACGCAGTTTATAGATATTTTTTCCGAATTGTGGATAATTACTTTTTATCCCTGCAATCAGATGTGGTAAAAATACCGCGGGATCACTGTCTTCTTTTTTTAACTGATAATAAACCCAGGGAACCTTTGCCTCATTGATGAATTGAACAATCAGTGTTGTCTTACCGTATCCGGCACCGGCACAGAGAAAGATAAGTTTTTTATTCCGGTTTTGAAATAGAAGCTTAATGAGCCGACCGCGGTAGAGTGTTCTCGGATTTAATTCAGGTATTTGTAATTTACTCAAAAAAACAAATTCTGTATTACCCATGTTAAAATTATAAATATACTCTTTTAGTTGTCAATAAAAAATGCGTAGTTTATTTGATTCAAATTTGATTTTTATATTTTAATTTTTCTTCATACATCATACGGTCTGCGGCATTTATCACATCTTCGAGTGATTGAGATTCATCGGGGCTAAAAAAAGCAAATCCAACACTCAAAGATAAGAGAGGTTCACGATTGATTTTGTTAAAATCTTCAATGTTTTTCTTCAACCGGTTTAACATAACATTTACGCTATCTTTTGCTGCCTCCGGCGCCAGAACGATGAATTCGTCACCACCGACCCGGGCAATGATATCAGACTTTCTAAAACTTTTCTTTAATAACTCAGCCACCTGTTTTAAAGCACTGTCCCCTGCACTGTGGCCAAACCGGTCATTTATTCGTTTCATATTATTCAAATCACAATAAAATACGTAGAATCCTTTGCCAATCTTTCGGGCAAGAGAAACCTGATGCTGTGCAAGGGCGTTGAAACCACGCCGATTGAAGAGTCCGGTGAGCTCATCAGTCATCGTCTCTATCGTCAATTTTTCTTCTATTTCTTTTCGCGCGGTGACATCAACAATATAATTTCTTGTACCGATGATCTTATCTTCCTTCTGTAAAACAACAGTATTTACCTCGAGACTGATGATATTACCATTTTTGTGGAGCCCTCTTATTTCATAAATCCGGGGTGCATCTTCTTTTCTAATTCTCCGTTGATGGTAGATTCTTATCATCTTTACATCATCAGGATGGATATAGTCTTCCATTTTCAATATTCGGAATTCATCAGAAGTATAACCAAAAAGATTCGCCAGTTTCTCGTTAAAATATACCACATTGCCCTCAACATCATCAATGAGAATTCCCACCTCGGCGTTTTCCACAAGTTCACGATATTTTTTTTCACTTGTAATAATTTCTTCTTTTTGCCGATCAATGGTATCAAGCATATTATTGACTGCATCTACCAGAAGGCTAAATTCGCGGTTTGAACCAGAAAAGGTGATTCTTTTTTCAATTTTTTCAAGGTCAATTTTTATTATCTGTTCAGATATCTGAGCGATTGGTTCTAAGACTGCTGTATCCATTATAACAACGACTACTAATAGAGTCGTGAAACTGAAAAAAAGGATGATACCAATAATGTATAGTGTCGATCTTTGTCCCTGCTTCATAATTTCGTTATTTTCTGAGACATTGACTTCAATCATTCTTTCATTCTGCACATCATAAAATTTATAACGGGCATGGATTTCATCTTTTTCATGCCATACTGAAAAAGTATTTATTTCAGAAAAAGTATTGAAGGCGCATAATTCTCCGACAGAATCATTATGTCTTATTTCAATCATTATCCCGGTTAAATCCATTATCGGTGTTAAATCCAGTTTTCGTGCCATTAATATCCAGCCCATTAACGGTCCACGGTGTAAACTTGTAAGTATTGATTCAGCTGATATCAAATAAGGCTCATTTTTAATAAGTGTGAAACAGCCCTGTATCAAATAGTTTCTCAATTCTTTATTCAGAATTATACTGGTAAGCCTGGTGATAAGTTCCTTTTCAGGCACTTTTATTGTATCATCATCGGGGTCGTACTCACCCGAGTAGATAATATTACCATAAAGATCGTAATAGATGAGCAACTGGATGTCAAGGGTGATAAAGGATGAGGGAATGAGGTTAATTTTTATGTATTCTGTATTTTTACCCTGAACAAATAAATATGTTTCATCCCAGGCACCCCAGTCCTTGTTGATCTGGACGAGGCGTTTTCTTTCTGCATCTATAAGTTTACTCACCATCTCAATTTTATCACTGATGTGTTTTCTGGCAAGTCTTTGGAACCGATCTTTTAAAAATGTCTGAGAAAAGATTATCGCTCCAATTCCCACTACAAAAATGATGATGGTCAGATTGATGAGTACCTTTTCTTTCAGAGATATCATGGCTGGAAAACCAATCTTCATCAATTACTAATCTATGCAAAATTTGTGCCTGTAAACGTTTGAAATTTCATCTTTTTACCATGATGGACTGCCCCCGATATAAACATATGCCACCCTGATAAACGAATCTATGAGCTTATAAGATGAGTGATAATGCCACGTTTTAAATGAAAACCGATCGATTTTCAATGGTAAAACTCAATATGCTCAGGGTGGCATCCGTCTTTTATCAAAATAAGATCTTACCCAAATTAAATCATGATTTTCAGGTGAATAAAGTTGAGATAGGAATTGGTTAATCATCT
>JAOAFX010000069.1:0-356 GCA_026416055.1 Caldifarciminota bacterium
GGATAATGGTGCACCTAAATTGATATTTGATAATATTGATTATCAGGATTACATATATGGTGATTATCCATACCTTGGTAAGATCTATATCTCTCCTGGTTCAGGACATGTCTGCAGAGAAATATCAACGGGATTAAGCAGAAACTTTTATCCCACACTTGCATCTGGTGGAAATTATCTAATTGCATTGTGGCACTCACAGGCAGGTCCAGGGCAGGATTCTCTGGCATTCTGGAATCTTTATTATAATTATTCAACGGATGGAGGATTGAACTGGCACACACCACGCAATATCACAAGTAATTTTGGTTATCGTCATGGATTAGCACAACTTGCCAAGCGGATTGACACCCAGA
>JAOAFX010000069.1:366-10569 GCA_026416055.1 Caldifarciminota bacterium
CGATATGGATGTGCTGGCGGGGATGGCAGTATTATAACCCTGCACGCTGGTACTGGGGTAGGCAACCCATTACCGGAATTGCTGAACAAAAATTAGAAAAACCAAGAAAATTCTCTTTAGACATTTCACCCAATCCAGCAAGGGATAATGTGATGATTACCTACACCATTCTAAAACCTCAAACGGTAAGTCTTAAAGTCTATTCAATCGATGGCAGGTTATTAAAGATGGTTGAAAAAGGCTATAAGAATGTGGGGACATATCGATTAGATTGCTCACTCAGGGATTTAAACTCAGGGATATATATTTTCCGGCTGGAAACAGAAAAACAAAGTCTCTGTAAAACTATTGTGTTTGCAAAATAGGTTGCCGGTTATTAACCGAACAAACTATAACTTGATTTTTAAAAGAAGCTAATTATAATATATAGAAAGTGGAGGAAAAATGTTAAATTTTCTCTTGATGACATTTCTTTTTAACGGGATTACGGGCAAAGTCCAGGGTGTTGTAAAAGATGAAGATACTAAAGAACCGATTGCCTTTGCCGATGTAATTATTTTGAATACGGAAATGGGAACAGCCACCGATGAAAATGGCAATTTTTTTATTTTAAATGTCCCTTCAGGAAGATACACGATTGAAGTCTCCTGCCTTGGTTATCAGACAAAAAGGATTGAGAATGTCCTGGTGGAAGTTGACCGAACCACAAGGCTTAATGTAACATTAAAACAGTCTGCTATTGAGATTGCACCGGTTACGGTCTATGGAGAAACACCCTCAATAAAAAAGGATTATGTTGCTACAACTCAAATTATGCGCAAGACGGAGATAGCGACGTTACCTATAGACTACACACCCGAAATAATAACCTTTCAGGTTTCAGTGGCAAAGACTGATACTGCCTTGCATGTACGGGGTGGTAGAGCCACCGAAGTCCAGTATATGATTGATAATGTTTCAATAATTGATCCCCAGACCGGCGATGTTGCAATTGAAATTTCAAAAGGTGTTGTTGAAGAAGTGATATTTTTACCGGGTGGTTTTGATGTTGAGTATGGCAGGGCAATGTCCGGAGTGGTCAATTTAATTTCTGAAAGACCCCAGAAAAAGTTGCAGGGGAATGTGTATACAAAGACCGAAAAAATAATGCCTTTTTATTATGATTTCGGATATGAAAATTACCAGTCAACTATCCATTTGCCTGCAGCGAAAAATTTGCAGGGGCTTGCCTCTATTGATATTATGCAAACTCAGGATTGGGACCCGAGGTTGTATATTTTACCTCATAAGCAAAGGAGCGATTACTCTATTTACAGTAAATGGCTCTTTACTCCTTCAGGAAAATTCAAACTAAGTTTTAGTGGTGCAAGATCAAGGAGTCAGTTTGACCGATATTCTGGTCCTGACCCTTTTTTTAAATTCTATCTTGACCATTATCGTTCCGATATGCGCAGAGGTGAATTGGCAGCACTAAATATAAATTTTCTGCCAGATAACAAAAAATTATTCAATCTCACCATAAGTAGATTATACACAGAAAAAATTCATGGTGTACGCAAACTCGGTGATTATGGTATATTTGAAGATTTTGAATTCCGCGATTACAGAACCTTGAAATGGCCCAGGGCGAGCAACCGGAATCCATTTGGGGTCATCTATCATAAGGTAATAAGTGAAGGTGATTATCCTCAGTATCAGGAAAAAAGTTCTGAAGTTTATAACATCAATCTTAAAGCAAACCTTCAGATTCATCGATATCATGAACTAAAGGGAGGCGCTGAATACATCTATCAGAATCTTGATAATTTTACCTATTTTGTCTGCACCGATACATTGAATCCAATTGCAGATAACTACAATCACCAGCCCAGGGAATATTCAATGTACATTCAGGATAATATTGACACAAAAGGTTTTTATGCAAAAATCGGAGCACGATATGATTATTATGCCGTAGATATTGAAGGTGCAAAGCCCCAGAAAAATATTTCACCAAGAATTGGTTGCTCATTTCTGGTAACAGAAAATTTCCTTTTTCGAGCTAATATTGGAAAGTATGTCCAGCCGCCTCTCTATGACTATGTTTATTCTTTTTACGAACTCCTACCTCTTGCACCACAGTACTACAATTTTATATCGGTTGTTGGCAATCCCGAACTCAAACCCGAGAAAACACTTAGTTATGAAATCGGCTTTCAGGGAATGATTAAAGAAAATCTGACTGGTACTATGAATATATTTTTTAAGGATGTATCTGATTTGACCGGCACACGTTATGTTATGCAATTACCTCTTGGTTATTTCCAGTATTTCAATGTTGAATATGCCAACATCAAGGGAGTGGAAACAATTCTTGAATACAGCAATAGTTTCTTCTCCGGTAAAATTTCATACACCCTTTCCTGGGCAAAAGGAACAAGTTCTTATGCAGGAGAATACGCGGATACATCGGTAAGTAAACCAGCACAGGATTACTACTTAGACTTTGACCAGCGACATCGTATATTTATCCAGGGTGGATTAAAAGGACCACTGGGCACAAATGTCTTTCTCCTTGCCTATTTTGGCAATGGTTTTCCTTATACGCCACCTGGATATTTAGGTAAATATGAAGAACGTAATATCTTCCACCTGCCTTTTCAGCGTCAGATTGACTGTGTAGTAGCAAAAGGATTTAATATCAACAGACTTTCCTTCAGTCTACAATTTGAAGTTATCAATCTGCTTGACCAGAGATACGAAGTAGCACCGCATTATCCTTTAATGCCTTTAGAAAAAATACGTGCTGAAGATTTCAATGATTATCTGTCACTGACAAATCCATATTATAGTCCGGCAGCAGATTTTAACCATGATGGAATTATGACTCCTTATGAGACATTCCATTCATTCAGGGAACTCATCAAGGCAACCGATGATTGGGTAGCAGCATATACTGCTCCAAGAAGAGCAAGAATTGGCATAAAGATAAGTCTATGAGTAAACTAATCACCTGTTTTTCTCTGTTGCTATATACAGCAATCTATGCACAGTCATCAGACATTATAGATGAAAACAAAGATTTGCTTGACAAAGCAAAAACATCATACGAACAAAAAGAATATGCAGATGTTATCAAAACTCTTGAAAATATTTTGCCACAAATCGACAAATCAAATATGGTCGAAGTCCACAAATACCTCGGCTTCAGTTATGCACGTTTAAACGATAAAATATCAGCCAGAGAGCATTTCAAGACCTTGCTTAAATTGAACCCGCATTTTACATTGAATGCGCAGGATGCTGACTCTTCAATAATTATCATTATAAACGAAGCAAAAAAAGAAATTGCACAAGAATCAGGGATGTGTTCTTGCTTTATCCCGGGGGCTGGACAGTTGATAAAAGGCGAAGATAAAAAAGGAAAATTGATAATGCTCGGTTCAAGTTTGAGTCTGATTTCCTCGGTTTTATTATGGATTGAAACAATGAACAAACAGCAGAATTATCTTGGCATTGGTCCGGATAGTGTTGAATACATGGATGAGTATTATAGTGAGTACAACAAATGGTTTAGAATTTCGGTCTTTGGTTCTACCCTTTTCGCCGGCATATACTTTTATAGCATTTTTGATGCAATTTTTGCAAACACAACGGTTAAAGTCGAATCTAATAATACAAATAATACAAATTCTCTTCATAATATCATTCCTGAAAATATATCTGCAAAAGTTGGTTTTAAATTCAGGTTTTGATATGAAAATCCTGCCATTTTTCCTGTTACTGTTTTTGCTTCTCTCCAATTGCATAAATGCGCCACGAAATAATAAATATGACCCTGATAACCCAAATAAGTCTGAAATATCAGGAACAATTTTTGAACCAGATAGTCTCACTGTATCCAATGTTATCCTAAATCTCGTTGACCAGAATGGTAATATTGTTCGATGTGACACATCCGATAACTCTGGAAATTTTACGCTCCGCCGCATTGACCCGGGGATATATACAATAACTGCAAAAACGGAGTATTACAAAGATGTCATAATTGAAAACGAAAGTCTGTGGGCTGGAACAAAACTCACAAATTATGGCATTTTTTTTACTACTTTCCATTTTGAAGACGATGAAATAAATACCGTTCCATACGGATTTACCAGGATCAGTGGGGATTGGTGTGTAAAAGCGGACAATAAAAATTACATATATCGTGGCAGTGACAGCGATGATGATGAACCAGCCATTTCTCTTTTTAGAAACAGAACATCTGCATTTAAGTTTGAATTGATGTTCAGGGTATTACCAAATTCAGGCCAAAACTGGGAAACAGGGATTTTGTTATGGTATCAGGACAAACTGAATTGCTACAGAATAAAAATTACAAAATCCTTGGCGCAGTATAGTCTTGTCAAAAATGGTGTGGAGACAAATCTTTATACCAAATCTATAGAAATTACCGAAGGCACATTTCATAATCTGAAGGCAGTGCATACAGGAGATGCACTCATAATATATCTGGATGAAATTTTTTTGTTTCCCGCATCTTTAATAAGCCTTGCTTTTGAAAATGGTTATTGGGGTATATATGTATTCAACCATAACACAAATATGACAACTTCAATAGACTTTGATGATATTTATCTTAAGATACCTTAATAACAGGAGGTGAAAAGTGAAAGATTTGAAAATAATTTTTTTGATAACCTGGTTAATCTTGCTGTTTTTTTCTACCTGTAAATCTAACAATCCACCTGAAGTACCTGCCATTCCGGTGGGTTTAGATTCAGGTGCTATAGACAATCATACATTTATCACCTGGAGTTCGGATCCTGATGGAGATAGTATTTCAATAAAATTTGACTGGGGTGATGGAACAGAATCAAACTGGAGTCCGTTCGTTTGTTCAGGGGATACAGTATCAATGACACATTTTTTTGCAACAATGGGAAGTTACGAAATAAGAGCAAAGGCAAGGGATGTAAATAATGCTGAATCAGAATGGTCTGAACCCCATATCCTAATCATAGGAACTGAGGTATTCTGGATAAAAGAATATGGTGGCTACAATGATGATTTTGGCTATTCAATAGCAAAAACTTCAGAAAATGGTTATGTAATTGTCGGTGCAACTAAATCTTATGGCTCAGGCGGTTATGATGTCTATTTAATTAAAATTGATACCACCGGCAATGTTGTCTGGGAAAAAACTTATGGCGGAAGTCTGGATGATTATGGTCATTCTGTGAAAACAACCCCTGATGGCGGTTTTATAATCGCTGGAACAACAAAATCATTCGGTGATGAAAATGGTGATGTGTATTTGATAAAAACTGATAATCAGGGAAACCCATTATGGCAGAAGGTCTTCTTTGCGCCATTGAGCGATTATGGCTATGATGTGGAAATAATTCCAGATGGTTATGCAATAACAGGAATGGCGGGCAGTTATCAGGGTGGTGGTGATGTTTTGCTTATAAAAACTGATAGCAATGGTGATACACTATGGATAAAAACCTATGGAACCTCAGAAATGGATTTTGGAAATTCGGTGAAGAGATGTATTGACAATGGATTTATTATTGCTGGTTATTCCTGGGGGAATGTCTATCTCGTCAGGACTGATGCCGACGGCAATATCGTCTGGACAGCAAATTATGGTGGAACAGGCTCAGATATTGGGAGTATGGTAATATTAACCAGTAATAACAATTACTTAGTAGTGGGAAGCAATGGTAACGTCTATGTTTTAAAAATAGACAATAATGGCAATAAAATATGGGAAAAAAGTTATGGCACAAACTACACTGACAATGGCTATGCGGTTGAACAGTCTTCTGACGGAAAATACATAATCGTTGGCTCTGCCGGAATTAATGGTAGCGATTTATATTACCTGTGCCTTGATGAAAAGGGAAATCTTATTAAAGAGAAAACCTATGGTGATTACCTGTATGAATATGGACGTTTTTTGAAAATCAACGGAACTTCGGCTATTATTGGCGGATACAGAATGAACAACTTGACAAGAAACGACCTTTATGTTATAAAAATAAAGATATAGGAGAGAATATGCACAAAAATATATATTTCATTATCATCAAAGGAATAATTGTCTCGCTGTCAGTTTTTATAATCTTTCTTACCCTGAACTCAAATTGTAAAAATCCCGATGAATATAGACCACCATTCGATTCATTATATCCCCCTCCTCCTGCGCCACGGCTTATTAGTCCAAAGAATGATACAAGCTTCTGGTTCCAAACACCATTTCCACATAATATTACACTCAAGTGGAGTTCAGTCGATAATGTAGAATACTATCAGCTACAGGTGGCAAATGATACAACCATTCATCCTAACACTCCTCTGATAAATGTAGAAGCATGTTCTACCATACATACGGTTTCGAAAAATGGTTTTTATTTCTGGCGCGTCAGGGCATACAATCGTAAATGGACATGGTATACTGATTGGTCACAAATCTGGCATTTTGGTGTATTTTATTCACCATAGGAGGTAATATGAATATAGATAAATTAAATTTAAGTGAACCTATATTCCTGAGAAATTTAGTGATCTTTCCAGTGAAAAACGGTGAGAACGAGGAAGGTTTGAAAATCGATACAATTGATAATGCGCTTACTACAGATAAAACTTGTTTTCGCGAACTTGAAATACCTAATGTAAATAAAATCGTTTTTGATAACAATAGCGGTTTACCGATTCTGATGATCGACGGTGAAGAAATAACGGGTTCTTTACAGAATCGCATAATCGCACAGTCCTTCATTGCTGAACCCAATCGGCGGAGTCAAGTACCGGTAATCTGTGCTGAAGAAAAAAGATGGGAGGAAATTGGTGGATTTAAGACTGGTTATTGTTCTTATCCAAGAATTCGTTCTATCCTCGCTTCATCAGTTAGCAAGAAGATTGATACCCAGCATGAAGTTTGGAAAGAAATTGATAGAAAACTAACGGTCACCAGAACCAAATCTAAAACCTCTTCCATGCATGAAATTTTTGATAACCTCAATGAAGAAATTGAACGTTATCTTGAAGGATTTGAAGGACTAAATCATAATACCGTTGGATTTTTAGGAGTTGCCGGTAATACAATTCTCGGGTGTGATATATTTGCTTCTCCTGACATATATCATAAGTTTGAGAAAAAATTACTCCGTAGTTATGCCCTTGATGCAATTGAATATCAAAGGAGCCAAGGCAAGCAAGTTGATGTGGATAATTTCTTTGATACTCTAATGAAATCTATAAGTGAATCTGAATTGAACACCAAAACGAAGCATATAAGAATAAAAGGAAAAAAACTGGTTGGGCAGATGGTTCTTTATAAGAAGACTCCAATTCATATTTCAGCTTTTCCGGATTGATGACGTAGTCTGGGGAATAATGGATATCAGTTATTTTTTAAAAAAACGACGCAGT
Organism: Caldifarciminota bacterium; assembly: GCA_026416055.1. Lineage (GTDB taxonomy): Bacteria > Hydrothermota > Tepidihabitantia > SM23-42 > JAOAFX01 > JAOAFX01. The sequence continues at coordinate 7,789 of JAOAFX010000069.1, forward strand.
AGCAAGCTACTGCACTCCAAAAAATATATAAGGTATGGAGTGCATTAGCTGGCTGATGCTCTGTTCCTTTTTCCTGGAGTGCATCAGCTTGCTGATGCAACTTAACCATGCTTCTAAAAAAACTGGGTAAATACGAAATAATTGAATGGCTCGGCGGTGGTAGATTTGGAGATGTCTTTTTAGCCTATGACACAATCCTTGAAAAACAATTCGCTCTAAAGATAGCACGGATGCGAAAAGAAGAGATTGTAATGCTCAAGGATGAAGCAAAATTACTTGCTTCTTTAAATCATCCGAATATTGTCCGTTTCTACAATATTGACCTCATTGAAAGTAAATTCGTGCTCGTGATGGAATATATAAAAGGCAAAACATTAAGGGATGTGATAAAGGAAGGTGGAATTGAAATAAGTGAATTCCTGAACATTGCCCAGCAGACTCTCGAGGGAATCAATTATGCCCATAATATTGGAGTCCTGCACCGAGATTTAAAGCCTGAGAATATCCTTATCACCGAAGATGGAATAATCAAAATAACCGATTTCGGGCTTGCCCGATTTTTAAAAACCGGTTCAATTGCAGCCTCAACTGCTGGAACACCAGTCTACATGGCACCCGAGGTTTGGTCAGGTAAATTCAGCGATAAATCTGATATCTGGAGCATCGGTGTCATCTTCTATGAACTCCTGACCGGAATTCCACCATTTCTTGATGATAATCTCGAGGGTCTAAAAAAGAAGATTGAAAAGGGCAAGTTACTGATTCCAAGTATGCTCAGAGCAAATCTGCCAGAATACCTTGAAGAAGTGATAATCAAATGCCTGAATGTGAATTCGGAATTGCGTCCGGATTCAGAAACATTGTTAAAGATATTAAAGAAACCAGCCAGAGGAATAAAGATTGAAACACCTATGCCTCTTGCAGAAAAGAAAAAACAGGAATTAAAATTGACTCCTGACCAGGAACAGATCATTAACTCCCTTGATGGCAGATTGCTTGTATTGGGTCAGGCGGGTTGTGGTAAGACCACAACGCTGGTCCAGGGAATATTGAGACTAATAGAAAAAGGCATCCCCCCCTCACGAATTCTGGTCTGTACATTCACAAATAAAGCGGCAAATGATATAAGAAAGCGCCTCAGCCAGTCTATACCTGCACCCCAGTATGACCTATGGATTGGAACATTCCATACTATTGCTTTAAGAATCTTAAGGCGTGATTGTGAAAGGCTTGATATCTGCGAAGACTTTATTATTGAAGAGCCAAAAAAAATATTCTCTCTGTTAAAGACTGAAACAGGTAAATACAAAATGAATGCAATTATAAGAACGATTGAAATCCTCAAGGCAAAAGGTATTACACCAGAAAAATTTGCACCCGCAAATGAATGGCAAAAAATCTGCCTAAAGGTCTATAAGGAATATCAACAATATCTTAAAGATAACAATATTCTTGATTATGACGATTTGATTATTTATGCTACGAAATTGCTTGAAGAGTATGAAGATTTGAGAGCCCATTATCAAAATATGTTTGAATATATCTTCGTTGATGAACTCCAGGATATAAATCCTGCCCAGTATAAATTCATTTCACTTTTGGTTAGAGATAACTTCTTATTCACCGGTGATGAAGACCAGGCAATATACGGCTGGCGCGGGGCAAGCAAAGAAATAATCTATCGTGTAGCAAGGGATTTTAGTGGCGTAAAAATCTTCCATCTCAACCGCAGTTTCCGACTGCCCCAGTCAATCCTTGATGTCGCCAACAACTTAATGCAAAGGGAAGCGACTGCAATTCCCAACTTAGAAACCGGTGATGTATTTTTCTATGCGGCAGAATCAACAAATGAAGAAATTGATTATATCGTTAGCGAAATAAAAGACCTTGTAGAACAGGATTTTTCTTATCGTGACATTGCAATTCTCTATAGAATGAATTACCTCAGCAAAAGTTATGAAGAAGGCTTATCAAAGAAAGGTATTCCTTTTACAACCATTCGGGGGGCAAGTTTTTATGAAAAAGAAGAGTTTAAAGAAATTGTCGAATATCTTGAATTTCTATCTGCACTGAAATCAGAAAGTACATCAGATGTATCTATTGCCCGAGGTTTAGGCATATTCAAAACCAGTAAAACAATCCAGAAAAAGTTAGAGAAGATTGTAGAGCATCATATTCAAAACCTGAATGTATTATCGCCAAGCAATATCGTCAATGACTTAATCCAGTGTCTGAAATTGAAATCAGAAAATGTTGAAGAATTTTTAAATTTCTCACGTAGTTATACAGATACCAGTATCGGAAAATTTTTAAGCGACTTAAAATTGTATCAGGAAATGGACCTTGCAGACTGGGCAAAGGATACTGTAAAGTTGATGACCATCCACAGTGCCAAAGGAATGGAATTTCCTGTAGTCTTTGTCGTTGACCTTGTGGAAGAGATATTTCCCATGACCAAGAGTCTATCTGAACCAAGAGATCTTGAAGAAGAAAGAAGGCTCTGTTATGTCGCTGTCACCAGAGCCCAGAAGAGACTCTATCTTTTATATCCAAAATACCGCTCTGGACGCCAGCAATTGCCCTCAAGATTCCTGATTGATATGTTGAGAAAAAGGTAAAATCTATTTTCAATCCGATATAGAAATCCTGTCCGCTATTCTGAAAGGTAATTTTAGAAAGATTTGCATTGTTTCCCCCTATAAATTAAACCCTATCATTGCACCCAATGGTGGAGTTCCAAGAAATAATAAGCCTCTTAAAGAAAACAATTCACACTGTCCC
>JAOAFX010000006.1 GCA_026416055.1 Caldifarciminota bacterium
TGTGTATAAGAGACAGGTATAGTGTTAAGCGTGGGTATTTTCCAGGGCCGCTGTTAAAGGCAAACCTTTATAGTAAGGAATATCATACAGAATGGGAATTTTTAAAAGATGTACTTGTTCAAAATGGAGTAGATGAAGATGCTATTCTAAAAGCAAGGGTTTCAATCAAAGGCGGTGAGAATATCGCCGATCCACTTGCCAAGACTGCAGTCTTTCCACCCATGGTTACCCAGATGATTGCAATCGGTGAGGCTTCAGGTGGGCTAGATGACATGCTCTCAAAGGTTGCAGACTTTTATGATGCTGAAGTTGACCAGGCCGTAGAAAACCTCACAAATGCCCTTGAACCTGTGATCATGGTCTTTCTTGGTGGTGCAGTTGGATTCATAGTTATTTCAATGTACCTTCCAATATTCCAGTTAGCCTCTACTATTACCGAATAGTTTTTATCAGAGTTAAACAAAAAAAGAAAGTATAAAAATTTCATTTGAATAGTGCATGTTTCAGAAAACGCGGATAAGCCCTTTACAAGGGCTTATCTTACTCCATCCCCTTGTTATAACCTTTATCCTTCTCAGTTCCTCTTACCCGGTTACGTACACCATTCCCGGAACATACTGGTTTATCATCTTTACTTCCTTAATTTTAAGTTCTTTCTTCTGGTTTCTCCAGAGATGGCTAAAACCAGAACTTTTAACCTATATTTTGTTGCTTACTGATATCCCCCTCATAACTGTAATAACTTATTTCACAGGCGGTGCAGAAAGCCTTTTCCCTTTATTGTATATTCTACTGATCATTATTTCAGCCATTTTCCTGTATCGCCGGGGTGCATATGTGGTGAGCTTAATCTCTGTTGTATTTTTTTTGATTTTGATGTTCATCGAGATAAATAATAAAGCCCTTGAAGTTAAATATGTGATGCAGCAATTTTATATTTTCTCACTTTTATTTTTGCTCACAGGTATTTTGAGTGGAAGTCTTTCGGAAAGATATCGCATAAAAACTGAGGAATTAAAAAAATTAAATCTTACCATGGAAGAGATTGTAAAGAACATACCCTCGGGTATTCTGGTAATAGATAACGCCGGAACGATTATCTACACCAATATCTTCGATGAAAATATAAAGTCATTTGTCCATCTACATCTGGCAAGATACCTGAAAAATCCGGAACGGCACGGAAGTGTAAAAGAATTAAAAATCCAGAAGAAATTTTACTTACTTTCCTGTTCCCTCATCAGTAATGATCACGGTGCACTTGCCATCCTGCAGGATTTGACAGAAATTAAAAAACTCGAAGAAACATCAAGAATTTCAAAACAGACGAAGATGCTTGCTGAACTCGGTGGTTCTCTGGCCCATGAGATCCGCAATCCCCTTGCCTCTATCCGTGGCTCACTTGAGGTAATAGCCAAATCACGGGTTTCAAAGTCGGCAAAGCCATTCATTGATATGGCACTGAAAGAATCAATCCGTTTGAATGAAATCGTTTCTGATTTTTTGAGCTTCGCCCAGTTTGTCCCAAAAAAGACCTATCGCACAACGATAAACGATGTCCTGAACGAATCGCTTCTTGAGGTTATGCCCGGCTTTGCTGGGAAAAAACTTGAAATTATCAGAACTGGTAACAATTTTGAAATCAATGCTGATTTAAACCGACTGAAATCAGGTGTATCAAATATTATCGTCAATGCCTGTGAGGTGAGTGAGCCCGGTAAAAGGATTATAATAACTACAGATCACGATGATAAATTCGGCTGGATCGAAATAACAGATGAAGGTCCGGGTATTCCGAAAAAAGACCTGAAAAAAATCTTCAAACCATTTTATACGACGAAAAAAGGGGGAACCGGCCTTGGTCTTTCCATAGCCCAGAAAATTATTGAAGCCCACAATGGAAAGATCGAAGTTTCAAGCAAGGTTGGTAAAGGAACAACCTTTAAAATCATTCTACCCCGTGCTTGAAGGTTGTTGAAAGGTGGAAGTGAGGAATCTAAAAATGTTGATAGAATATGATGGCTCAGACTTCTACGGGTGGCAATACCAGCCAGATAAAAGAACTGTCCAGGGTGAAATAGAATCTGCCATTAATAGAATAATCAATGAGCCGGTGAGAGTAATAGGTGCTGGAAGAACCGACCATGGTGTCCACGCACTCGGGCAGGTTGCGAATTTTAAAACCACTTCCAGGATTCCATGCGACAAACTGAAAAAAGCGATAAATGCGCTCACAGGTAGTGACCTCTTTATAAAGGAAATCTGCGATGTGCCCCTTGAGTTCCATGCGCGATTTTCAGCATCGAGCAAAATATACCAGTATAAAATAATGACCTGTTTTTCACCGTTAAAAAGAAGATATTTCTGGTTTGTTAAATATGATCTTGATCTTTCTTCAATTCGAAAATCGCTTCAGTATTTTCTGGGTACCCACGACTTCAAAAATTTCTCAGTTGAAACAGAAGAAGATGAACCTCCTGATAAAGAGAAGAATACTATTTGTAAAATCTTTAATATATCATTGACAGAAGTACAAAGTGATATTATAATTGAAATTGAAGCTGATAGATTTTTGCGGAAGATGGTTCGAGGAATTGTAGGATTTTTGGTTGATGTTGGAAGAGGCAGGTTTAAGCCCGAAACAGCGGTTGAGATTTTTGAGCGAGGTTTTTCGAATCTTTACTTTGCACCTGCCTGTGGATTGTATCTCTGTGAAGTGAAGTACAAAGATTTATTTTGTATTGCAAAAAAGGAGTTATGATGGATCTATATCTCGATACCGCAAATGTTGATGAAATCAGAGAAATTGTACAATGGGGAGTTCTTGATGGCGTGACGACAAATCCTTCTTTAATGGCAAAAGAAAAGGGAGACTATAAAAAATTATTGAAGGAGATATGCGATATTGTAAAAGGACCGGTAAGTGGTGAAGTGCTGAGTCTCAATGCCGATGAAATGGTAAGAGAAGCAAGGGATTTAAGCCAGATAAGTGAATATATTGTAATAAAGATTCCCTGTACCGTGGATGGCTTAAAGGCAACGAAAGTTTTAGCCCGGGAAGGTATAAAAGTAAATATGACCCTTGTATTCTCTCCAAATCAGGCTTTACTTGCAGCAAAATCAGGTGCAGCCTATGTAAGCCCTTTCGTCGGCAGGCTCGATGATATTGGCAATCCCGGAATTGAAATTGTTAACGATATATTGACAATCTACCGGAATTACAATTTTAAAACCAAGATAATCTTTGCATCGGTAAGGCATCCCGAGCATGTGCGCCAGGCAGCACTCCTTGGGGTGGACATTTGCACAATTCCTTATAAGGTATTTATACAGCTAATAAAACATTCCCTAACCGATGTGGGAATCGCCCGGTTCCTTGAAGACTGGAAGAAAAAAATTGACTGAGGTAGGAATGGTATGAAGAAAAGAGAGATAATCGCAGCATTGGCAGGATTTTTTATCTGCCTCATCATTTTATCTTTGTACAATCAATTCAAGCCCAGAAAAGATTATACCGCCCTGAATTATCTGAAGCTTGTCAATCTCAATGATGAAATATCTAAACAGCGCATGAATGCGATCGTCCTTGCAGCGAATAAAGTAGGTCCCGCGGTCGTTTCAATCACAGTCATCCAGACCCGCATCATCACCGTCTCACCCTTCAATGATGAATTCTTCCGTCGGTTCTTTGGTGATTTCTTTCCTGAACATCGTTACCGCCAGCAGGTTCAAAGCCTCGGTTCAGGAGTAATCATCTCTCCGGATGGATATATTTTAACCAATGAACATGTAGTTTCAAATGCCACTGAGATAAATGTCACACTGCCTGACGCACGCCAGTTTAAGGCAAAGATTGTGGCTATGGACAGGGCACTCGATTTAGCCCTTTTGAAGATCGATGGCCACAATCTACCTTATGCGGAGTTAGGAGATTCTGACGACCTGATGATTGGTGAATGGGTCGTTGCCCTTGGCAATCCATTCGGTTTTTTGCTTGAAGACACCCGCCCCACGGTAACAGTAGGAGTTGTTTCAGCACTCAATCGGGCAATAAAATCAACCCATGAAGACAGGGTATATAAAGATATGATACAGACCGATGCAGCGATTAATCCTGGAAATTCCGGTGGGCCACTTGTAAATATACTGGGACAGGTCATTGGTATAAATACATTTATTCTGACCTCGAGTGGTGGTTCTGAAGGAGTAGGTTTTGCCCGACCGATAAACGTAGTAAAAAAATTTATCAATGAGACGAAACAATACGGAAAAATAAGGACACCCTGGATCGGTATATGGGTCCAGGAACTTACACCGGAGATCGCTGAGGCGATGGGTATTGAACAGCGTGGAGTACTGGTAAGTAGTGTAGACTTGAACAGTCCGGCCTATATATCGGGAATAAAGGAAGGAGATCGGATAATTATGGTCAACAATGAAGCAATCAATACGACGAGTGCATGGGACCGTATTAATGCCAATACCTTTGTTGGTGATACATTGAAGATTAGGCTTTACCGGGATAAGGATTCATTGGATATCTCTCTTGTCGTTACCGAATTCCAGGAACCTCTTGGCTATGGTTCAAAATTAGGAATTTATGTTGAAGATATCAACCCCTATCTTATAAAAAAATTTGACTTGGGATATAAGCAGGGTGTGGTTGTAACAAGGGTGGAGCCAGGCAGCATCGGTGAAAAACTGGGTATCTCGCCCGGTGATGTGATACTCCGTATCGGAGCAACAAGAATCCGCAACAAAGAGGATTTTAAAAAGGCAATAAATGATTTTAAAAATAAATATTTCATTATCGACCGGGGTGGACTTATATTCCAGATATGGTTATGATGAGTCTTTAAAGGACGATGACAAACATTGAGATAAGACGCAAGATTCTGGAGATGGTTTATGAGAAATTTAAAGAGCATCCCTATTATCGTATCACACCAAAGGAATTCAAAGAGGCACTCAATATCGATTTGAAAACACTCAATTTCAATATTGTCTACCTTGAAGAAAAAGGGTATATTGAACTGGAAAAACCCCTAGAAGGAAGTCTTTTTGTTGGCGCACGTATAACAAGCAAGGGGATTGATTTAGTTGAAGACGAGTATCAATTTGATATTACATTTCCGGTAGATAAAGACACATCAGCAATGCAGATAAATGTCTATAAAGAATTCAATCTCCTCATTGAAAAAATAAGTACAGATGAAAAAATAAGCAGTAATACAAAAGAAATCCTGATTGAAGAAATCAGAGAAATTCAAAAGGAATTGAAAAAAATTGAACCCAGTTATAATCGCGTCAAGACATTTCTGGATAAGATTCGCCAGCATAATTTTGAAATCGGCAATCAGGTACTGGCACTTTTGAAGAACCCTGTAATATTTGACGTCCTTGCAAAATCAGCAAAAAAAGAATTATGAGTTATCAGGGTTATTGTTCCCACTACACAAAAGATTTTATTTCTTAAAAATTAAAACCCGTTGAATCGCTTCTGTTTAAATTACTTTAGAGGTAACCAGATTCAATAAAAATACAAATATTCAAGGGGCATGATCAGAAGGGCTTTGCCATTATTTTCGCTGAGCAATTTGAGATAACGGATAAATTCCTCGTTTTGAGTCTTTTCACCAATAATCCTCGGTTGAAACAGGTCAGGCGGCAAGAGTTCAGGTCTGGGCAATTCAATGACATTTATCCGCTCATCCTTTTTTAGCCCTGCCATCTCTTTAGCAATATTTATTGCGGCTTCAATTCCGCCAATGGTATCGACTAGTCCGATCTCTTTTCCTCTAATACCAGACCATACCCTTCCCTGGGCGATCTCTTCGATCTCCTGTATGCCCTTATTCCGGCCCTGGGCAACTCTGCTAACGAAGTCATGGTACAGGGATTTTATCATAGATTCCATCTTTTGTTTCTCAATCTCAGTCAAATTTCTATCAGGCAATTGCCCTAAAAATGGATAGTTAAACCCAAAACCCAGATCTGCATGTTCACCAACCTTTACAAAATCAGTAGAAAGTCCTAATCTTTCTTTTAAGTCTTTGTTGTAGAGCCACAAACCAATGACACCGATTGAACCGGTTATTGTAAAAGGAGAAGCGACTATTCTATTCCCATACATAGATAGCCAGTAACCACCCGAGCCTGCGACCATGCCCTGGGACACGATGACCGGCTTCTTCTTCTGGCATTTTCTTATTGCCTCGGCGATAATATCTGATGCAAGAGCACTGCCCCCTGGTGAATCAACACGGAAGACCACTGCTTTTATATCCTTCCTGTCCATAACCCATTCAAAATCCTTTATTAAACTTCGTGCTCTTATCCCGGTATCCATGGCGCATTCACCTATTCCATAAATGATTGCTATCTTCGGTTCTTCACCCCAATAGTCATCCTTGGGCAGTCGGAAGTGTACAAGGTTTGATTTATCTACAAATCCTTTTTCTTTGCCTTCAATCTGCTTCACTATCTCTTCTATCTCATCCCATCTTCCTGTAGTATCAGCGAGATTCTTCTTAACTGCATCCTCAGGCAGAAGAACGACATCTTCATTCACCAGTTTTTCAAAGTCTTCAGGACTGAGTCCCCGGCTCTCGCAGACTTCATTTTTTATTGTGTTATAAAAATCATCTATTATTGCCTGGCGTTGTTCACGATCGGCCTCAGACATCTTATCACGGGATAGGATTTCAGCAGCGGATTTGTATTTGAAATAACGCCATTCATCAACGCCAATCCCTAATTTATCAAGGGCATTTTTAAAAAACATCCGTCCCATGAGAAGTCCTTGCAGGTTGATTCCACCCTGGGGATCGATAACAATCAGATTTGCAATTGAAGCAAGATAATACTCCGGCATTCTGACTTCATCGATGTATACCAAAAGATACTTATCATTTGACTTAAAATCTTTAAATTTCTCTCTTAATTCCCAGGCCATCTCCCAGTTAATTTCAATGCCTGAAAGATTAATGGCAATTCCCCTTATACTAGGGTCTCTCTTGGCAACATCGATTGTATTCAAAATGGAGAGCAGGGTATTGCTTTTGTCAAATAACATATAGCGTTGATAATTCAGTTTGCCGTTTAATTCAAGTTTAAGATAATTCTTATTTTTGCCCAACAGGTCCCTGAAGATGCTCCGGTCAAGGGCGCCAAACCTTATACCGTATGTATCGTACTTGCGCCTTTGTTTTGAGTCAAAACAGGATTGAACCGTTCCTCCGATTCGCCCCAACCCGATGTTTACACCAACTTTTATAGCACGGTCATTAAAGTATCTTGTAGTCAATCTAATACCTCGAAGTGGTTCAAGAACGAACCCTGTGCTCCATGGACTATCCTTAAAATCTAAATTCTCTCTAAATATGCAATCAAAGAAAAAAGTAATTATTTCGTTGCCAGTCGGTCTGAATCCTGCATCAAGATAGACTTCTCTGTATCCATTCTGACTGGGTAATAAACCCACCACTCCAAGGGATAAAAACCGTCTGGGGCGTATCAGTCCACCGAGTTTCCATATTACTGGTTCAGGAATGATACTGGTGTCGCTCACACTCCATTCATATCCTATACCGAAGCTCTGCTTTTTATCTCCCATGGCAAAAGAAAGATTATATTTTCGGCATGAACCATAGGGAAATCTATCATCCCCTATCGCAAGACTTAACCTCGGTATTCCGGCAAAGAATCGCCAGCCATCAAAACCATTCTCTTCATTTCGGGCACCAGACCAAATAAAGGCTAAATCAAAATTATGGAGATAGGTCAGAAGTGCTGGATTGTCATAACCATAAAGCCCGATACCTGAGGCACCTGGTGGAGCAAGAAGGAATATATTATTTCTACAAAATATTGACCCATCATCACCAGCAGCCATAAATAATAAATATGACCACAATGGTAAGATCTTAAAAAGAATCATCATACCCCCTTTTTTAAAATCTTACTCACGCTAAACGACCTGTCAAGGATTCTTTATTTACCCAAAAATAAGACGAATTTCTGCCTATTCAAGTAACACAGACCCTCATCGATTTTTTAGGATTTTTTAATATAGAGCAAAGAATGGAAAGAGATTCAACTTCAATACGCGATTCAAGAAAAAAAATTTGAAAGAAGGATAGAGAAAGATATGTGTTAATAAAAACGCAAGGCTAAAGCCTTACCTTACAGGAATAAATGTAGGAGAAACCCTCGGGTTTGCAAAAGAAAACAGGTCTGATTTAGAAAAAAAGTAAACTATGCTCGGTTTCTCAATATTCTCGATCAGACGAGATGAAATTTAGGTCTTTATCAAGCAAAAATCTTTATTGATTTTAAAAAATTTTTTAGTATAATAAGCCCAAAGGAGAGAAGAATGAAAAGAGATTTAACTTCAATATTCGATCTGACGAAAGATGAAATTTATGAAATATTTGAACTGACAAAAGATTTGAAAGAAAAACAGAAAAAAGGTATTGAGCATAAGTTATTGAAAGATAAAACCCTTGCCATGGTCTTTGAAAAGCCATCATTAAGGACAAGGGTGACTTTTGAGACCGGAATGACCCAGCTCGGCGGGCATGCAATATATCTTGCACCTGCTGATATCCAGATGGGAAAAAGGGAATCAGTTAAAGATGTAGCAAAAAACCTTTCACGCTGGGTTGATATCATAATGGCAAGGGTGTTCAGTCATAGTACAATTAAAGAACTGGCAGAGAATGCCGATGTGCCGGTAATCAATGGTTTATGTGACCTCGAACACCCCTGCCAGATATTGTGCGACCTTTTCACAATAATTGAGAAAAAAGGTACACTTGAGAAAGTCACGATCGCATTTGTGGGTGATGGAAACAATGTTTGCAATTCTTTCATCGCTGCATCCGCGCGCCTCGGTTTCAAACTCCATGTTGCCACTCCGGTCGATTATCAACCGAACAAAGAATATATGGCGCAGGCAAAGAATTTATACTGGACAGATAAACCCGAAGCAGCAATTCGTGATGCAGATGTGATATACACCGATGTCTGGGCATCAATGGGGCAGGAGGCCGAAGCCGAATTGCGCAAGAGGATATTTCGTCCATTTCAGATAAATAGTGAACTTTTGAAAAATGCAAATAAAAAAGATTACGTCATAATGCATTGTCTCCCCGCGCATCGTGGAGAAGAAATTACTGATGAGGTACTTGACGGGCCACATTCCATCGTTTTTGACCAGGCTGAAAATCGACTCCATATTCAGAAAGGGATAATGGTATTTTTATGCAAAAATTCTTAAAAATTTTTTTGAATCTTTTTACTACCGACCCGGTGCGAAAAATCTTCGCGCTGGGTCTAGCATTCGGTCTGTGGCTTTTTGTCGCCATAGATGGTACTTACAATTACGGGCGTGAAATTTCTGTAAATTATGTCAACCTTCCAGAACACTATGTGCTGGTGGACTCCGTTGCCCGGCTGAGTGTAGTTTTTACCGGCAAAGGCAAAAATCTCATAGGGCTCTGGGCGTCTCCACCACGGGCGTTGTGTAATCTCAGCGAGGTAGTGCCTGGACGGAATGTTTTCTCTACCCGGGATTTGATAATACCAGTGAAGGATGTTTCAATAAATTTTGAAGCAAAGTTTATAACTGTTACAGTCGACGAGAGGGTAACGAAGTATATCAGACCCGTGATTCCAGTTGAAGGTAATCCGAAGAACGGCTATGCAATTCTGGCGATAGAAATTATTGATACCGTAAAGATAGATGGACCAAAGGAAATTTTGCGGGGTCTCAAAGAAATTACTACAGAATCATTGAGTGTCTCTAATCGTTCTGCATCTTTTGAGAAGAATTTAAAGATAAAAATCCTGAGCGAATTGATAAAAGTCTTTCCGGAAAATATCCGGGTAAAGGTGATTATTGATTCGGTTGCCAAAGCTACTTTCACTGGAATTCCGCTGAATATTTTAAAAAATACCAATCAAAGGATAAGGATGGCCCATGCCCATATTGATACGCTTATCGTTTCAGGCGCAGCAGGGCGGATTCAAAAATTAACCAGAGATGAAATCGATGCTGTGATAAAAGTTTCTGACCTCGTGCCCGGTGAGTATCTGCTTTCACCAGAAATAATCCTTCCTGATTTCATCAATCTTAATGAAATAAAACCCCAACAGATCCGCGTCACTGTCTATTAGTTATATCAGCAAAAGTATTATTTCTATAATCAGGGCAAACAACGCCATAATTAAAAATATGTTTGTAAGGTCGGTTGTCCTGCCCTGGGTTTCAAAATCTATTAATTTTATACCCATTTCTTTAGCCATTTTTGGTGTTATCGGAGCAAGATTACTCTCCACCGGTTCAACATTCACACCAATAGTATCATTTCCAATATTATAAAATCCGGGCTTCTGGGGTATAACCGATTTATCCCCGGCAATAAGATAAGAATTCCTTTCGAGTTCATCAACTCTGTACTCCCGGTCGATATCATCATTTATCAGGCCATAAATACAGGAATGGAGAATGGGTATGAAATTGGGATTATAGATAATGTCGGTGTTGCTCTCTTTAAATGTCGTGGCAAAGACCATAATGTTATTACGAGTGATCAAGAATGGAAGATTATTATCAAGACTTATGAGCACACGTGACTTAGGCTTCATTTTCCATAATCTGAATACCTTTATCCCTTTCCATCCAGTTATGGTAGCCAATTGCGAAAATGGTGGAAAATCGCCATCAATCCATTTGATACTTGTATAACCTTCAAGGTCCAGCCAGTCTTCTATTTCAACTTCCTCAGCAAGCAGGCTCTTTAATCCTGGTCCGAGCGTCGTTTCCGGAAATACAATCAATCCGGTCCCTTGTCGGGAAAGAAAATTCTGTAATTTCAAAAACTCAAAATCGGTTATCTCCTCCACGCCATTGAGGATTACGATATGGTATTCTGAAAGATTAGAATTTTTTATACTTGTGGTGAGATCAATGCCCAGAGGCATCCTAACCCTTTCCGATGGTGCGAGTGCTTTTTTGATATACCTGGCATCCCCTACGATCAAAATCTTTATTGCTCCAGGCAGGGATTTTGAAAAGTAATATTCATTATCCCAGGGGAGACTATCCGGATTGACCCTGATAATACCTCTACGGATATACACAGGCAATGTAAAGAAAGCGATCGCATCTCCGTGAGCAGGTATTGCCAATTCTTGTTCCTGGTAGTGATCACGCGCCTCAAGTTCAATTTTGCCTGTGAAAGGCCTTGCACTGTAATTTTTCAGTTTCGTTTTGAGTGTATAACCACCCTGAATGATGCCGGGATATTCCTTCAATGATACATTTTCAATCGCCACATTGCTACCTGTGGGAATGGGTATCCAGTAAAAGTCATTCACAATTGTAAGGTCTTTAAAATTTATCTTCTGTCCATCACCGATGTAAACAAATTCTTTAGGTAGCGATGTCTTCTCTTTTAGGAATTTATCGTAAATCGGTTTCAATGAACCGGATTTAAAAGTCAACCTTATATCTTTGAGTTTATGGTACGCAGTTTTCTGGTTGACCCATAATGGTTTATAATCTTCTGATAAACAGAGTGGTGTTATATAAAAAAGGCTTTTTGGAGAGTAGCTGGCTATTAACTTTTCTGCTTTTTTCAGGGCATCGGCGAAATTCAGGCCATAATGCATGCTGAAGGAATTGTCAATCACAAGGTATATTGATGCAAGTCTATTTCCGGAGAATAGTCTTCCCTGGTATTGAGGTCGTGCCAGTGCAAGGAAGATTGAAGCAATCAGAATACAACGGACGATTAGAATTATTATCTCTTTCAAGCGCAGCCATCTCAATCTATGGGCTTCTACATTTTTCAAGAATGAAAGTGATGAAAAATATATTTTTTTTAAGTCTTTTTTGAAGAGAAGATGGATGATTATCGGAGCAGCAATCAGTGAGATACCCCACAGATAAACGGGATTGAGGAATTTCATAAAAGTCTCTGCCTTTTCTGAAGAAAGAAGAATAAAGCACGGTCATAATCTTCCGAGGTATTTATCAACTCATAATCAATGTGTGCTTCCAGCATTTTCTGTTGATAGTAATTCAAAAATTCTCTAAACTTTTTCTGGTAAGAATTTCTGATTGCCCGTGGTTCCACTATGAGCTGGTCATTATTCTCCATATCCTGGAATAACGCTGCTTCCACAAAAGGGAATGTATATTCATCCGGGTCAATAATCTGGAAGACAATCATTTCGTGCTTCTTTGCCCTGAAGGATTTCAATGACCTCACAACCCTGAGTGGATCATCAAATAGATCAGAAAGAAGAATAACCAGCGCCCGTCTCTTTATTTTCTGTCCTAATTCAAATAAAACCCGACCAAGTTCTGTTTCATTACCGGTTCTTACCTCTTCAATCACTTCGAGGATTCTTGTAAAGTTGTACTTCTTTGCTGAAGGCGGTATAAATTGTCTGATGCCGGTATCGAATGTCATTATACCAACACCATCCCTTTGTTTGAACAAAAGATAGGCAAGGCAGGCAGCGAGAAATTTTGCATATTCAAGTTTTGTTATCTTTCGGCCATAACCCATTGACCCGCTTTTATCAAGCAAGATGTACGCCCGGAGGTTTGTTTCTTCCTGATATTCTTTTACATAAAAACGATCATGTCGGCCATAAACTTTCCAGTCAATTAGCTTGATCTCATCGCCCGGGATATAGGGACGATAGTCTGTAAATTCCTGAGAAAAACCTTTATAAGGACTGTGGTGTAAACCGGTTAAAAATCCTTCCACGACCAGTCTTGCCTTGAGATCCAGGTTTGAAAGTCGCGCCAGGATTTCCGGGTCAAGATATTTTATTTTGCCTTTCATTATAAAAGTATTCGTAAGTGAGTCTAATCCCCTCCACCAACGGAACCCGGGGTTTCCAGTTGAGATACTTTTCTGCCTTTGAAAAATCAAGGACATTTTTAAATACTTCACCAGGAATCGGTGCCCGGTGTTGATGTTCAATCGGCTGATTCAATATTTTGCCTAAAATTTCAAGTAAATCGTTAACACTCGTCTCAACGCCAGTCCCGATATTAAAACAATCGGAATGCGAATCCAGGGCAAGGAGATTTGCCCTTACTACATCACCAACATAAACATAATCCCTTATCTGGTTGCCATCACCATTTATGAAACATATTTTGTTTTCAAGTATATTATTAATAAATATTGAAATGACCCCTGCTTCACTCTTTGAAATTTGCCTCGGGCCATACACATTGCTATAGCGAAGGATGACATAATCAAAGCTGTATAACCGGGCAAAGACATTTACATAATTCTCTACAGTCAGTTTTGCTACACCATAAGGTGATAGTGGTTCTGGTTTAAAGTCCTCAGTTATCGGGAATACTTTGGGTTCGCCATATATTGCTCCACCACTTGAGGCAAAAATAAATCTTTTCACTTTATATTTTGCAGAAAGTCTAAGGAGATTTAAAGAACCGATGATATTGACATTTGCATCAAGGATTGGGTCTTCCAGTGAATAACGGACGTTTATCTGTGCGGCATGGTGATTGACAACATCAAATTTGAACTCTTTAAAAATATCTTCAATCTCTGGACCGGTTATGTCCTGTTTTATAAATATTGCATTTGTATTAACATTTTTGATATCACCGGTCGAGAGATTGTCAATTATTACCACGGTATGACCTTCTTTAATATAGGCGTCGGCAATATGCGAGCCGATGAACCCCGCGCCACCGGTGACGAGTATTTTCATGAATTATTATACTTAGCAGTGGAATTCAAGTCAATAAGAATCCACAAAGATTGATGATTTGGCATTTAAAAACTATTTCAATAGAAGGATAAGCAAAAGTAAAATGGCGATACTCCCGAGAATAATACTCATAATAAGAATGAATTTATTCATTTTTTTTATCTGGGCATCTTGATTTAGAAAGTATTTTAATAGACTTTCATTTATGGTCTGAATGCCAATCTTGGTCTCGCCGCTAACTTTTAACAGCGAGGCACTCATCTGGCAATTCTCTTCAACTTTGTTACAAATATTCTGACTCATTCTCTCATAACAAAAGGTGAGACCACGAAGGTCTTCAAGCATCCGGTTTATTGAAGATCCAATCTGCCCACCAATATCATTCAAACTTCCTGAAATTCTCTCAACGATGGCTCTCTGACTTTCATTCATACCGCTTACTGCATTCCTGAGGTTGTTAAGAATTTTTACAAGTTCATCCACATTAGCTCTGGTTCCTTCCCGCAATTCACCAATCGTTTTTTTTAGATTTTCTAAATCGGTATTTAAAGTTTTATGCAAAAGGTTGATTGCTTCCTTCTGTTGCTGGGAGAAAAGGGTTAAAGACTTATCAATTGCCACCACCACTTCATCCATTCTCATTGCCCGTCGTAATTCACCAGCAACCCTTTCGATTTCTTCTGTTAATCTCTCCAGACGATTCAGTGAATCAACATCAATCAATTTCGCGCCGGACGAAAGAGAAACTGTATCTTTAAAATCCTCCTGCGCCGTAACCGGCTGCAATTCAAGTTCCACAATACTCGATTCAGGAATTCCTTCCTCATTAGATACTTCCCCTTCTGGTTTCGCCTCTTCCTTTTTCTTTTCACCTGTCTTATCATAAATCGCAGCCATTTTACTGGCCACGCTTGCATCACTCAATTTGAGCTTTTTTAAAAGTTCCATTGCCCTTGCCACTTCTTTTTTATTCC
Organism: Caldifarciminota bacterium; assembly: GCA_026416055.1. Taxonomy (GTDB): domain Bacteria; phylum Hydrothermota; class Tepidihabitantia; order SM23-42; family JAOAFX01; genus JAOAFX01. The sequence continues at coordinate 14,745 of JAOAFX010000006.1, forward strand.
CTGCAGCCATCTGTCTTTCTATATAAGAGAAAAGATACATTGCCGCATCGCCTTTTTCATCAAGATCAATTAGCAATTCAGCAATCGTAAAATTTATCTCAGTATTACTCGGGTCATACCGCAGGATTTTTTTACAAAGGGCAAGTGCATTCCTTAAATAATTTTCGGTTTTAAATGCCCGGATACCGTTCTGAAATGCATTAATTGCATCCTTTGTGCGATTCAATTTCAGATACAGATCACCGAGCCTGTTGTAAAGATTGCCATCACCGGGATTTAATCTTACTGCCTTCTCAAGGAGATTTATCGCCTCTTTATACTTTCCCTGAAGTTCAAGGTTTATGCTATTTTTCAATAGTTCTTTTATTTCTTCCTGTCTTTTTTCCATGGCATTGTTATCTATTATAAAAAGCAGAGCCTGGTTGTCCAGGCTCTGCTTTGGATTCTATGAATCCATTATTCGTTTCTTGCGCGTTCGACTTTAATTGCCTTGTCTCCTTTCGGAGTCTGGGTTATTTCAAACTTAACTCGTTCGCCTTCTCTAAGGACCCGATAACCTTCGCCCACTATATCCTGATAATGGACAAATACATCACCGGTTCCGTCTTCTTTCTCAATGAAACCATAACCCTTCTTACCGTCGAACCATTTCACTTTTCCGTAGACCAAATTTCCTCCTTTCAGCCTTTATCGCCCTGAAGTTCATAAGGGCAACCTCTACGGTCAAAGCTAAGTATATTATACCCAGAATTGAGCAATTGTCAATAAGCTGATGCAAACGTAACAGGAATTTGTTATCAATATATGCCCCCTTAGTTAATTAAAGAATCAATCATCAAGTTCAAATGTAGGGCAAGTTTTAAGTCCTGCAAACCCAAGCCCAACGTAAGGTAAGGCTTTAGCCTTGCCTTACAGCTCCGGGTGAACAATCTCAAACAAATCTTGAAAGATACGCATAGAAAAAGTACGAATAATTTTTTAAAAATCGGTAATAGAATGTTGACGATTATTTTCAGAGAATGGTAAGTAAGAGATACCGAGATATTGAAAAATGTTTCAGAGCAAGCAAAGAGAATTGATGATATAGAGATCATGGGGAGTAAATACTTTGTCCGTATTTACTCCAGAAGAATCATTTTGTGTGTAGCGACCATATTTTCAGACTCGAGTCTTAGGAAATATACTCCAGGTGCTACCTTTCTGTGATTTTCATCTTTGCAATCCCAGTAAACGGTCTTTGTCCCTGCAGGTTCACATGGACGATTGACAAGGGTACGGACACTCCTTCCTGTAGCATCATGAACCTTGAGGATAACACTGCCTGACTTTGTTGTCGTGTATGTAATGGCGGTATAGTCTTTTATGGGATTTTGCATACCCGGATTGAAACCAAACCTGAAGCGAGTAACTGGTATCCAGGGTTTTTCCTGAACACCAGGAATGTGTCCGGTGTGGAATACTTCGTGATCCGGGATATTTGTAATACCATAATAACCGCTTGCAATGAACACCCCAACATCTCCAGTGGCAGTTCGGGTAACGACGATTGGTGATACATTTCCCACGGGGTGTGGTTTGGGTTTATTCCAGTTAGTCCAGGTATTCGTATATGGATTGTATGACCAGGTTTCATCACTCGTTCCTCCACTGATTTGACCACAAACAATCCAAAGTTCTTTATTTACAATATCAATACCGCTTGGTACGCGATAACGGCCAGCCATTCCTGGAATAGTTGCTGGTGGATTCCAAGTGATCTGGGCACAGTTATTAGGGTTTATTCTACCCACGATATAGTCATTCCTGTAAAATAAACTGCCATCATAGCCGCAGGCAACGATTGCGAAGGTATCGATAATGCCGCCCGCTGCACAACCCCTGCCGACACCAGGGAATCCTGTAGCCTGAGTCCAGGAATTTAAGTAGGTATCATAAAAATAGACACGATTATGTGGAGCAACAGTTCCACCCCAGTTACCACCACCAAAAGTAAATATTAAAGAATCTTTGTAGACACCCGAGACCATGTCCATATTTGCAATTGGACAATTTGCACCATTTGACCATTGATTAGAAATTGGATTGTATATATCGACCCGCGCGAGTGGAACAGGCCAGGCATCTGTTCCTCCAATCCTGTAGTATTTACCATTAACACCCTGAGCAGTTCCATAGGCACCACAACCATATGGATTATTTGGTCCAGCGATCCAGACTCCGGTACTAATATCATAAATCCAGGTTTGATTTGTATAACCAGCGGTTGTGTTTACACCAAATACCATATATTTACCGTCATGGAGTGTTGCCATTGAATGCCCTGAGCTCGGGGAAGGAAATTGGGCAGAAAGAACCTCCCAGTATGTGGGATTGACTATACCGACTTTGGTAACTGTATCATTCGCTGGATTGAGATCGCCAGACAGTGTGGTAAATGCACGGAACAGATAACGCACACCAGTTGTACCACAGCTTCTCCAGTTACTGAATGTGATTACTGTATCATCACCACCATTGAGCCCAATATTGTAGGTTTGATTGTAGATGATAATTCCAGAAGAGTCAATCTGGAAAAAAACGTTAAACGTCTCATGCCTGTTGCCGAAATTTTTAAATCTTGCCTCAGGGTTATATGTGGTATTCGGGAGAACATTTGCAGGTGGCTGATTGATACTAATCGCTCCAACATCCAGGGCAGGTACATAAAGTTCACCATTTATTGTGACATTATCGATCGCACCATACCACTGCCAGTCTCCACCATCATCATAATAGAAATAAATCTGGAGTCTTGGATAAATCTTATAGGGACTGACATCGGCTGAATCCCATCTACCAAAAATGTCATAGTTATAAACCTTTAATGGAACAATTCGCCAGACTGTATCTTCAAGATATTTTATACCGACTTCTAAATATTCTGAACCACTGCAGAAATTGTATGCTATACTCCATTTTAACCAGTTGGTAGTGGTATGAGGAACAATAAGCGGAGATTGTGCGGTATCACGCAGCGGTGGTGCACCACTTCCAGCAGCATCATCATCAAACCACAAACAATAATTCTGGGCATTGGGTGGCATCCAGCCTGGGTGGAGATTTGACACAGCAATACCCCAGGCATTCGGAAAAGCGTAAGGACTGGTATGTTGCCATCCCTGCCAGCCGGACTCAAATGTCCACCTGATTGTATCATTGAGAGTAATCCTGACATCATAAACCCAGATTTTATCCGGTCCTGACTGATCAAGAATGTAGACATACCGTCCATCAAAAGCACAATCAGCTTCATTCCCCTGGGTTTGACCTGAATCGCAAATCCATATCGACTCTGGCGTAACCACCGGCACACCATATGAGAGACGATATTGATAAAAATACGCTGGAGTATTTGCTTCAACCTGGAATATCCATTTTGGTGGCATTGTTGCACTATAAGCGCCACTTACTCCACTGGGATATCTGGGGACCATCCAGGTTCTCCAGGCACCATTCTGAGAAGGAAGTGCATATCCAACCACACTTGCCTCTATATCAGTACCATACACACCATCATTAACAATATTAAAATCAAGCCCTTGAAGTTTACAGGGTAAAGTCCTGTAGACCGAACCAGTCCCTGAGTTCATGTCGATGCGGTAAATTGTATAATCATTTCCTGCCATAAACATTATATTATTACCACCATAGCCGATGCCGAGCCTGTATGGAGGTAGTCCTGAAACTAATGTAACTGAATCAATCTTGGTACAGGGCGAACGTTTTTCAATTGCATACATCTTATTAAAAGCACTGCTCCACTGGGTAACCCAGAGTGCATCACGTTCCCAGTCATAGGCAAGACCCCAGCAATACCCATAAGGATTTATTGGACTCAAATCAATCGTATCAACAAGGACTGGATTTCCAGTACGAACATAATGAGAGATGTTATGAGAATTTTTCTGGAGCTTAAAAACATGCTCCAGCCCATTGCCTGGTGCTTTTAGATCTTCATTTATGCCAAACAGAATGGTGGTGCCCAATGTGATATACCATAGTGATTGTTTCACCATTTCTCCTTTTTTATTATCACATTACCATAATTCCTTTCTTAGAAAATTTGTATAAAATTTTACAGATAAAGCTTTTTCCTCCTGACATTCTTAATAGGCCTTGTTCTGGGTGCATAATTTCTTTAATTATATTCAGACTCACATACCTGTCAAGCGGTCCTTCTGCTGACTCCTATCCACTTTTTATGAATTGGAAAATTAAGAATACCCTTATTAGAACTAACGTATTCTAAAAAATCACTCCAGACAGGTAGCCGCAACTTTCGGGTTGCGGAATTATAAAACAGTGCGACAGCAATCCTGAAAGTAACTTCAGGACAGAACTAATGCCCTACGAAAAAACGCAACAGCAAGTCGGACGAATTTCAAATAATGTGGGCAAGCCTTCAGGTTTGCATTTATAAAAATCATGCAAGGCTAAAGCCTTGCCCTACATCAGAAATCATAAAATGCAGGGTAAACCTTCAGGTTTGCTTAAAAATAAATTATCCGCTGGGTGATGTCATCCTGCGCGAGAAGTAAGGTCCTTCTGATTGCAATTGCTGAGAAGAAAAAACAGAAATCTTGATTTTGATGCCACCTGTAGATATAATGATTGGTGGCTTATGAATTTATTGAAATACTCATCAAAAAAAGGAACGGATTAAAATTAAATCCTTCAGAGATTGAATTTCTTGTAAAGGGATATACAGGTGGATCGATTCCTGATTATCAGTTCTCAGCATTCTTGATGGCAGTTTATTTCCAAGGCATGGATTTAGAAGAGACGGTCCATCTTACCAGGGCAATGCTTAATTCCGGTTCATGCCTTGATTTATCAGACATCAAAAAACCCCGTATAGACAAACATTCAACTGGTGGTGTCGGTGACAAAGTCTCTATCGTTCTTGCTCCCCTCGTTGCGAGTTGTGGTGTCTGCGTGCCCATGATTTCAGGTCGTAGTCTTGGACACACTGGCGGCACCCTCGATAAATTAGAATCTATACCCGGATTCAGAACCGATTTGAGTCTAAAGGAATTTAAAAAACAATTAAAAAAGATTGATGCCGGATTCATTGGACAGACTGAAGAGATAGTGCCTGCTGATAAAATGATTTATAGTCTGCGCGATGTCACTGCTACGGTTGATTCAATACCTTTAATAACTGCGAGTATAATGTCTAAGAAGCTTGCAGAAGACCTGAATGGACTTGTTCTCGATGTAAAATTCGGTAATGGTGCCTTCATGGGGGATTATAAAAAAGCAAAGCAACTTGCCTATTTTCTTGTTCAAACAGGGAAGGCTTTTGGAGTAAAAACGGTAGCAGTACTGACAGACATGAATAACCCACTTGGTGAATACATTGGAAACTCCCTTGAGATTTTAGAAGCAATTGAGACATTGAAAGGAAAGGGACCAAAAGATTTGATGGAGATTACCCTTACACTTTCCGAGAAGATGCTTGAGATTGCAGGTATAAGCGGGGGCAGAAACCTTTTGATAAAAAAAATAAAAAGTGGTGAGGCACTTGCGAAGTTTAGAGAGATAATAAAATTTCAGGGCGGGAATACAGATATCATTGATAATTATGAAAAACTTCCTGTAGCAAAAAATAGATTAAGGTTGCCAGCGCACAGGACTGGTTATATAAAAAAGTTCGATACCTTTAAACTGGGAATGCTGGCTACAAGACTCGGTGCTGGTCGATTAAAGAAAGATGACATGATTGATCATGGTTGTGGTTTTAGAATTTACAAAAAAACAGGCGACTTTGTAAAAAAGGGGGAGACGATAATAGAAATTTACTCAGATAACAGACAAAGGATAGACGCAATTATAAATGAATTACCGTCTGTGCTTTTGTTTGATAAAAGACCCGTACAGAAGGCGCGGTTAGTTAGAGATATTATCCGGTAGAGGTTCGCAATTACCCTTATATAAGCTATCAATAAACTTTTCCACAATCTCTGGATCAAATTGTTTGCCCTTAGAGTTCAACAGTTCCTTAATTGCTTCCATCTTTGTCTTTGCTGGACGATATGGTCTTTCTGATAGCATTGCATCATAGGCATCGGCTACAGCAAGGATTCTCGCTAAAAGTGGAATCTCCTCTGCTTTTAATCCGTGTGGATAGCCAGAACCATCGTACCTTTCGTGATGGAAATAGATGATATCGAGTATCTCCTGGAATTCGCTCATCTGACTCAAGATTTCCTTACCGAGCACTGGGTGCTGGTATATGTAATTCAGTTCCTTTCTGCTCAGGGGCGATTTTTTATTGAGAACACCATCCGGAATACCGATTTTACCTATATCATGTAATAGGCATGCCTTTTTCAAGAGTTCTATCTGCTTTTCATCTATATTCAAAACACGCGCAATCCTCACAGCATATTCAGCAACCCTCATGGAGTGTCCAGCAGTGTATTTATCTTTCGCATCAATCGTCTTGGCAATCAACTGGACGAATTCATTAAAATTCTGATTATTCTTTTTAAGTAGCATCTCTACATTATCAAGAGACTTTTTGTATTCCTGGACGAGTTGTGTATAACTGGCCAGAATAAAAATTCCAAATGAAATACCGACAGAAAGCATACCGATCGAGAAGGCGTTTCTTAATGCCGGGATCAGTGGTTCGCCGTATATCTTACCTGTGTAATCGAATAGCCCTGAAATGATGCATAGACCCAGACCAATCGGCATTATGAATTGGAGTCCCTTGTTTTTTAGTCTTTTGACAAAAATGATGGTATTGCGGTAAGCGAGTATGCAGATAAGAAATAACAAAGTTGCGATGAACGGATAAAGGCTTCCGAGTCTGGCAATATACATCTTTTCGTAAATGAGAGGTTCTTGTGTGATGATTGAATCGGTAAAGATGGTCAGAAAACAGGAGATTGAGGTCAATACTGCAGACAGAACGAGCATCCATCGCTTGATTTCCTCACCGGCAAGGGCGTTTAAGAGCAAGGGTGCAGTTATGAAATATGACCAGAAGCCCAGGTGTTGTAGTTTAAAAAGCAATACTCCTTTTTGAGGGCTATTATTGAATTCGATGAGTAGCTGGATGAATATCGTAAAGATACCGCTGATGAAAAAGGGGATAGCCCTGCAGAACTTTCCGCCATTTTTTACATTCAGGCAGAGATAAATTAGGGCCAGGTTTATGAAAAACAAAAGCACAAACGAGGGTAGAGTAAAAAGGGACGGGGCCATCGGGCTTAAGTCTATCCAAAATAACAGAAATGTCAAGGACCAATATTGACAAAAGGCCAATTTTAAATAAACTTAATAAAATGGAGGCTATCTAATGATATTTTTAATAATCATCATAATCCTCGTTATATGGATGATTGCAATATATAACAGTCTGATAACCAAACGCACTAGGGTCGATAATGGATGGGCACAAATTGATGTGCAATTGAAAAGAAGGTATGACCTGATTCCCAATCTTGTGGAGACGGTAAAGGGTTATGCGGCACACGAAAAAGAGGTCCTGGAAAAAATCACCGAATTGCGGTCAAGGGCGATGGGTGCAACAAGCCCCAGAGAAGCGGCTGAGGCAAATAATATGCTCACTGCCACATTGAAAACATTGTTTGCAGTCGCCGAGAATTATCCTCAGTTAAGGGCAAATGAAAATTTCATTCGGCTCCAGGAAGAGTTAACAGCCACCGAAAATAAAATTGCCTTTGCCCGGCAGTTTTACAATGATGTCGTGATGGATTATAATGTAACGATTCAAAAATTTCCGCAAACAATAATTGCATCAATCTTTAATTTCAAACCAAGGGATTTCTTTACCGCACCTGCTGAAGAGCGAGAAGCAGTAAAAGTAAAATTCTAATATGCCTAAAACACTCTACGACCAGATCGCAGCCAATAAGCGTAAAACATATATCTTCATTTTCATCACGAGCATATTTCTCGGACTTCTCGGATATATTGTGGTTCAACTCTTAGACTGGGGGATTGCTGGTTACATATTCTTTGCTCTTTTTATCATTGTCTATAATATAGTGCTTTACTACAATTCGGATAAAATTGCACTTGCTGCCACAGGTTCGGTTCCTGCTGATCCTGAAGAATTCAGACAGCTCCACAATGTAGTTGAAGAAGTTGCAATAGCGGCTGGTGTTCCCAAACCAAAAGTCTATATTACGCCATCACCTGCACCAAATGCCTTTGCAACAGGCAGGAATCCCCAGAATGCTTCAATAGCCGTCACCACGGGATTGCTTGAGATTATGAACCGGCAGGAATTACAGGGTGTCATTGCCCATGAAATGGCACACATCCGTAATTATGATGTCTTACTCATGACCATTGTCGCGACAATTGGTGGATTGATAGTCCTTTTACGGGATTTCTTCCTGAGGAGTTTTATGTTCAGTGGCAGAAAAAAAAGTACCCGGGGTAGTAGCGGTGGAATCCTGATTCTTATTGGACTTGTACTTGCAATTATCGCGCCAATATTCGTTGCCCTGATAAGAGCAGCGATTTCACGCCAGCGCGAATACCTTGCCGATGCATCAGGTGCATATATCACGCGTTATCCCCAAGGTCTTGCACAGGCACTGGTAAAGTTGAAGCAATATTATCAACCGATGGCAAGGGCATCCCAGTCAAATGCCCATCTCTTCATCGCCAGCCCATTTGGAAAAGACCGCTTCAATGTCTCAGACCTTTTTGCCACGCACCCACCGATTGATAAAAGGATTGAACGGCTCAAAAGTCTTGTTATTTCCTGATCGATTTCCACAATGAAAGTGATTTCACTCATCGGATTTATGTTCCTATCACATAACGGGATAGTTTTTTCTCAAACTTTTCCCCCTGGCGAAAGGTTTGAATATGAAGCACGTTTTGGATTGTTAACCCTGGGTCACATGGTCCTCGAAATTACCGATACTCTGACCGTTGAAGACGAAAAATGTTATTCCATTACATCACGACTTTGTTCCAATCCTGATTTAAAATTTGCCTTTTCATTATTTGATACATTTAATGTCATTACCACGGTGAAGGGATTGCTTCCAGTAGTTTACGAAAAAAGAATCCACGAAGGTAAATACTCAAGTTACCAGAAATTTTATTTTAATCAGGAAAGTCTCTATGTTATAACGGGAGATTCTACAAAAATCAATATTTCACAACCGGTGATGGATTTACTCAGTTTCTGGTATTATCTGCGCCTTAACCCCCTTGTTGAAAATGATACCATTACACTATATCTCTTTGAAGGAAAAAGGGAGCACAAAATAGAGTGCATAGTTCACAAAAAAGAAGTAATCAGGACTCCGCTCGGCAGATTTTCAACAATTCGTATCACCCCTAAGACCGCTGGTAAGGGTGTGTTTGGTTCAAGTGGCAGCATGGACATATGGTATACTGATGACCAGAAGCGGTTTCCAGTCCAGATTAAAACAAAATTAAAATTTGGAACGATCACCTTTAGATTGAAGGGAGTGAAATATTAAAAGTTTTGCAATAATCCTTGCTGGTGGACAGGGAGAGAGATTCTGGCCTCTGAGCCAGCCTGAATTCCCAAAGCAATTCATTGGTATATTCAATGGTCAACCCCTCATAAATCAGACAATAGATCGGATTAAAATTCGTTTCAAAAAAAATGAAAGGTTCCTTGTTATACCTGAAGAATTAAAAAATATCACCCGAAAGTTTGTTGGAAACGAAAATCTTATCATTGAACCAGCACGAAAGAACACCGCTCCTGCGATTTGCCTCGGTGCGATGATACTGAAAGAAAGATACGGAGATGGAGTAATACACATAATGCCGGCTGACCATATTATAATGAAAAAAGAGGAGTTCTTAAAATGTCTTAAATACGGTGAAGAGATGGCAAAAGAGGGTTTTCTTGTCACTTATGGCATAGTTCCAAAGCGACCAGAAACGGGTTATGGGTATATCAAGATAGGGCATGCAATTAAAAAGAAAGAAGGGCTAACCAGCTACTACGGTGAGAAGTTTACTGAAAAACCTTCCCTCGCCCGGGCAAATCAATACATCAAGACTAAAAGATACTTGTGGAATAGTGGAATATTTACATATCGGATTACCACAATCCTTGACGAAATAAAAAAATACATCCCTGAGGTCTATGAAGGCGTTCTCAATTATTTGAAATATGAAAACAAAAGGTATTTTGAAGATATTCCGGCTATATCAATAGACCACGGGGTAATGGAAAAATCCTGCAAAATATGTGTCGTAAAATCAGACTTTGGCTGGGATGATGTAGGTACCTGGCTTGCGCTTGAGCGATACTTTAAAAAAGACGACCAGAAAAATATTTCTATAGGAAATGTAGTTACACTTGAGACCAGGGACTCGATCATTTTTTCTGATAACATTCCGGTCAAAGTCTGGGGAGTGAATGGACTTGTAATTGTGGCAAGTCCGTATGGTATCCTCGTGTGTAAAAAAGAGAAGATACCAGAATTAAAAGTACTCATCTCAAAAAGGAGGTCATAATGTTAAGGAGATTGTTCATATTGGGTCTTATCGTATTCTTTGTTGCCTGCGCTCCTAAAAAAACCACAGTCAAGACTGAAGGGCTGGAAGAGGTCGTAGTCTTTGGTGAAGAGGCAAAAAACATCTCTGAGGAACCAGTTTATCCAACTCCTTCGCCACAGCCACCCACTCCTGAATCTGCTCCTGCACCTACCATACCAAAAATTCCCACTCCACCAAAAGCAGTGGAAGAAGAAATCACACCACTACCAGTAGAACAGATAACCGTAGCACCACCGATAGCAGTGCCACCCCTGCCGGTCGAGGAGCCGGTGACACCCCCGCCCGCACCTGCTTATACACCTCAACCAGCAACACCAGCTACACCATCAACACCTACTTCGGTATATGGCTTCAGGGTTCAGATTTTTGCGTCTTCTACCCAGAAGGGTGCATCTAAGGTCGCTGATGATGCCCGTGGAATTTTCGGTGGCAAAGTGTATATAGAGCATGCACCCCCTTACTACAAAGTCCGGGTTGGTGATTGCCTTACCAGGGAAGAAGCCGAAGCTCTGAAGAATCTCGCCATCAGCAAAGGCTACAGAAGCGCATTCATTGTAGAAACGATGGTCAATCCTTAAATAACAACGGGGGTTCAAATCCCCCGTTTTTTCTTAACATGTTCATAATAGTTTTGGCGACAAGAAACCAGAAGAAAATTGAAGAAATAAACCAAATACTCAATATCAGGAATGTAGTATTACGTCCCTATCACGAGTATATTGATATTCATATTCCAGAACCCGGAGAAACCCTTCTCGAAAATAGCCTTCTGAAGGCAGAATTTGTCCATCGGATAACAAAATTGCCTGCCCTTGGTGAAGATTCAGGTTTGTTTGTGGAAGCGCTTAATGGTGCACCTGGAGTTTTATCCGCAAGGTATGAAGTTAACGATAAAAAAAGGATTGAAAGGGTACTCAGGGAACTCGGTAATTCTAAAAACAGAAAGGCATGGTTCCGTGCCGTCATTGTTTACTATTATGATATCAAAAAGTATGAAGTATTTGAAGGTGAGATTGAAGGAAGGATCGCCTATGAGCCAAGGGGAGAAAGCGGTTTTGGTTATGACCCGATCTTCATTCCTTTTGGCTATAAAGAAACCTTTGCCGAACTCGGTCCAGTGATTAAAAATAAAATAAGCCACAGGGCAAAGGCATTGAAAAAATTCAAAAAATTTTTTATCCGGAATTTCGTAGAAAGACAGAAGTGATATAAAAATTGTTGATAAAACAGAAAAATTCATTATAATAATCTGTGGATTATCTTGACGAAGTAGTTGGTCAGGAGAGAGCAAAAAGATTTATCCGAAATGCCCTGAAAAAGGGGTATATTTACAATCTCCTTCTAACTGGACCCAGAGGCGTTGGCAAAAGGATGACTGCATTTGCCCTGGCAAAGATTCTCGGTAGCCCACCTGGTTCATCCAATTGCATACTCATCGCTCCGGTCCCGCCTTTAGATAAAGAGGAAAGGATGTACGAATATATAAAAAAATATCTGCCAGGCAATCCAGTGGTAAATATTGAAGACAATTCAAAAATTACGATAGCCCAGATAAGAAAACTTATTGAATGGCTTTTACTCATGCCACCTAAGGACAAAAAAAGGGTAGTAATCGTACTTGAAGCCGACCGAATGAATGAAGAGGCAGCAAATGCCTTTCTCAAGACACTGGAGGAGCCTCCTGTTGATACGGTGTTTATACTCACATCCTCAAGACCTGAATATTTAATTCCAACGATTCGCTCCCGCTGTCGGATTGTAAAATTTGGTTATTTAAGTGGTGAAGAGATCGAAAATATTACTTTCGGTGAAGATAGTTTCCACCTCGGCAGCCCTGGTGAGATTTTTTCTTTAAAAGAGAATAGTTTATTTGAAGCCGCAAAGGAAATTTTCAAAAAGACCCCTTTCTCCATGAAATATGCTGCAAAGTTTGCAAAAGAATACAAAAATGAAAATCTCACCAGTCTTTTTTATTGCCTCTTGTTGCTGTACCGGAGTGTTCTTTATAAACATCTAAACCTGCCTGTTGATAGAGAATTAGAAAAAGAGATTACAAAAAAGGCAGGAAGAGCGAGTGTGGAAAAAATTTTTGCTGCCACTCTTTTACTAAACGATTGCATAAACTTGCTTCAGTATAATCCGAATCCAACAATTCTTTTGTTTAATACATTTCTGAATTTACCATGAAGACCTATATATGAAATTCCTTTGTAATGGCATGCTGGGTAAACTCTGCAAATATATGAGGATGTGTGGGATTGATACAATGTATTCGAATGAAGGGAAAAAAGCCTACATCCTTGCCCGGAAAGAAGGAAGGATTTTTATAACCAGGAATACTCAACTCAAAAATCTGGAGGGGGTATTTTTTGTTGAGACTGAAGACCTGAAACTCCAGCTTAAGACAATCATCGAAAACTTCGATCTTACGAATAAATTAACCTTATTTTCTCGATGTATTCGATGTAATGAACCGTTAAAAGAGGTATTAAAAGAAGAGATAAGAAGACTTATTCCCTATTACACATACAAAAATTTCAATGAATTCGTCCGTTGTCCAAAATGTCTCCGTATTTACTGGAAGGGAAGCCATTACGAAAGGATGTCACAGGAAATAAAGAAGTTGATTGATTAAATGTATAAATGGTTAAAGATAATCATTTTCAATCTTTTTTTACTTAACTGTATCCCTTATATCCAGATGAAAAGGTATGAATGCCAGGTCCGTGTCGCAGTTATTTCCGCGGCAGATTCAGTGATAGTCAGCGGAATTAAAGACGAAAGATATTTGAAAGACTACAAAATAAAAACGACAGACAGCCTGCCGATTCTTTTAAATCCGTTCAATGGAAGGGTAGTGGTAAATGGAAAACCCTATCGTGGAAGAATAGAGGTAAAAAAGATAAATGATAAAATATGGCTGATAAATGTTCTTAACATTGAGGACTATCTGAAAGGGGTTGTACCCTGTGAGATTGGAAAAATTGATAAAAAAATCATGGAGGCAGCAAAAGCCCAGGCAGTTGCTGCACGCACATATGCCCATGCACACTTGGGTCAGTATGCGGAAATGGGTTTTGACCTCTATGCGACAGTAAAAGACCAGGTGTACGAAGGTATGCGGGTTGAAGATTCTGTGATTAATCAGGCAATAAAAATGACCTGTGGAATCGTATTGACCTATAAAGGCAACCCAATCGATGCCAAGTATCATTCTACCTGTGGTGGCTATACCGCAGATTATTGTGAAACTTGGGGTGGATCTCCAATTTCTTATTTGAAAAGCAAAAAATGTGAATTCTGTAAGGAAAGTCCACACGCCTTCTGGCAGAGAGAAATGACAAAGCAAGAATTTTTCAGTAATTTAAGAGCGAATCTCCGCAAACTTGGAAATCCAATCCCGGATACAGAGTTTATCAAAAGTTTAAAGTTCAAAAGAAGTCAAAAGAGTAAAAGGATTCTTGAAGTAAAAATAGTTACTTCGCAGAGAGAATATAAGATTATCGGGTATAATATCCGCAAGCTATTCGGCTCTGTAAAAGACCCTGATGGAGTCTTGAAATCGAGTTATATAAATATTTACGTCAAAAATGACCGGATAGTTATTGAAGGCAGAGGATACGGACATGGCGTTGGTATGTGTCAGTATGGTGCCATTGGTATGGCGAAAAAGGGAAAGAAATTTAAAGAGATTTTGAATTATTACTACCAGGGAACAAAATTGGTCCGCTTATGATTTATTTAAACGGGCTTGACTTATTAAAAAAAAGGGTTATAATACTGAATAATAAGGAGGAATGATGGGCTTGACAACGATTCTCATCATTGTTCTCATTTTGATTGTGTTCAGCGCGATTAAAGTCTTAAGGGAATATGAAAGGGCGGTGATATTCCGATTGGGTAGATACATAGGCGTAAAAGGACCAGGGCTCTTCATCCTCTGGCCCGGGATTGATAAGATGGTGAAGGTTTCTTTAAGGGTGGTGACACTCGATGTGGCACCCCAGGATGTCATCACCAAGGACAATGTATCAGTTAAGGTCAATGCAGTTGCTTATTTTAGGGTTTTTGATGCAGCCAAGGCTGTGATTGAAGTTGAAGATTATCTTTATGCTACAAGCCAGATTGCTCAGACTACACTGCGAAGCGTTCTAGGTGAATATGAACTTGATGATCTTCTGAGTGAGAGAGAAAAGATAAATATGAGGCTCCAGAAGATCATTGATCAGCATACCGACCCATGGGGTATTAAAGTCTCAACTGTTGAAATCAAACACGTTGATATTCCCCAGGAAATGCAGCGGGCGATCGCACGCCAGGCCGAGGCAGAGCGGGAGCGTCGTGCCAAGATCATCCATGCTGAAGGCGAACTCCAGGCAGCAGAAAAACTTAACAAAGCAGCAGAAATCATCGGCCGGACCCCAACCGGCATCCAGTTGCGATTTCTACAAACCCTGACTGAGGTGGCTACTGAAAAGAATTCTACCACAATCTTTCCAATACCCATTGACCTCTTCACACCATTTATCAAAAAGATGTCTGAAAAATAATAATGGTCTGCCTCTATCAACAGGAAGGGCTGGAGTTTTCTGAACTAATTAAAGATATTATAAAAAAACAATTCAATCTTCCAGTTGTGGTTGCACATAGCGTGAGGATTCCATCCCAAGCCTTCAATCCGTTACGTACCCAGTACGATGCCATGAAAATAATAGAAACATTTGTCTACAGCCTTGATCAAAAATGCAACTGGCATCTGATCATCATTGATAAGGATATTTACACACCGAGATTCAATTTTATATTTGGGCTTGCCGATGTCCAGAGGAATATTGCAGTAGTTTCTACATATCGCCTTAGTAAGAATGGTTTATTAAAAGAAAGGCTGGCAAAAGAAGTAGTCCATGAAATGGGACATATTCTGGGATTGAACCATTGCCCTATTCCAGTCTGTGTGATGTATTTTTCTAATACAGTTGCTGATACAGACAGGAAGGGCTTTGATTTATGTCCAGAATGCAGGAGGAAAGTTGAAAGGATATAGACTATTCACACCAGGGCCAACAGATATACCTAAAGATGTTCTTGAAGCAACGGCTCATAAGTGTATCTACCATAGAGAAGATAGATTCCGGATTCTTTTGAACGAAATCAATGAAATGTTAAAAAGGGTGATAGACTGCCATCACAAGATTTACTTGTTAACCGCTTCAGGAACCGGTGCTATGGAAGCTGCTTATGTGAATATGGTTTCAGAATCGGATGATGTAGTTGTTGCAGTCTGCGGTAAATTTGGAGAAAGATGGAGTGAATTATGCATGAGTTACGGAAAGAGGCCAGAGGTCATTCGCCAGGAATTCGGGAGATCAGTGCCACCAGAAATGATTGAAAACAGACTCAGGCAAATAAAGAAAGGGGCTATTGTCTTTACAACCCTTACCGAGACATCGACCGGTGCATTGAACGATATCAAAAAAATAAGTGAAATTGTGAAAAAGTATGAAGGATATCTTGTAGTAGATGGTGTTGCGGGTATTGGTGCAGACCGATTTTATCAGGACGGATGGGGGGTTGATGTTATTGTCGGTGCATCCCAGAAGGCATTGATGTCTCCACCCGGCATCTCATTCGTAGGTATAAATCCGCGTGCCTTTGAAAAAATTAAAAATTCTGATACACCAAAATATTACTTCAATCTTAATCTTTATGATAAATTTTTGGAAAAAGGACAAACCCCTTGGACTCCGGCAATCACAATCTTGTATGGATTGAAAAAAGGGTTAGAAAAGATTGAAAAGATGGGTATCGAAAAAAATTTCGATCACCACCATAAAGTTGCTCAATATGTGCGGACGAGGATTCACAATATGGGTTATGAACTATTTCCTGAAAATCCTTCAAATGGACTTACAGTGATAAAGATGCCCGAAGGTATGGATAGTACTGAAATCATAAAAGAATGCAAGGAAAAACACGGAATACTCTTTGCCAATGGTCAGGGTGAGATGAAAGGTAAAATTCTACGTATCGGGCATATGGGTAATTATAATTTGAAAAAGATGGATAATGCCCTGAATATTCTTGAGCAGGTTTTAAGGAAAAAGCATCGTTCTATAAAACGGTATCATTGATTTTTATGTCCCTAAGGAGGGCCGAAAAATGAATCGTTATATAAAACTCGGATATGAAGGTATAGAATTAGAACTGCCGGTCCATGCCCTTTATCTTTACCGGGATGAAAACCAGCTCCTTGAGAATATAAAACCTCTGATTAAAGAAGGGATCGATCGCAAGGAGCGGTGTATTTATATCGGAAAGGAACCCTGTGTAAAAGAATTAAAAAGCGAATTCAAAAACCAGATCATGGTTATAGAAGAAATAATGGAAGCATCTTTATTCCTTCCCTGGTTGAAGAATGAATATGATAAAATGATAAAAAACCATATGGGGATGCGGGTCTTTGTGGAGAGTACCTCAGAATTCTTGACCTTTGAGGAATTGCTTGATGATTTTAATACCCAGCCCGATTTGAGGTTATTTGTTCTGTGCCAGTACCGGATTGAAAAGATCAGTTCACAAAATATGCTTGATATCCTGAAAAATCACCCCTATGTCTTTGTTGAGCATCTTTTAAAACCAAATTGTTTTTATTCCCGGGTTAAACACCGTATCTGGCTTGACCCACTCACCGGTATTTTCAATCGGCGATATTTTGAAAATCAACTGAGCAAGGAATTACAGAGGGCATCACGCTACGAACATGCCCTCTCCATATTATTCATTGACATTGACAGATTCAAGAAAGTGAATGACGAATTCGGACATCAGACTGGCGACCAGGTTTTACTGGACCTTGCCCAGCTCTTAGAGAGGAATCTGAGGAGTGTAGATGTCATCGCCCGTTATGGAGGTGATGAGTTTATCATACTTTTGCCCGAGACCAAGAAGGAAGCAGCCTATAAAACTGCCAACCGGATACTTTATGCTATACAGCAGTATGACTTTTTTAAAGAGACAAAAAAAATCAAGGAGCTGAGTGTCTCTATCGGTATTGCTTCTTTTCCTGATGATGCGGGTGGAACATATGAATTGATAAAGAAGGCAGATACTGCTCTTTACAAAGCGAAGGAAAGGGGTGGTAATCAGATTATGGTCTTTATGTGAAAGGAGATGATATGGCGATAACACCACTTGAGATTCGTAAACAGGAATTCAGGAGGTCCCTGCGTGGTTATGACCCACACGAAGTGCGTTCATTTCTTGAAATGGTATCTAATGAGTTAGAAAACCTTTTGCGGGAAAATGCTGCACTTGCTGAAAAGGTTAAGGACCTTGATGCCAAGATTGAAGATTACCGAAGGATGGAGAAGATATTACAGGATACCCTCACCACAACACAGAAAGCAACCGAAGAGTTAAGAGAAGGTGCAAAAAAAGAAGCTGAGACAATCATTGCAAATGCACGTGTTGAAGCCCAGCGATTTTTGCGTGAAGCCCAGGCCGAACTTGCACGTATCAAAGAAGAGACAAAGATGGTAGAACATCAAAAATTATTGCTTGTATCGGAATTCCGCGGGCTCCTTGAATCCTATCTACGGCTTCTTGAAAGACTGGAAAAGAAATGAAGGAGAGATTAAATCAGACCTTAGAATATATTTGCAACAGGACTGATTTAAGGCCCCGTATCGGTATAATATTAGGTACAGGGCTTGACGGTCTGGTAAAGAAGATTAAAATCAAGAAGTCATTCAATTATTCTGATATTCCAAATTTTCCTGTTTCGACTGTAGAATTTCACAAAGGAAGGTTGGTCTTTGGCTATCTTAATAACCGACCGGTACTTGTGATGCAGGGTAGATTCCATTATTACGAAGGCTACAGTGCAAAAGAGATAGCCTTTCCCGTCGTTGTCATGAAAAAACTCGGCGTCAAATATCTCATAATCTCAAATGCTGCTGGTGGTTTGAATCCAGATTTTAAACCGAGTGATATAATGGTCATCACCGATCACATTAATCTTCTTTTTGACAACCCGCTGCGTGGACCCGATGAATTGAAAATGGGACCAAGGTATCCGGATATGTACAACTGCTATGATCAAAGACTCATTACCCAGACTGAACATCTTGCGCAGCGCTATGGAATTTTTTTAAAGAAAGGCATTTATGTTGCGGTTCCGGGACCGAATCTGGAAACCCGTGCTGAGTATCGTTTTTTGCGGATTATCGGGGCAGATGCGGTGGGAATGTCCACGGTGCCAGAAGTAATCATGGCAAGATACTTGGGAATAAAAGTCCTTGGTTTTTCTGTAATCACCGATATGGGCATAGCGGATGCTCTCAAACCGGCGAGTATTGTAAAGATATTGTTAGCAGCAAAAAAGGCGGAACCGAAACTGATAAAACTTGTCGAAGGCATTGTCACCAGGTTGTGAAACTCAGTAATCTTTTATTAATCCTCATTTTTTTCTCGTGTTCCCAGAAAAATGTCCATATCAAGAATGCACGGAAATTCATAAGCCAGTGGAATTATGATCGGGCACTTATTGAGATATTAAAATACCGCGAAGATAAAGATTCAGAGGTTCAGTATCTGCTCGGTGTTTGTTATCTGGGAAAAAATGAATATGACCAGGCAAAGGAGCATTTTAAAAATTCCCTAAATATTGATACCTTTTTCCGGGATAGTATACTCAATCTTTATACAAACTCTGCAAAAAGGGCAATGAAGATTTCTGATCTGGAAAAGGCACTCCAGTTCTATAAAGCCCTTGCTGATCTGTTACCAGATTATCAACAGGCTGACAATTTATTTCTGGTGGCAAATCTCAATTTTCAGCAAGGTGATTATTACAATGCACTGCTCGGCTATCTCCGGGCTTATCAAATTGATTCTGTATCTGAGATGGCAAGAAGGTCAATGGGGAATTTTCTGAAATCCCTCATTGAGTGTGATAGTCTGCAAGCTGCGCGCCGGATTGCAATAAAAGAGTATAAAAGGGCTAAGACTACAGACAATCTTTTGATGCTGGGAGAAATCAATTATCTTATCGGTAAAGAATATTTTGATAAAAAAGAGTATGACAGTGCCCTGGTATATTTTAACGAAATGGCAGCCAGTCAGGAACCGAAGTCACTCCTTGATGATGTCTATTTCTATATCGCCGAGATATTCTATGCGGGGGAAAACTATAGCGATGCTCTTGAATACTACAAGAAGGTTTTGCGTCTAAACCCGTACCAAAAAGGTGAACTGGCCCAGAAATCACAGTTGAGGATTAAAGAAATCAAGGAGAAACGATGAGAGAAATCTGTAAAGCCAAATATTTAATTGTTTTTTTAGTAATTTTCTGCAATAAACAACCACTCGCGCCCCTTGACCCCGATGATGAATTTGAGCGGGCACGGGAATTCTTTTATCGTAAAAAATATGATCTTGCGATTAAATCATTTGAACGGATAATATTTTATCATGCGTCAACTGAATTTGTAGATGATGCACAATTCTATCTCGCAAGATGTTATTTTGAAAAAAAAGATTTTACCCAGGCAATTACTGAATTTGAATACCTGATAAGAAATTTCCCCAATACACCCTTTTTTGAACCGAGCCATTTTCTGAGGGCGAAGGCATATTTTTTAAAATCACCGGGTTATGAAAAAGATCAGAGCGAGACGAAAGAGGCGATTTCTCTGCTCGATGATTTCATAACCCGCTTCCCTAATTCAATATATAGTGATTCCGCACGCATACTAATACTCCAGGCACGGAGTCGCCTTGCAAAGAAAGAACTGGAAAACGGTCGCCTCTATTTTAAAATGAAGGAATATGACGCAGCAGTACTGTATTTTAAATATGTAATTGAAAATTACCCTGAGACCCAGTTTGCTGATGAAGCAAGATTTTTACTCGGACTAAGTTATGAGAAACTTGCTAAAAAGCAGGAAGCGCTGGAGTCATATAAAGAGCTTCTAAAAAATGAAGAGTGGAAAAAGCATGCCGAAAAAAGAATACAGGGATTGGGGATTGAAAGACCGTAATTCATCTTTCGGCATACTGGGCGGACTTTTTGATCCGCCCCATATCGGACATTTGATAATAGGCGAATGGGTCCTTGAGGAATTCAGGCTTGATAAGATTATTTTCGTACCCGCATATAATCCTCCACATAAAAATCATTACACCCCCTTCCAGCACCGTTATGAAATGACCAGAATAGCAATCAAAAAAAATGAAAATTTTCTCATCAGTGATGTTGAAAGAAAAATCAGAGGCAAGAGTTACACTTTTAGAGTTCTCAAGGTGTTAAAAAAGATTTACCGGGATGGTGAATTTTATTTAATCATTGGTGCTGACCAGTGGAATGAGATAGATAATTGGAAATATCCGGAGTTGATATTTAAAGAGGCACGGGTTATCGTTTTGCCTCGACCACATTACAGAATAAAAAAGATAAAACCTTTTTACAATAAAATCCTGATTAGCAAAGCACCCCTTGTTGATATCTCATCAACATTGATAAGAGCAAGGATAAAAAATGGTCTGAGCATCGAATATCTGGTAGTTCCAGAGGTGGCAAATTACATCCGAAGGAATAAACTTTATCTCACTTAATCACCCGCAATATCATAAAATACCAGTCCTGAAATCAATTTGGGATAAAAATCGGTCGATTTCTGGGGCATCCTTTCCCTTTTCATTGCCACGGCCCTTACCTGTTCTGGTCGGGTTGGATTCATCAGGAATGCCATCTGGAATTCACCAGAATCAACACGACTTAATGTCTCTTCTATTCCACGCTGGTATCGGATGTGGTCTTCCACTTTCTCCGGTTTTATACCCAGAAGTTCTTCAATCAAAAGTGTGTGAAGGATTGCTACATCAAGGTCTCTGTATTCTTCGCTCCGTTCTGGCAATAATCTGCGTAGCGAAGTTATATCTTTCAATTTCAATAAATAAATGTGCTGTGGTGAGTAAAAACCGAAGGTATGTTTCTTTTCTTTTTCCAGCTCACCTTTTATTTCATTTCTACTGACCTTTCTAACATCAAAGAAATTTTTCACCTTCAAAATGAAATCATCAATATTGAAATCCTTTAAATTCATCACCAGCCGGTGAGTAGGTAATATCACCAGTCCGGGATCCTGGATATTCACCAGGGTAACCATCTTAAAATTTGCCGGATGATTCTTATCAAGTCCACCCAGTTCATTCCGATAATTTAAGGCAGTCTCATACCGATGATGTCCGTCAGCAATGACCAGGATAGAATCTCTTAAAGTGGAAGCGATTTTCTCTATCAATTCTGGCTCGGATAGTTTCCAGAGTTTATGGGTTATAGCCCTGTCATCAACTACATCAATTACAGGCTCTTTGCACTGTTCTTCAATCATTCCCATTACTTTATTCTCAGGATCGGTGTAAAGTAAAAAGACAGGTTCAAAGTCCTTTTTTGTGATACGGGTCAGATTGAGACGGTCTTCTTTAGGTTTTGATAATGTCTTCTCATGGGGCAGGATATCTTTTTTGCCGAGTTCTTCAAGCCGGAGTCGGCAGATGAATCCTTTGCGGATGTACTTTTTCCCTTCGATATAGAATTCCTGAAAATACGGATATATTGATTCCTCCTTTTCCTGGACGAAAATTCCGTCCCTCAACCAGTTATTGACGCAATTTCGGGCATTTTCATATTCACTTTTTCGGTCATGACCATCAGCGTAATGGGTTAAAACAAGATTAACAAAATTATATGGACTCCGCCTTTTATATTCCTTTTCCATTTCATCAGTTATCTGGTCATAAGGCTGGGTTATGACATCTGCAAGATTCTTTATTTTGCTCAAATTATACCTTATTCCCCTGAATGGTCTTATCTCAGGCATCTAACCCCCTGTTTTTTTAATTCTGACATAAAACTGATTTAAAAACTTTTACTACCCGTTGGATCTATTTTAATGCATCCCTTACCAGTTCTGCAATCTGAATTCCTGCTCGCACCTGCCCTTCTTCAGTCTGGGCACCGATATGAGGTGTGAGGATCACCTGTTCCAGGCTGAAAAGTTTATGCTCTTTAGCAGGTTCAACTTCAAAAACATCGAGGCATGCTACTTTTACCTTTCCTGATACCAGTGCATCATAAAGGGCATCTTCGTCAATAACACCGCCCCGGGCGCAATTTACTATTATTACACCATCCTTCATCTTATTGAATGCTTCACGATTGAGCAGATGTGTTGTTTCCTTGGTTTTCGGTATATGGAGCGAGATGAAGTCAGAGTTCTTTAGGAGTGTATCAAAATCAACGATTCTTGCAAATTCTGAAGAACTCACATATGGGTCATAAGCAATTACCTCCATCCCCATTGCTTTTGCTCTCTTTGCCAGTTCTGAGCCAATCCTGCCGATGCCTATTATTCCAAGGGTTTTACCATAAAGCTCAATACCATGGAAACGTTTCTTCTCCCATTTTCCTGCTCTGGTTGAGACGGTTGCCTGGGGAATCATCCTTGCTGCTGATAGCATCATTCCCAGAGCGAGTTCGGCAACTGAGATAGAAGTGGCAGCAGGGGTATTCAAAACTTTTATTCCCCTCGACTTTGCGGCTTCAGCATCAACATTATCAAGCCCTACACCTGCACGCCCAATAACCTTTAGTTTTTTACCTGCCTCAATCACTTCTTTAGTCACTTTTGTTGCACTCCTTACAATTATGGCATCGAAATCAGGAATGGTTTTGATCAATTCTTCGGGCGCCATCCCGGTTTTCTCAACTACTTCAAAACCACTTTTCTTCAGGATTTCAATCCCTTCACTTGCAATCGGGTCTGAAATCAAGATTTTCATTTTTTGCCTCCTTTGAAGGATTATACTCAAATTCTCGCTAAAATCAATAATTGACAGTAATATACAGGTGATTATAATATAACTATGAAGGCAACAACCATTTTAGGATTGAGAAAAAATGGCAAAGTGGCGATTGGTTGTGATGGTCAGGTCACGACCGGTGAAACGATAATGAAATATCGTGCCCGAAAGATTCGTAAGATGTATAATGATAGAATCCTTGTTGGTTTTGCCGGTGCCACAGCAGATGCCCTGACACTGTTTGAGAGATTTGAGACAAAACTTGAGGAATTCCGTGGAAATGTTCCAAGGAGCGTTATCGAACTTGCCAAGGACTGGCGCCAGGATAAAATTTTAAGAAGGCTTGAGGCTTTTCTTGCAATCCTTGACCGAGAACATTCGTACATTGTTTCAGGAGCCGGTGATGTTGTGGAACCAGATGATGGAATTGTAGCAATCGGTTCTGGAGGACCCTATGCCCTTGCTGCAGCCCGGGCACTGATGAAATATACTGATTTGTCTCCGCGGGAGATTGTCGAAGAATCAATAAAGATTGCTGCCCGGATTTGCATTTACACCAATAGCGAAATCTTTATTGAAGAATTATAAAAAAAATTCTATTTAACCCGTGGCAGTATCAAACGCAATTTCTTTAATGCATTATCCCGAATCTGTCTTACCCTTTCCTTGGTAATATTCATCAATCTGCTTATCTCCTCAAGACTTTGGACTTCAAAATCACCGAGCCCAAAGTTTCTTTCAATTATCTCTCTTTCCCTAGGTGAGAGTCTTTTAAGTGCCTCCTGAATCCGTTCTGACTCCTGCTTCTGTCTGAGAATCTCTTCTGGTGATGGCAACACATATTTCTCTTTTGCCGCTTCTTCAATTGAGAGGATTTCTATCAGGGGACCGAAATCATCATCACCATGGGTTTCATCGAGTGAAATTATCGGCAATAATTCAGTTAAGGCACGGGAAATCTGCTGATTTGAGACCTTGAAATGTTTTGCCAGCTCCTGGACTGTGGGCTCACGGCCGTGTTCCTGGACAAAATCCGGTATATACATCTTTATTCTCTTTGCAAGGTAACTCTTTGGTATGAGCTCTTGTTCTGAGAACAATGCATTAAATATCTCTCTTTTTATCCACCATGTGGAGTAAGTACTTAATTTGTATCCTTTTCTTTCGTCAAACTTTTCAATCGCGTGTATCAAGCCACGAGTTCCGGCGTTTATCAATTCACTCAGACTCAAGCCATAATCAAGATAATTTTTACAAATGTGGAGAACTATCTTTAAATTCGAAAGGATTAATTTTTCTTTTGCTGCATTATCTTTTTTCTCCCTGAATCTGCGGGCAAGTTCGATTTCTTCTTCCCGTGAAAGTAAAGGATAGCGGTTGATTTCTTCAATAAACTGGCTCAACCCCCTTTCTGTGAACCGCCCCGAAAATCTCATCCACTATGGTTTTACTGCTATAAACCTCTTGCGTTCACCCCGTTGAATCTGGAAGATAACTGGTTTCCCCTTCTTTAAATCCTTGAGTGCATTCCTGAAATCGGTTAGATTTTCAATCACCTTATTCCCGATTCCAATTATCACATCGCCTGGCTGGATACCAGCATCGCTGGATGGTGAATTGGATTCAACGGCCGTCACCACTACTCCTTTTTTCGCACTGATATTATATCCTTTTGCCTCAGGGCTGTCAATATCTACAACCTGAAGTCCGAGTTCAGTTTTTTGTTTTTCCTCGGTAACACCTGCCACTTCTTCTTTCATCTCACCGATCTTTACTTTCAATTCTAACTCCTTGCCATTTCTTATCAGCTTCAATTTTACAGTCTTACCAGGTGTTGTTGAGGCAACCATGAGCCGGAATGATTGAACATCAGTAACTTTTTTTCCCTCATATTCAATTATGACATCGCCTTCTTTTATTCCGGCATCATCCGCAGGTGAATTTGGAATTACTTCATTTATCAACACGCCATCGAGGGAAGAGAGATTTAATGCCTCTTTGATTTCATTTGTGAGATCTTCAAGATAGACACCGAGATATCCCCTTGTTACTTTACCTTTGGTCTTTAACTCTTCGATTACACTTCGGGCAAGATTTATTGGTATTGCAAATCCAATTCCAATATTGCCTCCGCTTGTAGAAGTTATTGCAGTATTTATCCCGATGACCTCACCCTGAAGGTTTATTAATGGTCCACCAGAATTTCCAGGATTGATTGCTGCATCGGTCTGCAAAAAGTTTTGTAGATCAGGCCCTTCACTCAACGGGATGTGGTGTCTGCCTTTTGCCGAGATGACCCCAACCGTCACGGTTCCTTCAAGATTGAAAGGATTGCCAACAGCCATTACCCAGTCACCTACCTTAATCTTATCCGAGTCTCCCAGTTTCAGATAAGGGAGTTTTTCTTTCGTTTCTATCTTCAGAAGGGCTACGTCGGTTCTTGAATCAGAACCTATGATCTTTACTGCATCGCCTTTGTATTCCTTTTTATTGGTGAGACGGATGATGATATTTGATGCGTTTTTTATCACATGGTGGTTGGTTACGACATAACCATCTTCAGATATAATAAATCCAGAACCGAGAGTCTTTGTTTTGCTTTCTGAAGGTGGAAAATTTTTGAAGAATTCCCGGAAAAAATCTTCAAAAGGACCGCGAAAATCCCATTTAAAATCTTCAAATCCTGTCTTTACAACCCTTTCTGCTGAAATATTTACCACTGCTGGTGAGACCATTTCAGCAACTCTGGTGAAAGGACTTTCACCCTGTTCAGTTAAAATTGGATTTATTCCGGATGTGCTCGGGCTCGCTTCAGTTTTGTTAGAAAGAACAGGTATGCCGGCGCTGATTATCAAGCCGGCTAAGAAGGCAACGATTGCAGCAACACCAGCGATTATGCCCGCAGATTTCAGAGAGAGTTTGTAATCCATTTTTGCTCCTGCTATTTTATTTCAACTTCAATCTCTTTAGGTTTCATTGTTTCGGGCTTAGGAAGTGTGATATGGAGTACACCATCTTTGTAGATAGCTTTAATCTTGTTCACATCCACATCGCTTGGTAAGGTTATTGTCCTTGAGAATTTTCCATACATCCTTTCCACCCGGTGATATGTCTTATTCTTGGTCTCGGCTTCGTGTTTTCTTTCACCGGAAATCGTAAGAAGATTACCCCGTACAGAAATCTTCACATCTTCTTTCTTCAATCCCGGAAGTTCAGCACTGACGATAAAGTTTTCATTGTCCTCTTCAATATCAATAACAGGAACCCACACGCCTTCGAGTTCCTCGCTGACCGATCTTCCAAAGAATGTGTTGAACAATCTGTCCATTTCCTCTCTTAAAGACATTAATTCCCGGAACGGGTCCCATCTTTTTATTTGTTTATCTGCCATGGTACCTCCTTTTTTATTTTTTTTGACCTATTTTTTTATACTCCTGCTCTTTTTTTGTTATTTCATTCTTGATGCGTTTAATTTTCTGGACGATTTGTTTAATCCTGAGGTCGTTTTTGAAATCTTCATTCCCTTTTAAAGGGAAAAAACCATAGAATACTTCACCCAGTTCCTGGAACAATTCCTGCGATTTTCTTTTCAACTCAAAAATCTCTAACTTCAGTTTCCCCTTCATCGTGAGATCGCCTGCCTCTTTGCTCAAAACCCTCGATGCATCCTCGAGCCAGCGCGAAAAATCATCCCAGAATTTGGCCATTGTGCCTCCTGTTTAAAATTTTGACTAATAATTATGAAATAGGGTTTAGTGAATGAAATATGTTTTTCTTCCACCTCTCGATGTCGTTCTCTATCTGGATTAGCGGTCTATTAGACATTGCCGCAGAGTATTATATAAGTTGGTGAAGGCTTTATATCTCTCTTATTTCTTTTTCTTTCTTTTTTAATAAATCATCAATCTTTTTAATATACTCATCGGTCATCTTCTGAATTGCTTCCTGGGCTTTGAATGAATCATCTTCAGAGATCTTCTTTTCTTTTTCAATCTTTTTTAATTCATTATTGGCATCCCTTCTTATATTTCTTACCGCAACCCGACATTCTTCAGCCAGTTTCTGGGTCAATTTTACAAGTTCTTCTCTTCTTTCTGCAGTAAGGGGTGGCAGGCTGAGTCTTATCACATTACCATCGTTATTAGGAGTGAGTCCAATATCAGCCTTATATATCGCCTTTTCAATCGCTGATAGTGCCTGCTTATCCCATGGCTGTATTACAATCAACCTCGGTTCTGGAATGCTAATAGTGGCCACCTGGTTCAAAGGCAAAAGGGTATTATAGTAATCAACCTTTATACCATCAAGGAGTGCCGGAGTTGCCCTGCCAGTTCTTATCTTTGCGAATTCCTGATTTAAGAGACTCAGAGACTTTTCCATCTTCTGCCTCGCTTCTTCTTTAATCTTATCTATCATACCTTTCCTCCTGAAAATTTTTAAAAGACAATCGTTCCGACTTCCTCCCCAAGAACTATCTTTTTGAGGGGATGCTTCATAAGATTATACACGCAGATGGGAATTTTTGCATCCCTGCAGATTTTGAATGCGGTGATGTCCATGACCTCAAGATTTTTATCGATCGCCTCCCGGAAAGATACTCTCTGATAAAATTTTGCATCCTTATCTTTTTCAGGGTCGGCTGAATACACACCTTCAACCTTTGTACCCTTGATGAGTATCTGTGCTGAGAGTTCTACAGCGCGGAGTGCAGCCGCAGTGTCAGTGGTAAATAATGGATTGCCGGTTCCACCTGCAAGTAAAATGACGCCGCCCTGGTCATAAATCATCCGGTCTTCTAACTTGTGAAAACTTTCTACAAAACCGGAGATTTCAAAACTGCTCCGGAGATAGACTTTATCTATTTTTTTCCTCAAAACTGAGTATAATGCTATACCATTAATTACGGTTCCTATCATTCCACATAGGTCAGCATCAATTGGACTTAACCAAGATACTTCTTTTCCCCTTACAATGTTTCCGCCACCCATGACAACTGCCACTTTCACTCCAAGTTCGTGGACTGAGCTTACCTGTTCCGCAATGTAATCTAAAATCCTTGAACTTAAGACTTCGTTATTTTGACCGAGGATTTCACCTGAAATCTTTAAAAGGATTTTTTTATATTTTATCCGGTCTTTACTCACCAAGACGGAAACGGACAAACCTTCTTATTACAATATTTTCGCCAAATTTTGCAATTTGTTCTTTCAGATAATCACCAACGGTCTTTTCAGGAATTTTTACAAATGGCTGCTCCAG
Source organism: Caldifarciminota bacterium (assembly GCA_026416055.1). Classification (GTDB taxonomy): domain Bacteria; phylum Hydrothermota; class Tepidihabitantia; order SM23-42; family JAOAFX01; genus JAOAFX01. The sequence goes on from JAOAFX010000006.1 coordinate 43,446, forward strand.
AAGGCAGACCGAATTGTAAAATTTCTCCAACTTACCCTCCACAATTTTTTCAATGATTTCGGGGGGCTTCTTTAAATCCTGGATCTGGCTACGATATATTTCTTTTTCCTTTTCAATAACCTCCCGGGGAAGTTCTTCCCGGCTCACGACAAGGGGTTCACTTGCAGCGATTTGTAATGCAATATCGCGAACAAATCTTCGAAAATCCTGGTTGCGCGCGACAAAATCTGTCTCACAATTTACCTCTACAAGGACACCAAGGCGGTCTCCAGGATGTATATAGGCATCGATTATACCCTCTTTTGTAATCCTTCCTACCTTTTTTGCCGCAAGAGCAAGCCCTTTCATCCTGAGGATATCCACAGCCTTTTCAATATCACCATTTGCCTGGATAAGAGCGTCCTTACAGTCAACGATACCAGCCCCGGTTCTTTCCCTGAGTTCTCTTATTTTTTCTGTATCCATTCATGCCTCCTTTCCTTCAGTTTCAAAACCTTTTCTTCCTTCCAGCACTGCATTCGATATAATCCTGGTCACGAGGGAGATTGCACGAAGTGAATCATCATTACCGGGAATAGGATAATTGATTCCAGTGGGGTCCGCATTGGTGTCAACGATCGCTATGATGGGAATTCCCATCTTCCTTGCTTCTTTCACAGCGGTAGCATCTTTTATGACATCAACAATGTAAACAAGCCCTGGCAGACGATCCATCTCTTTAATACCCTCAAAATATCTGGTCAATTTTTCAAATTCGTGTTCATAACGGACAAGCTCTTTCTTTGGAAGCATCGCCCATCGACCGTCTTCTTTCATCTGTTCTAATTCTCTCAGTCTCTGGACCCTTGTATAAAGTGTGTTGAAATTGGTTAGCAGTCCACCAAGCCATCGTTCTATTATATAAAAAGCACCAGCACGTTGTGCCTCTTCCTTTATCACATCCTTTGCCTGCTTTTTAGTTCCTACATACAATATGCCCTTCCCCTGTTCTGCAATTCTTACAGTTATCTCGTATGCCCTTTTCAAACATTCCTGAGTCTGGCGCAGATCGATTATATGGACACCATTCTTTTTGCCGAAGATATATTTAGCCATCTTAGGATTCCAGCGTTTTGTTCTGTGTCCGAAATGTATTCCTGTGCTTATCAACTCTTGTAACGTAACTAACTCCAAATTGCCTCCCTGTCTTTAACGTTTTGAGAACTGGAATCTTTTGCGTCTTTTTGCGAGACCATATTTCATCCGTTCTTTTTCTCTTGGGTCTCTTTTCAACAGACCCGCGCTCTTGAGTGTCGGCCTCAATTCAGGATTCAAATTGACAAGTGCCCTGGCAATTCCCAGACTCACTGCGCCAGCCTGACCAGAAATTCCACCACCTTTTACTTTTGCGTATATATCCACTGTCCCCTTTACACCAGCAGTGATAAGGGGCAGGTTTACAAGATCCACAAGTTCCTGGCGGCAGAAATACTGGAGAGGTTCCTTACCATTTATCTTTATTATACCTTTTCCCGGGAATACCCTTACTTTAGCCACACTCCTTTTGCGCGAACCAACAAATATTTGATTCATCAGTCGACCTCCTATATCCGAATTATCTTTGGTAATTGTGCCTGATGAGGGTGCTCATTGCCGAGATAAAGTTTTAATCTCTTTAGCCTGCGTGCCCGAAATTTGTTCTTGGGCAACATTCCACTTACTGCATGGTAAAGGACTTTTTCAGGGCTTTTTTCCAGCATAAGTTTTAAATTTATTGCTTTTAAACCACCTGGATAAAAAGAATGCCGATAATAAATTTTTTCTTCCATTTTATTTCCGGTCACTGTAAACTTATCAGCATTGAGCACGATTACATAGTCCCCACAATCGACATGGGGCGAATATTGAGGCTTATCCTTGCCCGTAAGAAGTCGGGCAATCCTTGATGCAATTCTTCCAAGGACCTTACCCTGGGCATCAACCAAATACCAGTTTCGCTTTATCTCAGAGCGCTTAAGAACCTTTGTTTTCATAGCCTAAATTATACCCATTTTTGAAAAAAAGTCAATACCATGTTTTACTGAGTACTCCTCACTTTTTCAATCTCCAATTG
>JAOAFX010000070.1 GCA_026416055.1 Caldifarciminota bacterium
CCATATGCCGGTGCAGATAAAACTATTTATGGGCAGTACTGATACACTATTGAATATTCCTGTAACCAGCTCGCCCATGCACTTTGAATTAACTGTCAACCAGGATGTTGACTCTATTAGATTTGATCCCAATACCTGGATTCTCTGCAAAGCGTATATCTTTACTGGTATTGAAGAGATTGCACAAGAAAATCTGCATAATAAAATTATTTTACACTCCAATCCAATGCGTGAATTAAGATTTGATTACACGATAAATTCAAAGGCATTTGTGCAATTCAGAATCTATGATATTGCAGGAAGAATAATAAAAGAATTAGAACCTGAAATGAGACAACCGGGTTATCATAAAATCAATATCCAAGGTTTATCTGCAGGCGTCTATTTTATAAAGATGATTGTTAACTCTGAAAATAATTTTGTGTTTGAAGAGACTAAAAAGTTTGTGATTGTTGATTAATGATATTTAGAGTAAATAAGTAATTCGCAACAGTTTCTTAGAAGAGTAGGAGCAAATAATACAAATTACATAAACGGGAATATTACTCAATTAAATATCCAAGCAAGCCTCTACCGATCGCCACTTCAGGTATTTCTTTTATTCGGACTTTAAAATCATACCGCCAGTCATTACCCAATTGAGAAAAACTGAATACACCTTCCCAGCAATGAAGGTTCCTTGATAGCGTGAGGCTATAATCAACGAATTTTTTTAATTCATAGTCATATCTTCCACCATAGGCAACAGTCCAGTTCTGGGTGGGTTTTATCTCACCATTAAAACTCACTTGATATTTTCCACCCTTTGTATAAGTCTGGTTTATATTTACCTTGAAATTCTCCATACTTATTGATGTTCCCTGGTCGATTGTGTAGGTATATTCTTCTGTATATAAGTCATATGAACCACTGAAACGGGTACTGAATGAAGTAACTGGTCTGGGAAATGGATTTAATGGAAGATTAATAGAATAGGTTATTGGTGAAATCGTGTCATTCAGTAAATTGTATCCACTATTCAGAGAAATCTGAGCAAAGTTTTTCTTTTCATTTTTTTCTCCAACCTTCGCTTCAAATTCCTGATTTATGCCAAAGCCTATATTGTGTGAATGAACATAGTTCGGGATACCGGATACACTCGGGAATCTACCAAAATTAAAATCTGGAGTATAGTTATAGGAAATACCTGGCATCACCTTGTGGAGAACCCCTTTTATTCCCAGTACTTCAATGCTGAATACACGATAAAGGTTTGTACTGGCGTTGGTAAAAAATGAATAACCAAGTCGCGATGGAAACTTATTCCCTGCAGTATCTTCATTGAAAACCGCAAAGTCAATGTCAAAGCCTGGCGAAATTGAGAAGAGGTCAAGAATATTTTGTTTGAAAGAAGGGCTCGTATGGATATTCGCACCACCTGCTTCGGTTCTTTCCCGGGGATAAAATTTCCGGTCATAAGTAATATGCCCGGAAAGGGAATAAGTCAAAAAAGAAAACAATTGTTTTGAAGGGGTTGTGATTGTATAATATGGAATTTTCTCAAAAGTTGTGGTATCACCGAAATCAACCCTTCTTTCAAGGATCACCGTATTTTTGACCTCGCCAAAATCACGGTTGAGTGTTGCCTGGGATGTAATTTCTTTATCTACCCAGATGATTGTAGTCTCAGCGTAATCTGAGCGGTATTTATTATCACTCATGTATTTTATATCGCAATTGAAATTGGAACCAAGAATAAAATATGGAGAACTATTCCTCGCTTTAATTTCGTATCTCGTTAATTTCGTGTCAATCTCTTTTATATAATTTATATGAAAACTACCTGATGAATAAGGACTGTAGTCCCATACACCCTCAAGATGGGGCATCAATCCTTTCTTTTCCATAGCATCTATCTGAAGGGTTACATCTGCATAATCAGAAATAACATAATAATAGGCAAAGCCCCTTATAAATTTTCCATAGGCACGCGAATTTCCTGCCTTAAATGGCAATAAACCAGATTTTCTCTTTGATGAAATCGGAACAAACCAGAATGGTGCTGCGATAACTGGCATATCATATATGTAGAGATAAATGGGACGGGCAATGACCATATCACCTAAGAATACTTTCATTCTCGGTGCATAAAAATAGTAATGGGGTGGCGACTCACCACAGGTTGTGTATTTCCCATCATAGGCATTGACTACCTTCTCCCCTACCAAGTAAATTCTTTTCCCTTCAATAAATCCCTTTTGAATCTGTGTTCTACCAGTATCCATCACTGCCTTTTTTGTATCAAGGTTGTATTTAAGATGCGTGCCCTTTATGGAATCGTTTATTTGCTTTAGATGGCATAGACCGAACGCCTCAAGGGTTTTTTTATCGATGTAATAATATGCACTATCAGAAAATAACTGAATGTCTCGATAGGATACGTAAGCTGAATCATTTAATATAACAATTGAACTGTCAAGGTTGTAAATAATTTTTTTTGCAGAGTAATTGACGATATTTAAACTATCTATGTGGATTAAGTCGTTATTTACGGTAATTAATAAAAGCAAAAGCATCTACGTCTATCGCTAATTTTTTAAACTGGCATTTTCATTTTAAACCAGCAATTATTCCTTCAGGATCTCTTTGTAACTATCAAGGACCACTTTGTAATATTTCATCGCCTGCTCTTCATCACCTAACGAACGATAGACATCAGCCAGACCCTCATTGATTGCAATCAGGGTTTCAAGGTCAGCAACATCCTTTTCCCTTCGGCATAATTCTAATGCCTGCAGGTAGTAACTCACCGCCGATTCATATCCACCTTTTTTCATCGCAACTTTAGTAGATTTTAGAAGATACTCCATTGCCCGTTTATAGTTTTCTGCCTTCAAATAGTGAAACAGCGCATATTCTTCATAGCCTTCACGCCGACGGTAATAGTCAGCAAGTCGTGAATGCCGGGTATGTTTATCCGGTACCAGTTCATAAATAAACTGGTGAAGAATAGGTGATGTGAAAATATATTTATCATTTACCTTTCTTAAATAATTATGCTCAATGAAGTGATCAAGCTGTTCCTGAATATTCTCGGAGATAGGAAAATCCTGTGGGTCTATCTCATAACCGAGAACTGCCAGGGAATAGAGCAATTCCTTATTTTCATCAAGCAATTCAAGGCGGCGTTTGATAATCGTTTTATTATCACTGAAGGGCAAACTGAAATTCACAAATGGATTTTCACCATTGTACAGTGTATAGAAATAATCAGCCTGCTCTTCAAAAAACAGTTCAAGATACTGGCTGACATTAAAAATTGTGGTTGCCGGGATATTGATTTTCTCACCAGTTTGACTATACAAATATTCTTCAATCTGGGAGCGGTCAATTTCCTGGAGTTCAAATTCTTTGACACCTTTTACATTTACCTGAGCTCGATTAGAAGCAAAAACGAAAATCACATCTTCGTCGGCTAGTTTTGAAATAATATTCTGAATAAAATTGACCGAGGAAGGATCAAGATTCTCAATATCTTCAATGATTATAACAACCGTTTTCAAATGAGAAACATGGGTAATCACATCACAGATTGTATTGATGATCAGATCTATCCGTGCCCTCGGTTCCATCTTTCTCAATATCGTATCTTCTTCACCAAGATTTAGAAAATCAAGGATGGCTAGATAACTTGTACCAATATCCCTTATACCAATTGCTTTTAATCTTTCAGTAATTAGTTTTTGTTTTTCTTCCAGATTAAAATTTCCCTGAATTTTAAACAATTGTGCTACTATATCACTAACCGTTTTTAGTGTGATGTTAGAAAGATAAGCGGGTGCGATTGCCCGCAAAATTTCCCTCTCATCTTTCCACTCCTCAATCAACAGATCAAGAAACGTCGTTTTACCTGTACCCTCTGGTGCAAATATTAAAGCTGATTTCGTAACACTAAGAAAATTACGAAAGGCATCAAGCATAAGTGTACGTGGTAAAATCATTGGAAATTTTCTCTGCCTTGGGAATGTCTCAACACCTTTAAGACCATCTATCCTGCAGACCAGAATTTCCGACTTCATACCTTCAATCGTCAGCATCCCCAGTGACGTAAGATCAAAGTTTTCTATGACCGCTGGTTCGACATCAGCTGAGATCAGTATCTCACCAATGTTGGCAATACGAGACAATCCTTTTGCGATACCGATATACTGGGAAACACCAAAACGGATTTCAGGATAGAGTTCTCTCAATTTGAACAGGCAGTTTATTATATTTATGTCATCATTAGATACCACGACAAGATGTTTCTCGGCATGCTCAAGTTTTGAACCAAATTTTTTCAGGTTTTCCACAAGTTTACAGAAAGGTTTCTTTTTTAAATCCCGGATAAGAATACCAATGTAATACATATTAACTCCTGATTTTAAAAGGCTTTTTTAATAGAACGGACAGCGGGAAGAATTTGAATTCTTCGTTATTATTCATAGTGGCAATCAAAATCTCAGGGGCAAATTCACTCAGTACCTGGAGACAGGCACCGCAGGGGACGATGAATTCATATTGTGGGGAATACAAAAGCAATAAAAGAAAATCTTTTGCTCCTTCTGAAATGGCCTTGTAGAGTGCAACCCGCTCAGCGCAGATGGTCAATGAATAAGAACTATTTTCAATATTGTTACCGGTATAAATCTTTCCACCCTTACAATAAAGTAAGGCGCCAACTTGAATCTTAGAATAGGGAGCATAGGCAAATTTCAGTGTTTCTTTTAACCTTTTAATGAGCATTTTTGAAATCTTCATCGTCACTTTATTGCATTATGATATCCAGAAAATCTTCACCGTTTTTCACACCATTTATATTTAGATACCTTGCAATCGTCATGGCAAGGTCGGAAAAAGTTTTCCTTGTCCCGATATTTTTTCCATCCCTTCCTTTTTGATAAGCGAGTATCGGCACATATTCCCTCGAATGGTCAGTAGAAGGAGTGGTAGGGTCATTACCATGGTCTGCAGTGATGAATAACAAGTCTTCATTTTCAAGTGTTTTTGTAATCTTCTCAATACTGGAATCCATCTGTTCAAGTCCAAGTGCGAAATTCTTTATATCATTGCGATGTCCCCAGTCCATATCAAACTGGACAAAGTTGGCAACAATCAAACCACAATCAACTTCGTTTAAAGAGTTCAAAACAAAATTAACGCACTCCTGATTATTCACCGAATGAAAAGATTTTGTATACCCCTGTTGACCAAAGATATCGTCTACCTTTCCAATTGCAATAACATCAAAACCATTTTCTTTTGCCCGGTCAAGAAGGGTTGGCTCCGGTGGTTTTAAAGAAAAGTCTTTGCGATCCTTTGTGCGATAAAAATTCGGCGGTTCTCCGGCAAAAGGCCTTGCAATTACCCTTGCCACACCGTGTTCACCCTGTAATAATGCACGGGCAATTTCGCAAAAATGATACAATTCTTCGAGACTGAATACATTGATATGGCAGGCAATCTGGAAAACACTGTCTGCGGATGTATACACTATCGGCATTTTTTTGTTAATATGTTCTTCTCCTAATTCTTTTATAATTTCAGTCCCTGAGGCAGGATAATTGCCCAGTGTTTTATACCCAATTCTTTTTTCGAATTCTTTTATTATTTCATCAGGAAATCCTTCAGGATAAGTTGGAAATGGTTTGTCAAGTATCACACCCATCAATTCCCAGTGTCCGGTCGTTGAATCCTTTCCTGGAGACATCTCTGCCATTTTACCAAAACTTGCCAGAGGCCTATCAACCTTTTTAACGCCTTCAATTTCAATTATATTTCCCATTCCAAGATTTTCTAGAAAAGGGAGCCGTAATCCACCGATGGCCCTGGAAAGATTTCCCACTGTATTACTACCCTGGTCATTATATTTACTCGCATCGGGTAATTCACCAACACCCACTCCATCAAGAATTAAAACGATTGCCCGGGACATTGAAATATTATATACATAATTCAATTTTTGTAAAGAGAGGATTTAAAGAGGCTTGACGAAAAATGGAAGATGAATATAATAAAAAATGAAGAAAGCTGTTATAGCCCTTGGTGGAAATGCTATATCCAGCACTGGCCGGGATGATATCCATGTTCAATTCGCCAACACCAGAAAGAGCCTGGAAGTTGTGGTTGAACTGATAAAACAGGGTTATCATCTTGCCATTACCCATGGTAATGGTCCCCAGGTCGGTAATGCACTCTTGAGGGTTGAAAGAACTGCCCAGGAGATTCCTGCACTCCCCCTTGGTGTGATTGTTGCAGATACCGAGGGTGGTATGGGTTATATGATTGAACAGAGCCTACAGAATAAATTAAGAAAACTCGGTATTGAAAGAGATGTTGTAACGATCGTCACTCAGGTGATTGTTGATGCCAATGACCCCTCAATCATAAATCCTACAAAATTTGTTGGACCTTTTTATACAGAAAAACAGGCAAAAAAACTTGCTGAATTATTTGGCTGGGTAATAAAAGAAGACCCGGGAAGGGGTTATAGGCGAGTCGTTCCTTCACCAAAACCGATAAAGATCGTTAACTCACGGATAATAAAACAACTCGTGGAACAGGGTGTTATTGTTATTGCAGCGGGTGGTGGTGGTATTCCGGTATATGTTGAGATTGATAAAACCTATGAAGGGATTGATGGTGTTATTGACAAAGACCTCGCTTCTGCAGTACTTGCGATAGATATAAATGCACAGATTCTCGCTATCCTGACCGGAGTTGATTATGTCTATCTAAATTATAAAAAACCTGACCAGAGACCTCTGGAAAAAATTACTTTAAGCGAAGCAAAAAGGTACCTAAGTGAAGGGCACTTTCCTGAAGGAAGCATGGGTCCCAAGATTGAAGCAGCAATTAAATTTTTAGAATCGGGAGGAAGTGAAGTAATTATAACTTCACTGATAAATGCGAAAAAAGCCTTTTTTGGTGATTTCGGGACTAAGATAGTAAAGGATTAGTTTTTAAAACCTCCATATTGGACGATAGGTCGCAGCAAGGATTCCACCCGCAATAGCACTGATTATGATATTTATCACAAACATCACAATAATCGAAACGATCATATATCCTATTACTTTTTCCCTGGGTGTTAACATCATCACCGGCATGCCTAAATACATGAGGTACAGTCCGTAAAGGGAAATAAGAAGGACGAGTACCCCGAGGAGTGGAAAGATATAAAGAACACCTGCAACAAAATACGGAGTCATGGAGTAGACAGCAAGCTTAAATGCATTCGTAGGATTGGGTACAGAATCAAAAGTTGGTGCAAGTGCATTTATCACAATCCCTTCAATGTAGAGTCCAATAAGGGTTAGGATAAACCAGACTATTGCCCAGACTATTGCCGATACAAACGGATACCTGACGAATCCAAACATGCCAAAACTCACTCCAATGAGTACATAGCCTAATAATCCAAATATAGCAGGGATGAGTGCAAGTGGCATTGCATAACCGGTAAGAACCTGCGCAATAGTGGTCGGCTCTGCCTTTATCTTTTCCCATTCAGTCCTTGGACTGAAGAGGATTCCTTTAATCCGTTCAATCATCAAAACCTCCTTGGAATACGATTATATAAAAAATTTCGGTAAAGTCAACATTTGAGTTCTCAATAATTAAAGAAGTTTCTTCTCGATACAAAAAATCCTGAATGGAGACTTAAAATTTATAATGTATACCTAACTTCCCTGGTCCGGTTTCCAGACCGAATCCTTTTTCTTCTTTAAATACCGCAACATTTATAACAGAGACGATACGATTTATAATCATAAATCCGGTCATAAAAGACGCACGGCGGAGATTTTCCCGTGCTGATTTTCGCCTCTGCCAGTAAAAATTTCTATTCGCCAGTGTATCCCATTCCCAGGCATCTTCACCAAAATAACCGTTTTCTTTAATGTACTCCTGTTGCTTCACTGGATCATCGGGATAATACCAGCTCGCATCCCTTTCAACCAGTAGATTATATTCATCTGAAGAGTTATAATCTTCGAGATTATCAAAGTATTCCATATCACTGCGCAAGGGATTTGCCCCTGCATGTTCAAAGGCAAAAATCCTCGATGATTTTTCCAATTTATGTCCAAAGTAATTGAATGAATAATATGAAATCCACAATGTACCTTCAATGATAAAGAATGTCCTTGCCTCGTTTTTTTTCTTTAAAATCCACTCTCCCCAGCCCGGCACTATCGCTGATGCAAGAACTGGATTCATTCCTTGAAGTATTATCAGTGTTAAACTAAAAAACACCATTCCTCCTTGTTATTTCAGAACTGCAAATTTCTTAAATTTCACTTCTTTTTTATTGTTATTCTTTGCTTCGATTCTAAGAAGATATACGCCATTTGATTGATTTTTAAAATCAAAATAACACTCATTATATTCATTCGGTGTTATTTCATATAATTTCATTCCGCCAATTCTGTGTCCGGTAATATCAAGAATATCGACCTTTACTTCCGCATTCTGATAGAGATAAAAACGGACTGTCCCTCTGTTTTTTACCGGTGAAGGATAGATATAGAATGAACCGATCAGGTCTGATGAACCTCGTGGTGTAATATATTCTCCTTTATACAACCCCCAGTTCTTGTTTGAATTCATGTAACCACTCCAGGAAACGCTCCTTCCTGGAAAATCCCAGATATAAATCTTTCCTGAATCACTTCCGCAGGCAAGCTCTATGTCACCATCCCCATCAATATCCTTGACGAATCCTGGCGATGAAAATCCACCATCACCAAACAATGGAGATAATTCAAACTCATGATTACGATTGTAAATAATTTTTAATTGCCCCGTGCTTAGAGTATCTTTTGGTCCAAAGGAAAGGATAATTTCTTCACGGCTAATGGTATCAAGATTGGCAATCAGAAGTGGATATAAAATATTTACATCAGCGTTTAGAGGAAAATCATTTTCAACCGTTCCATTCCTGTTAAAGACATAAAGAGTTTTACTGCTGTTCGGTGAAATAATTTCAAGATAACCATCTCTGTCAATATCCGCAAGTGCGGGTGTATAATAAAAAACAGTATCAATCCAGGTCTCAAATTTTTGTTCAAGGGTATCTTCACCATAGATATAAAAAGTTCCATAGCCATTGACAATCGCTACCTCTTGCTTGCCGTCGCGGTCTAAATCACCTACGACCGGTGATGCATAGGTGAGCATATTATGCTGGGATTCCCTGAATTCCTTTATTATCCCTTCTTTACTTATAAGCCAGAATCTACCATCTGCACCCAGAACGCCGATCACTCTACTCACTTCATCAAAGACACAGGGTGTAGAATATATCCAGGCATTGAGATAAATCGGAAAACCAAAAATATTTGTGCCATCACTATTCAGGCAATATAATTTTCTATCCTCGGAACCGAATATGATCTCAAGCTTATTATCACCATCTATATCAAACAGTAAAGGTGCACCGAGTATTATACCATCAGTTTTAAACGGGAAATTTATTAAAGGCATAAGTGTAAGACCATCCAGTACTCGCAAATAAAATCCTGAACCGAATACAATATCTTCTGCACCATCACTATTTATATCACCGATTCCGGTAAAAGTCGTGATTGTATCAACGACTGTCGATCTGTAAAAAGTACCATCATGATTATAAACATAAATATCTCCATATCTTGTAGTTGCAATTATCTCGATATCTCCGTTCCCATCAAGGTCTCCATAATTCAGAGAATGGATGGTTTTTCTAACTGGCAGGGATACTGGAAATCCTCTTTGAAAGATGTCAAAGTTTACTGATATATTCATCAATGTATCAAGTTCTGTTAATATCTCAATATTTAAAAGTGACTTTCCAAAATAACTATCTGAATTGGGGTTGGAAAACGGACTGAATCGGCGATTTGACTTATTTGAATCATCGACAAAGAATAAATCGTATTTCGAACCATAATATTCGAGCGTATCATAGGTTACAAATGTATCAAAATGCTGTATTCCATCAGCCTCTTCAACATCAATACCTTTATGCCTCGGGTTAATCTGAATCGTATTACTACTATAATTTGCATATATGACATTATCATCAACATGCCAGATTAAAATCCCACTACCGGGTAAAAAGAAGTCAAATTCTCCGTGGTCCACATAGACCGGCATGCCGTCTTCAACATCAATTATGATTGTATCTTTTTGCTTAATATCCTGCTGTCGGTTTTCAATCAGAAAGAATTCAGTTGGAGAAATGGGAATTTTTATCATCGTCTGATTAGCAATTCCGGACTGTGTAGTATCGACTGCTGAAGCACGCAGGGTTAAAAGACTCTCTGGATGTGTTACTACAACCGGTTCTACCCAGATCGGGTCATTTGTATAATGTCCAAAAAAATATCTTGTCCAGGCACCGAGATTTGCCGGAATTGAACCTTCAGGAACACCAGCATCCGGCATCCCTACCCAGCCACCAGTTCCCATTAAATCAAATGCACCAACACCATTTGACCATCCTGTGATATCATAC
>JAOAFX010000071.1 GCA_026416055.1 Caldifarciminota bacterium
TACATAGCCAACCTGACTGTTTACCGGGAAATCAATTACATAGAAATTTGCTGAAGAGGGTGCATAATTTTCAACCCAGGTCTGACCTCCATTAGTCGTCTTGTATACAATTCCCACAGCTCCACCATAAGAAGGCGTAGCACCAGCAACCGCATAACCAGTATCTACATTAAAGAATAATAAATCCTGGATTGCCCGTTCTGTATTGTTATTGGGTATAGTTTGACTCATCCAGTTATCTCCACCATCAGTAGTCTTCATTATCACTCCACCCGCACTTCCAAGTCCGCCTATATAACCAATCTGCGAATTCACAAATTTTACTGCATATAATGTGGCTGTAGTATTTGAATTTTTGGGAACCCATGTATTACCACCATTAGTAGTCTTGAAAAATGTTCCATTATTACCTACAGCAAAACCTATCTGATTATTAATGAAGTCAACATCCCTAAACGCTTGTCCAGTCCCGGTGAATTGCTGGATCCAATTTAGACCACCATTTGTTGTCTTAAGGATATATCCTGAATCGCCAACCACATATCCAACCTGGTCATTTTCTGGAAAATCTACAGCCCAGAAACTAACATCAGGACCTTTTTTTAAAGAAAACCAGGTTGTTCCACCGTTCGTTGTTTTGAAAATCCGTCCCCGTCCAAAGTTAATGTCATATTCTGTTCCCACACCGTATCCAATTTGTTGATTGGCAAAACTAAAAGAAAATTTATAATGGACCGCACACCGCTGCGGCGGAATAATAGAATCCCATGTAGCCCCGCCATTGGTGGTTTTTCTTATCAATGAAGAATATGTGCCTCCTCCTCCTTTTACGATAAACACATATCCTAAGGTAGGAGTCAGAAAATAAATACCTTTTACATATTCGCCAGGAGTATAATAGATTAACTGCCAGTTATTACCACCGTTGGTTGTTTTGATTATGACACCTTTAGGATTCATACCATAATATCCCTCTACACTACCACAAGCATAGCCCACATTATTATTACAGAAATATACGCCATGATAACCACCCGGAACTGGACTTGTCTGCACTATCCAGTTCTGTCCCCCATTAGTCGTCTTAAGTATCAATGGATGTAGAGTATCATAGGTGTTAAGGCCTCCAACTGCATATCCTGTATCAGCATTCACAGGAAAATGAACTGCCCTCAGAACTTGATAATTAGCACCTGGATTTGATTGTTGATTCCAGGTTTCACCGCCATCCGTAGTTTTTAAGATAAATGATTGCGTTCCGACCGCATATCCTACTACACTATTACCCTGGGGGAAATCAATATCAAAGAGACCCTGTTGGGGACCCATATATTTATAATTCCAGGTCTCTCCCTGGTCGGTCGTTTTCAGAATAATTGCTCTACTACTTACGCCAGCTATGTAACCAACATTCGGTGTAGGAAAATCAATACCGTAAAACCGATAATAGCTAGAAATACTATCCGGATATGGCACCCACTTTGTATTCCATGTTAAACCACCATCAGTTGTTTTATATATTAGTGCATAATCATAATCAATAATAAAGACTGTATTGCTATCAATTGCATAGCACTCGCTAAAGCCATTGTCCGATGGAAGCGGATTCAACCAGCTCCAGGGATGGTTGAATGCCTGGGATTCTCCAATCTTAACAATAAAGGTAAGCATAAGTAAATAATGTTTATAGTTCATAATACCCCCTTTGGATTAATTATAAAGGAATTTGTGTTTATTTTTCGTATTATGGTATCGGTTAGAATATCGTAAATACGGACATTTTTGCGGATTATTGTATATCGCTTGACATTTTATCAATTTTTGGTTATATTTTTTCAATTATGCATAACAAGCGAGGATTATTTTATCCGGTGATAGAAGAATATTTTCAACATAAATCATCGGTCAGAGAGACAGCTAAAAAATTCAATCTACATTATCAAACTGTCTTTAAGTGGATAAAAGAATACAGAAATTCAGAACAAAGGGGATATTCTCTCCACAGACATTATAAACAGTTATCTCCTAAAAAAGAGAGTTTGATAATAAATCTAAAGGAAAGATATCCATATCTTACAATCAACCAGGCATATAGCATACTGGCAAAGAAAAAAATAAAAATCAGTTTTACAGGTCTCTGGAATATCTGGAAGAGAAATGGTTATTGCGGATTTGATAAAAACACTATTTCTAACGATTTTACCGATTTCATTCCCCTATCAAGAGAAACAAAAATAAAATTAAAACAGGCTGAATATCTTTTCAATAAAAAGATGTTAAAAGAGTGTGCACAGGTTTTAAATTCAATCACCTGGTTACCGAAGAATGAGTTGGTGCTCAAAATTCCCGATGAATTATTAAATCCAAGGCGTAGACTTGAAAAATTGATAATGCAATTTGGCCGGATACCCCTGCCTGAATATATTAAAAAAGTGAAAGAAATCTATCGGCAATTTGAAAAAAATAAACAGTATTATTCAGCCTTAAGGGCTGGTGTTGCATTGACTTCGGCATTATCCTGGTATGGTGGTTTTAGAGAGCGGAAATTTTGGACAGAAAAGGTGTTATCTTTGCTTCCTTCTAAAAAAAGATATGCAAAAGATATTTTTCCGGTGTATTTTTCGTTGCTTTTACTAAAGTGTGGTTATTTAATTCAGGAATTGAAGTTCAGTTCGGCGAAAAAAATTGCTCGTTATTGTTATCGTTTAATTTTCAAACATAGCCATCATTTTCATTATTTTCTCTACAATCTTGCAGTCCAGTTCATTAATCTGGAGGATTATAAAACTGCCGAGAAGTTGCTCAACAAAGCTGCCGAAGGCGTTGATGCTAATACAAAAAAGATGATAGATACTCTATTGGCGATTTTTATTCATCTTTTGCGCTGTGATAAAAATAGCGCCCAGAAATTATTGGAAAAAGCAGAAATCGTTGACTGGGCAAAGAATGCTCAACTTTTTCGTTACCAATCCCATTTCGCGTTAATTGAGGGGAATCTATACGAGGCTTTGAATTTAGCAAAAGAGGCATTAAACTTATCAACCGGAGCCGGATTAATTCTTGATATATTCAATAGTTATGTTGCAATGGCAAGTGCCTATGCCTGCCTGGGGAATTCAACCATGGTGAATGAGTTATTGAATAAACTTAAGGTTTTTCTAAAAAAGAAAAAGAATTATCGGCAATTATTAACAGTTGATATTTTACTACATAAAATTCAGACGGATAAAGAAGTCCTTAAATTGCCATCTAATAAACTTGCCTGGTTACTGAAGAAACGAGGATACACAGTAGCATATCAATTTGCACTCAAGAAGGGACTGCTGTTTTATTTTTATCGTTATCTATTTTTCTATCCCGAAATTGTTTTGAAAAGGATCGAAAAAAATAAACCGACTTATCTACCCAGGGCAATTCTCCGCTTGCCCGTATTCAATACTGAAGCCATTGTCTATCATATCAATCTATTAGGTAGGATAATAGTTTTTCGCAATCAAAAATATCTTAAGATTCATCTTTCACCAAAGGATACAGCAATATTTTTATTCATTACTTCCAGAATCTACGAGCCAGAAAAATCTTTGAATTTGAACGAACTTTATAGAAATTTCTGGCAAAATAAATCCGATTCCCCAAGGCTCTTTTCCCACAGTCTGGTACGGATAAAGAAAGCACTCAAGATACCTGCCCATTATTTAGAAGTAAAAAGAGAAGGTGGTGAATCATTTTTAATGAATCATAATCTTTACTTCACCACCGATTATCAAGAATTTGAGCAGACCCTTGCACGGGCAAAGGCGCTGGAACGGGCAGGGGAATGGGAATTTGCCCGAAAAGAATTTTTAAGGGCATTTAAACTATTCCGCGGTGAGCCATTTAAAAAGAATTTTGACAACTGGTCAGTGGATATGCGGTTTAAGATTTTAAGCCAATTTGAAACTGAAGCAATAAATTTTGCAAAAAGTTGTATTGAACATAAAAATCTTGCGGATGCCCGAAAAATTTTAAAAAAAGTTTTAAAGATTATTCCAGATTCAGAAGAGGCGAAGAGATTGCTGGATGGATTGGTGGCTTAATAAGTGTTATTTATTCTGAAGACCAAGGATTTTTCTTTAAAATTGTAAAAATAATTAGGACGACAACACCATTGAGGAAAGTAAAGATTGCTTACTTGACTCAAGCATTCGTTTAACTATAATTCACCAGTG
Source organism: Caldifarciminota bacterium (assembly GCA_026416055.1). Lineage (GTDB taxonomy): Bacteria > Hydrothermota > Tepidihabitantia > SM23-42 > JAOAFX01 > JAOAFX01. Next base: position 4,209 of record JAOAFX010000071.1, read on the forward strand.
AAAAGGCGATTGCTTCTGGTTAATCCAATAAATCAAGGATTTGCCAGAAATCGTGTTGGTCTTACAGCAAACAGGGCAACGAGATTTCAACCCCTTGGATTGGGTATCATCGCTTCACTAACTCCTGATAACTGGGAAATAATATTGATTGATGAAAATTTTGAACCGTTTTATTATAGAGAAGCCGACCTTGTTGGGATAACTGCTTTTACTGCAACTGCACCGCGCGCCTATGAAATCGCGGGTGTTTATCGTAAGAAAAAAATCCCGGTTGTAATGGGCGGATTCCATATCACAATGTGCCCTGATGTGGCACTCCAGTTTGCTGATTGTCTGGTACTCGGTGAAGCAGAAAATATATGGCAGGAACTGATCAAAGATTTTGAAAATAGTAATCTAAAAAAAATTTATAAGGGCACACCTGCAGACTTGAATAAACTACCTTTACCCATGCGTACAATTTTTTCAGACAAATATGTCTTCGGGTCAATTGAAACAAGCAGGGGCTGTCCTATGGATTGTAAATTCTGTTCAGTGAGTGCATTCTATGGTAAGAATCAGAGATTCAGACCTGTTGAAGATGTTTTGAACGAATTGATGAATATCCCGCAGAAGAAAATTTTTTTTGTGGATGATAATATCGCTGGATACACAAAAGCATCAAGGGAAAGGTTGAAAGATTTATGCAGAGGCATAATTGAAAAGGGAATAAAAAAAGACTGGTGGTGTCAGACCACAATCACTTTTGGTGAAGATGAAGAGTTGCTCGATCTTGCTAAAAAAAGTGGTTGCAAACTTCTCTTCATTGGTGTTGAAGCAACAGATGTTCCGGGCCTTGAGGCAATAAACAAAAGATTGAACCTTAAGAAAGGAATCAGGGAGATTGAAAAGATATTTCGACGTATAAATGAATATGGCATCGGAGTCATCGGGGCATTCATGTTTGGTATGGACACGGATACAATAAGGACAATCAAAGAAAGGACAGATTATATATTAAAAAGTAATGCCAATGCGATTCAGATAACCTATCTCACACCTTTACCGGGTACAAAACTCTTTGAAGAAATACATAAACAAGGGAGAATAATCTATACACGATATCCAGAAGACTGGGAACATTATACATTTGCGGAAGTTACATACCGTCCTTTGAGCATGACTGCGAAAGAACTTGAAAATGAGCGCCAGTATGTTGTAAAAAGAATTTATAACTGGAAGGGTGTAATCAAAAGATTTTTGAAAACATTATTTTCCACAAAGAATTTAATAACGAGTTTATGGGCAATTTCCTTCCATCTATTTCTACGCCAGGCAACAATCAGGAGTTATCGTCTGGGTTCAAAATAATATCACCAGATAAGCGCCATAACACCTGCAGAAAAGCCACTTGCACCACCAACGAGCAAAACCTTCATCCCGGATTTCAATCTTCCCTGTTCTAAGGCAGTACACAAGGCGATTGGAATGCTTGCTGCTCCAGTATTGCCATAGCGGTCAACCGTTACTACGGTCTTCTCAAATGGAATATTTACACGATTCAAAATATCGCGCATTATCTTTATCGTTACCTGATGACCCAATACTAAATCAACATCCTCAGGTCTCCATCCAACTTTTGCCATTACTTTTTCCATAACCGGTGGTATCTTCTCAAGGGCAAGTTCAAGAATCTTTTCACTGTCTGATAAAAAATAGGTCACATCCAAATCCGAATCTTGAGGACATCTGGGATACATTGTCCCGCCTGCCATAACCGTGGCAACTTTCCAGTATTCGCCATAGGTTTCAAAATGGCTTGCAAGGATAACGCGTTCTGCATTACCAGACACCACAATTGCTGCAGCTCCGCCATCACCAAGTGTCAGTCCTGCTGCCTTGTATTTTAGTTCATCCCTTGTCCTTATGTTATAGCACACCCAATTTGTTATAACCTCACCTGTAGTGACAAGAACCGTATTTGCCTTACCACTTTTTATCATGGCATCAGCGATATCAAGACCATTTAAAAAAGAATTACATGCATTCTTGACATCAAACGCTGAGACTTTCTTCAACCCTAATTTTTCGGCAACGACATTCACAGTTGCGGGCTCGTCAATATCATGGTCGCATGCGCAGAATAATAACAAATCTATTGAATCTGGTGGAATATTTGCCTGCTCAATTGCCTTCTTTGCTGCAAAGACGGCGAGGTCTGAGGCATCAAGTTTACCCCTTGCCTCACGATGTTCCCTGCAGCCGGTCATCTTTGTCAAAATGCCATAAGGCAACCCGAATCGTTCCTTGAATTGTAATTTTTTTTCTATATCAATCGTTTTCACAACATTATCAGGCACATAATAACTGATTGATAGAATCCTTGTTCTATCTGGCAAATCGCCTCCTTTGTCTTCTCAATTTTTAAAATTATATCTATAATTTTGTACATTGCAATATTGAAAATCTAACCATCGTTATACCACTCGTCGCCCGTTTTGTTTTATGGTTTTGTTTATCAAACTAATCCACATTTTTTCTCTTCTTGTAAAAGGTGCTCTAAGGAAAATTGTAATAGCAGGATTCACCGGCATTAGTAAGATAATACATTCCAGCATAGATTAACCGAAAATAAGAACTTCGGTCCATAAAATATTTGCTGTTTTAACATTCTAACATGTTAGAATGATAAAATCATTTGGGGTTTGTCAAACAGAAGATTAGCCATTACGCCAATTGGCTTAATAGAATTCTTCAAATTTCTGATTTTTGATCATTATAAAAATTTATGCCGCAACTCATTAGCAACTTTGAAACAGGGTTCAGGATAAGGTTAATATATACTGTCTTTCTAAAATTCCGTTCCTCAGACACTCAAAGGCTATTTAAGCAATACCGCCTTTTCTATTCTTGTATAATTACCTGCCTCAAGCCGCACAAAATAAACACCAGAAAGCAACTTACGATCTGAATCATCAGTTCCATCCAGATAACATTCGATACACGATCCATGATACATGATTCAAGATTGAATGATTTAACCACAAGACCTGAAACATCGTAAATCTTGAGAGTAGCAAGTGGTCCGCCATGCTGTGTTGCGGATTGAAATTTGATCACGCAGTGATTACAAAATGGATTTGGTAATACATTGACTTCTGACACAGTACCACTTTTCATTTTTTTCTATAATACCTACGGTTGCCTGCAATACCCTCCAGATATTCAATCTTCCCCAACCATAGTTATTATTAGGATACAGCGAACCTGTCCAGGCTGATCACAGTTATTTCTTAATAAATCATATAGCTCAATTACCGTGAGATTGGGATTCTTTTGCAACAAGATTGCCACTGCTCCTGATATATGAGGCGTTGCTCGAGCAGTACTGGAGTATGTGGCATAGCCACCATTTGGTACCGACGAGCGAATACTCACACCTGGTGCAGAAATATCAGGCTTTAGTAAATTCCACGAAGGATAATACCAGTAAGATGGGTCATTTATAGGATTGATATTAGGGGCAGGACCGCGCGAGGAGAAATTGGCAATATTATCACCTGAAATCAGTGGCCCAACACCAATTACTGTCGGATAACTTGCATGAGAACCAACTGTTCCTGCTGATGGACCGCCGCCACCAACAGGATAAACTGGCAACACTCCAAGATTTTTCCAGTTGAGAATGAGGTTCCACCAGTGCAGGTCAGAGCCCTTAGCGGCACTCCAGCAATTACTGATTACACGAATATCAACTCCGCTCTGTTTCAGATTTGCAAGGTATTGCATACATGAGTCAATCCAGTAATACTGTGCCGCACCTTGATTATTGGTGCATTTAGCTGGAATAAATCTACTCCCACAGGCAATACCTATATCATCAACAAAAGGACCGAATCCATCTCCTCCACAGATAACACCAATAGCGTGAGTTCCAGGACCTAGATCATCATACGGTTGCGAACCACCGTAGACCGGATCAACCCAGTAAGGTAAGAGCCATTTGCCGGTTAATGCTGGATGGGAAACAGCACAACCACTGCTGAGATGCCCAATGATTATACAATTTCCATTATAACCAATATCCCAGCATGATTCTGCCATTACTTTTGTAATATTCCATTCCGGGATGCGTAGTTCATATTCGTCACCAATTTTTTTCATCCAGACAGACTATTTTATTCTCGCATATGAACCATATATCATCGCGTTTTGTTAATTCATATATCACATCCTTTGCCGCTTCAAGATGAAAACCACTGAAATCCAGAACTGCTTAATCACCTCAGCCTTTTCAGAAGGTAGACTTTTGAGATAATTGATAACGCCCTTCTGGAAATTTTCTGCGATCTTCTTAAAAACACTGCATTTCTCCTGAGGATTCAAGTTTTCAATCGCTCCATAAGGATACTCAGTATTCATATGGACGATGACGAAGATTTTTTTATCGGGCGATGTATTATTTGATATTTCTACAAGTTCCGAGGTTAATTAACCCGGGATTGGGGGGAGGAGAAAAAATATCAATGTAAATACACTGCCTATCATAACCCCTCATTTCAATGATAGGAAAAGGTTTCTTTCCCAGTGGCTACCTTTTTTAGTATTTTCTCAGCCATTTCAAATTTTATAGGCAGTCCATTATTATAACATTTCAAAAATTCTTTATGATACTTCTTCAGTATACAAAATGCAGAAGGGCAGCTGAAATATTTTTTTAACCTTTGTTTTACAGTTTCTGATTCTTTAAGAATATTACCCAGTGATACAGGCAGAAAATTACAGGGCCAGAGTTCGCCGCTTGTATCAACGTATATATGCTGGGTTCCTGCACCACAGCCAAATTTGCTCGTATCTTCAATAAATGGTGATGTGATTATCTTTAAGCCATTTTTTTCTTTTGCGGATTGGGCATGTAATAATTTTAATGTCTCTATTTCACTATCGTTTAAATAAAAATCCTTTTCTTTATCAAACAATCTCCCGGTGCACAATGGTTCAAGCAGGAATAATTCGTCAACATTTAAACTTTTTACAAAATTAATAAATCGTTGTATCACCCCATTCTGTAACAATTCGCTCGTTGCCACAGTTTGAACAACAGTGTAAATTCCTGCACCTTTTGCATTTTTTATGGCATCAAGAGCAATATCAAATGCACCCTCTTTGCCGCGTGCCTGGTCATTGATTCTTCGGTCATAGTGATCAAGACTTATGGAAATAGAAAACAGACCATTATCTTTCAGTTTCTTTGCCCTTTCTAAAGTTAGCCCATAACCAGAAGTTAGAATGACAAACGAGAGATCTTTTGCGTATTTTGAAATCAATGTATCTATATCATCCCTTAAAAGGGGTTCTCCACCGGTAAAAACAATTGTACTCGCACCCCAGTCTTTAGAAATAGTAATAATTTTGTCCAGTTCTTTTAGGCTTAATTCATTATCCAGTGTATTGCCAGAACTACAATACCAGCAGTTGAATGGGCATTTTCGATTTACTGCGATAAAAGCCTGACCAAAGAAACTCTTATTATTTTTTAAAATAAACTTATTTGAATAATGCCTTAAATGGCGTTTAAAACCTTCTGATGGTATGGGCGGAACGAGAAAAAAAAGGACTGCTTTACCTCCAAATTGATTAATCTTTTCATTTTTGAGGGCGGTCCGGAATAACTGAAGACAGGAAAGGATTGTTTTTATTCCACCTTTTCTATGAAGATATAAAAATTCTCGGACGATAAGAGTCCTGCCTTTATAAAATAATAATACAAGGTGTATCAGTTTCGTAAGAATTACAAAAAGATTTAAATAAGGTACAACACTCAAATTCATCTGGAAGAATAAATCTTACTTGCCCTATGAGTATGAAAGTTAATACACAAAAAATAAATATTCATTTGCCTGCAGGGGGCAGGCGCACCTGCCCCCCTAATCTTTTTCATCTCAGCATTATTACCTTCTGTACCGTATTCGTCTCCTCGGTGTCAAACCGCACAAAATAAACGCCTGCCGGTAATTTTCTACCGTGGTCATCATCACCTGACCATTGTAACTGATAGATTCCTTTATCCTGTCGTGCATCAACCAGCCTGCGCACAAGTCTGCCTGTCTCTTATACACATCT
>JAOAFX010000072.1 GCA_026416055.1 Caldifarciminota bacterium
CGTTAGAGATGTTTCGTAAGACATTGGATAGTGCGGAGGCGGGTGATAATGTTGGGATCTTATTGCGTGGTGTGGGTAAGGATGAGGTTTATCGTGGGATGGTGGTGAGTAAGCCTGGTAGTATCAATCCGCATCGTCGGTTTAAGGCTGAGGTTTATGTATTGAAGAAAGAGGAGGGTGGTCGTCATACGCCGTTCTTTACTGGTTATCGGCCGCAGTTTTATATGCGGACGACTGATGTTACGGGTGTGGTGAAGTTGCCTGAGGGTGTGGAGATGGTGATGCCTGGTGATAATGCGAATTTAGAGGTGGAGTTGATTGCGCCGGTGGCGATTGAGCAGGGTTTGCGATTTGCGATTCGGGAAGGTGGTAAGACTGTTGGTGCCGGCGTCGTAACCCAGATAATAGAGTAGAGGACTGAATGAGAATTATCATCAGTCTCGCCTGCACGAACTGTAACAATCGGAATTATACAACCACGAAAAATAAGAAGAAACAGGCACGGCTCGAAATTAAAAAATATTGCAAATTCTGCCGGAAACATACAGTTCATAAGGAAGTAAAGTAATTATTATAGTAGATTTCTGTGGCTGGAATATCTGGGAAACTGAAAAATAAAATTTATAAATGTTTAAATTCTGGCAATTTAAGTATGTTTAGGCCTGTAGCTCTAACGGTAGAGCATCCGGCTCCAAACCGGAGGGTTGGGGGTTCAAATCCCTCCAGGCCTGGCTTTGAGAAGAGTGATAAAAAAGATTATTGATTACATAAGGGATATCTATTTAGAGATGCGCAGGGTTACCTGGCCAACGCGGAATGAACTTGTTAGTTCTACGGTGATCGTGATTATCTTATCTATCTTCGTTGCCCTTATAGTATTTGTCCTTGACCGTGTTTTTTCGATATTATTAGAAATTGTCATACGGTAAATTGGCAGAATATGAACTGGTATGTAGTCCATACTCTCACGGGACACGAACAAAAAGTTAAAAAAATTCTTGAGAAATTAATAAAGGATAAAGGAATGGAAAATCTCTTTGGCCGAATTCTCATACCGGTAGAAAACCTAATCAGGTTAAGGAAAGGCAAAAAAGTAGTGGAAGAAAGAAGGTTATTTCCTGGTTATATTGTGATTGAGATGGAGCCAAAGGATGAAGCTTTAAAACTTGTAAGTTCTATCCCTGGAGTCACCCACTTTCTCGGTACCCGTCACAAGCCTACACCCCTTGATAAGGAAGAGGTGGAAAACCTCCTTACACAGATGGAAGAATCAAAACAGAAAGTAGTAACGAAGATACCATTCACAAAGGGAGAAAGAGTCACGGTTATTGATGGTCCTTTTACTGATTTTGTAGGTACAGTCGAAGAAATCTATCCAGAAAGGGAGAAGGTAAAAGTCATTGTGGTCATATTCGGCAGACCGACTCCGATCGAACTTGGTTTCCATCAGTTGAAGAGTTTCTGAGATAGGAGCATCTATATGGCAAAAAAAGTTATAGCGGTTGTCAAATTACAAATTCCGGGAGGTAGTGCTACTCCAGCACCACCTGTAGGACCAGCCCTCGGTCAATATGGTGTAAACATAATGGAATTCTGCAAGACATTTAACGCTGAAACGAAAAACATGGCCGGGGTTGTCGTTCCGGCAGTCGTTACGATTTACAATGACCGTTCCTTCTCTTTTGTTTTGAAAAGTCCACCAGCTTCGGTTCTCTTAAAACAGGCCGCAGGCATAGCTAAAGGTTCACCACAGCCAAACCGCGAAAAAGTAGGGAAAATTACCCGAAAACAATTAGAAGAAATAGCACAACGGAAATTGAAGGATCTCAACTGTGATAGTCTTGAAAAAGCGATGAAAATCATTGAAGGAACGGCGAAAAATATGGGTATAATTGTGGAGCAGGAATGAAAAGATCAAAACGTTATACCGAAGCATTATCAAAATTTGATAAAAACAAAAAGTACTCCTTAAAGGAGGCGATTGATATTCTTAAGGCGACAGCAACGGCTAAATGCCAGGAATCGGTTGATATCGCGGTAAAACTGAATATTAACACAAAAAAGCAGGACCAGATGGTACGCGGAACTTGTGACCTACCATACGGCACAGGTAAAACAAAGAAGATACTCGTTCTAACTAAAGGTGAAAAGGAAAAAGAGGCAAAAGAAGCAGGTGCTGATTATGTCGGTTTTGAAGAGTATATAGAAAAAATCAAATCAGGCTGGATTGATTTTGATAGTGTTATCGCCACTCCAGATGCAATGCCTGAAGTAGGTAAATTAGGAAAGATACTCGGTCCCAAGGGTTTGATGCCATCTCCAAAAACAGGCACCGTTACATTTGAAGTTGGTCCTCAGGTTAAAGCATTGAAAAAAGGCAAGATTGAATTTAAATCCGATAAGGGTGGTTGTGTTCATGCGCTCGTAGGCAAAGTAACATTCCCTCCTGAGCATCTGGAAGCAAATATTCAGACATTCATCCAGGATTTAATCAATGCCAGACCACCAACGGTAAAAGGTCAGTTCATCAAATCTATCACTATATCTTCTACTTTCGGTCCGGGAATCAAATTAAATGAGAAGGAATTTTTAAAATCAAAATAACACAAATTTAGATCTCCACAACTGATGGGAGGAAGTGATGCCGTCACAAAAAAATATTGAAGCACTCAGGAAAAGCACCGAAATCTTGAAAGATGGCAAAGCCTTTTACTTTACAGATTTTACAGGATTGAGCGTCCAGCAGATCGAAAAATTGCGAAGAGAATTGAAAAAAAACCGGTGCAACTACCTTGTGATAAAAAACACACTCGGAATTATGGCATTGCGAAATTTGGGTTATGAGATTGAGCCCGTTAAAAAAATGTTTTTTGGTCCGATGGGTATCGCTATCGCTTATGATGATCCACTCATTCCGACAAAAATCTTAAAGGAGATTGAAGGTTTAAAAATTAAAGGAGCCTTCATTGAAGGAAATATCTTTGATGCAAGTGGTGTTGCCGAACTTGCAAGGATACCATCAAAAAATATTTTGCTCCATTCAGTCATTGTCTCGTTAAATGTTATCGGCAACTTTATTAACACCATAAGTGGTGTTACTCAAAAGCTTTTATATACTATTGAAGCAATAAAAGATAAAATAAATAAAGGGGGTTAGCAATGACAACAAAAGAAAAAAGGAGCGTTGCTCAGCTAGTTGAAGATATCAGCAATCTTACAGTACTTGAACTATCTGAACTTGTGAAAGCCCTTCAGGACAAATTTGGTGTAACCGCAGCCGCACCGATTCAAATGGTCGCCCAGCCCATAGGAGGTGCCGAACAACCAGCCAAGGCGGCTGAAGAAAAAAGTGAGTTTACAATAACCCTGACAGCAAGCGGTGATAAAAAGATTCAAGTATTAAAAGTCCTGCGGGAACTTACCGGGTTGGGCTTGAAAGAGGCAAAGGACCTCGTTGATAATCCACCAAAGGTAATAAAAGAAGGCGCAACAAAAGAAGAAGCACAGACTTTTAAAGCCAAGCTTGAAGAAGTAGGGGCTACGGTTGAAATAAAGTAATAACTCAAATATTGAGTTAGGTTGAAATTTATTATTACCTTCTCAATATTCGAAAGTTAAAACAGGAGGCATATGAATATTATCGATTTTTCGAAAAACAAAGTCATATTTAAAATGCCCCATCTTCTTGAGGTCCAGACTGAATCTTTTAAAAAGTTCCGTGATGTCGCAATAGAAAAAATTTTTAAAGAGTTATTCCCGGTCACAGGAATTCATAATAGATACGAACTCAGGTATGTATCACATCGCCTTGGTTCTCCTAAGTACACAGTTCAAGAGGCGATTGAAAAAGGCGTAACCTTTTCCGTCCCGCTGCGTGTGAATTTTCAATTATTGTGCAAAGAGGATGACAATACCTTGCGGTCTGTGATCGAGCAGGAAATATATTTGTGCGATTTACCATTGATGACCCACCGGGGCACCTTTGTAATTAATGGCGTTGAAAGGGTTATAGTCAACCAGATCCACCGTTCCCCTGGAGTCTATTTCAGCGAAGAAGATGGAAATTACTCAGCCTTGGTAATACCATACCACGGTCAGTGGATTGAATTCATTGTCGACCCGCAAAATATGTTCTGGGCAATTCTTGACCGTAAAAAAAGGATATCAGGAACACTGTTTTTAAAAAGTATTGGGTATAAAGAAGAAGAGATTGTCACACTTTTTTATAAAACAAAAGTCGTAGATCTGGAGGAGGCAAAAAATTCTTTCCTCGCTGAAGAAATAAGTGTAGGCAACGATATCAACTTCAAGGTTCTTGATGTAATCGATGAAGCAAGTTATGAGATACTAAAAAATAACGGAGTAAAGAAAGTCAAAATTGTGGATTCCCATGATACCGGTGTTTCAATTTTGGCAAATACACTAAAAAAAGATCCTGTCAACATAAAAACAGTTGAAGATGCTGCAAGAAAAATATATTCTTTATTAAGAACGATCCCACCCCCTACTCCGGAGTATGCATATAACTTTATAAACGACCTTCTCTTCAATAAAGCATATTTTGACCTGGATGAGGTTGGGCGTTTTAAAATAAATCAGCGTCTTGGCATTAAAGAAGAACTCAGTCGCACAAATTTTACCAGAAATGACCTGATAAGGGTCCTCCAGGAATTACTCAGGTTTGCCAATAAAGAATTTGAGCCTGATGATATTGATCATCTGGGAAATCGAAGGGTACGCAGGGTAGGCGAATTACTTGAAAATCAGTTTAAGCAGGCTATAACCCAGTTAATCCAGAGCATTAGAGAAAAGGCTTCATTGATGGAAGAAAAAAATCTTTCTCCCCAGGAGCTCATCAATCCTCATCTCGTTTCAAATATACTGATGAAATTTTTCACTACCTCGCAGCTTTCACAGTTCATGGAACAAACTAACCCGATTTCTGAATTAACCCACAAACGCCGTATATCATCACTCGGTCAGGGTGGACTTACCCGTCAGACCGCAGGTTTTGAGGTGCGCGATGTTCATTATTCTCATTATGGTCGTATATGTCCAATAGAAACGCCTGAAGGACCGAATATCGGCTTGATATCAAGCCTTTCCAGTTATGCCCGAGTCGATGAGTACGGTTTTATCGTTTCTCCTTACTGGGAAGTAAAAGATGGAGTAGTAAAAAATAAATGTGTCTTTCTCAGAGCTGATGAAGAAGATAAATGTACCATTGCCCAGGCCAACACACCGATTGGCAATGATGGGAAAATTCTGGTCGACCGCGTGCTGTGTCGTCGAAAGGGTGAATTCCCTATGGTTACACCAGAAGAGGTTAATTACATGGATGTCTCACCAGAGCAGGTATTCAGTCCTACTACTTCATTAATACCTTTTTTAGAGCATGATGATGCCGACCGCGCCTTGATGGGTTCAAACATGCAGCGTCAGGCAGTGCCATTAATAAATCCCGATATCCCCCTTGTCCAGACCGGAATGGAGAGCAAGATTGCCCGTGATTCAGGAACTTTGCTCATTGCGGATGAAGATGGAATTGTAGATTATGTAGATGCCAATCAAATAATTGTAAAAACTAACAAAGGTCGAAGATTGAAATATCAACTTGCAAAGTTCATTCGCTCTAACCAGAATACATGCATCCATCAACGACCGTTGGTAAAATTAGGTGAATCTGTAAAGAAAGGGCAGGTGCTTGCGGATGGATATGCAACAAAAGAAGGAACACTTGCTCTGGGCAAGAATGTACTGATTGCCTTTTTACCCTATCTTGGCTATAACTTTGAAGACGCTATCGTCGTTAGCGAGCGATTATTAAAAGAAGATATATTTACTTCAATACATATCCTCGAATTTGATTGTGAGGTAAGAGAAACAAAACTCGGTCCTGAAGAGATAACCCGGGATATCCCTGGTGTGCCTGAATCCCTGTGTAAGGATCTTGACCAGTTTGGTATCATTCGGATCGGCGCAGAAGTTGGTCCCGATGACATCCTAGTGGGTAAAATAACACCAAAAGGTGAAAGTGAACTTACTCCAGAAGAAAGGCTGATGCGAGCTATTTTTGTTGAAAAAGCCACCAATGTCCGGGATACATCACTCCGTGTTGAACCAGGTGTTGAAGGAGTTGTTATCGATGTTAGAGTCTTAACCCGGCGTACTAATGACCCACTGGCAAAGGCGGTTATGGACGAAAGAGAGAAAAAAATTAAAAAGGAATTTGACCAGATGTACGATGAACTTATCACTACCCGCAATGAACTATTGAAAAATTTACTCAACGACCAGATTGCATCTTCAACTATTCGTGATGATAAAGGTCGGGTAATTTTGCGAAAAGGTCAGAAATTTGACGAGAAATTCTTCAGCGAACTGAATGTAGAAAAAATCAGTGCTGATGAAAGTTTTGTTGATAATTCAAAAATAAATGAGAGTGTAATTAAGACGATCAAAGAATATGAAGAACAAATCCAGCAGTTAAGGGCTGATGAAAAAATTGAAAAGGATAAATTATTGCGTGGCGATGAATTACCCTACGGAGTATTAAAAATAGTAAAAGTCTATATTGCCCAGAAACGCAAAATCTCGGTTGGTGATAAAATGGCAGGCCGGCACGGAAATAAAGGTGTGGTTGCCAAGATAGTTCCGGAGGAAGATATGCCCTATCTTGCTGACGGAACACCCGTGGATATCGTGTTAAATCCACTCGGTGTACCTTCAAGAATGAATGTTGGACAGATTCTGGAAACACATTTAGGATGGGCAGCTCAGAAGATGAAGTTTTATGCCCTTTCTCCGGTTTTCAATGGTGCCACAGTTGAAGAAATCAAAGAAAAGTTGAAAGAAGCAGGATTACCAGAATCAGGACAAGTTACACTTTATGACGGTCGGACCGGTCTTCCTTTCGACTCCAAGGTTACCGTTGGTTATATGTATATGCTAAAATTAATCCATATGGTCGACGAGAAAATGCACGCCCGTTCCAGTGGTCCGTATTCCCTCATCACCCAGCAACCGCTCGGTGGGAAAGCACAATTTGGTGGGCAGAGACTCGGAGAGATGGAAGTGTGGGCACTTGAGGCATACGGTGCTGCTTATACACTTCAGGAAATGTTGACGGTAAAATCTGATGATGTGGATGGTCGTGCAGCAATGTATGAAGCTTTGATTCGTGGCAAAAATCCTCCTAAACCAAGGGCTCCAGCTTCATTCAATGTTTTGCTCAAAGAACTACAGGGATTATGTCTCAATGTAAGTTTTGAAAAGGCAAAAGAAGAAACAAAAGGAAAGGAGGAAATAAATGAAGCATAATCCTCCGGATATATTAGATATATCAGATTTTATTGGAATAAAATTGAGTCTGGCCTCGCCTGAAACAATTCTTTCCTGGTCAAAAGGGGAAGTTACCAGGGCCGATACCATAAATTATCGAACCCAGCGACCTGAAAAAGATGGACTGTTCTGTGAAAAAATATTCGGTCCTGTTAAAGATTATGAATGTGCATGTGGAAAATATAAAAAGGCAAAATATCGGGGTACAGTCTGCGACAGGTGCGGAGTCGAGGTACTTCCTTCTTCTGTTCGGCGCGAAAGAATGGGTCATATAGACCTTGCAGTGCCTGTTGCCCATATATTCTTTTATAAAATTCCGCCCAGTAAGATCGGTCTGTTACTTGATTTGACAATCAACCAGTTAGAGCGAATACTAAATTACGAAGACTACATAGTCGTGGAACCGGGCAACTCACCTTATCCCAAGGGTCGTGTTATCAGCGAAGAAGATTACCATGAAGCCAGAACAAAATACGAAGGATTTAGATGTGATACCGGTGGTCAGCCGATTTATGAACTTCTGAAAGAGATCGACCTTGAAAATCTTGCCTCTGATTTACGAGTAAAACTAGATAAAGAAACACTCGAGGCAAGAAAGATTAAATTAATAAATAAATTAAAACTCGTTGAGGCATTGAGACAGTCCGGCAATCGGCCGGAATGGATGATGCTGACAAGAATTCCTGTTATCCCACCTGACCTTCGACCACTCGTAGCTCTCGAAGGTGGCAGATACGCGACGAGTGACCTGAATGACCTGTACAAAAGAGTAATCACAAGAAATAATCGAGTAAAGGCGTTGCTTTCAGGTATTAAAACACCCGATGTTATCGTGCGTAATGAAAAAAGGATGCTGCAGGACGCAGTCGATGCTCTTCTGGACAACTCCCGCCGTACTCGACCGATAAAAGGACGGGGCAATCGACCCCTTAAATCCCTTGCTGATGCCCTGAAAGGAAAACAGGGACGGTTCAGAAGAAATCTGCTTGGCAAAAGGGTCGATTACTCAGGCCGTTCGGTCATCGTTGTCGATCCCAAACTCAGGCTTTATGAATGTGGTATACCAAAAGAAATGGCACTTGAGTTATTCAAACCGATGATTATTCGAAAACTTGAAGAGCGTGGAGTTGTTGACTCCGAAAGAGGCGCCCGGAGATTGGTCCGCTCCCGTTCAGCCGAAGTATATGAGATTTTAGAAGAAGTAATAAAGGAGCATCCAGTATTGCTCAATCGTGCACCCACTCTACATCGTGTTTCCATTCAGGCTTTCCTTCCAGTTCTTAAAGAAGGACGCGCCATTGCCATCCATCCACTGGTCTGTGTACCTTATAATGCCGATTTTGATGGTGATACGATGAGTGTACATGTACCCCTTTCACCAGAATCAATAATGGAATCTTATTTGCTCATGCTTTCCATCCATAACATTCGCAGTCCAGCCAATGGAAGGGCATTGATGGTACCAACCCAGGATATTGTAATTGGACTCCACTACTTAACAAAAGCAGGTAAGAAAAAAGAACCTTTAAAGATCTATGACAATCCTGATGAAATCAATTTTGCACTTGAGAATGGATATCTGTCACTACATGATATAATCATATACAAATATATGGATAAAAGATTTGAGACTACACCGGGTCGGGTGATCTTTAATCAATACCTTCCTGAAGAGATGCGTTTCAAAAACGAAACCCTGACCAAGAAAAAGATTGCTTCAATAGTTGATGAATGTTTGAACAAATTTGGTACGGCAAAGACCGTAGAACTCCTCGATAACCTCAAAAATCTTGGGTTTGAGTATGCAACACGATCCGGACTTACAATAGGTATCGACGATATGAAAAGCCCGAAGAATAAAGAAAAAATCTGGAATGAAGGGCTGATAGAAGTATTAGAAATCAACAATGCCCATAGAAAGGGATTGATATCAGAGACAGAACGTTACAACAAGGTCATCGATACATGGACAAAAGTTACAAGTGATATTGAAGATGAGTTGATTAGAGAACTTGGTGAGGATCGTGATGGTTTTAATCCACTTTATATGATGGTTGAATCAGGGGCAAGGGGTTCAAGAAATCAGGCAAATCAGATATGTGGTCTACGAGGATTGATGTCCAAACCCCAGCGTAAGGTTAGCGCTGTGCAGATAATTGAAACGCCGATAAAATCGTCCTGTAAAGAAGGTTTGACCGTCCTTGAATATTTCATTTCAACTCATGGTGCGAGAAAAGGGCTTGCTGATACTGCACTGAAGACCGCAGATGCTGGTTACCTGACACGCCGTCTCGTTGACGTTGCCCAGAATGTCACAATTACCATGGAAGACTGTGGCACGATAATGGGACAGGAAATCACCGCATTGAAAGAAGGCGAAAAGATTGTGGAACCGCTCAGTGAAAGGATTGTAGGTAGGGTAGCATTGATCGATGTTGTTGATCCGATAAGTAATGAGGTACTGGTAAAGGCGGGTGAGGAAATAACAAATGAGAAAGCTGAGGAAATTGAAAAGAGAGGAATCGACAGGGTAAAAGTCCGCTCCATCCTCACCTGTGAGGCACCTGTTGGGCTCTGTGCTAAATGTTATGGCCGGAATCTTGCTACTGGAAGAATGGTTGAACTGGGTGAGGCTGTAGGAATAATAGCAGCGCAATCAATCGGTGAACCAGGAACCCAGCTCACCTTGAGAACATTCCATGTCGGTGGCGCTGCCTTAAGAATTGCAGAAAGTACAGAACGAATGGCTGATTTTCATGGTGAGGTTATCTTTGAGAAAATCTCTGCGGTTGAAAATATTGAGGGTAAACTCGTCAGTTTGAACGATAAGGGTAAGATACTTCTGAGGGAGATCTCTAAGGATAAAAATATCCCGAAGGAAAAGTTGCGGAGATTAACCTATAATATCCCGGCCGGTGCGACAATCTTTGTGCGCGATAAGCAGATTGTAGAGGAAGGTGAT
>JAOAFX010000073.1 GCA_026416055.1 Caldifarciminota bacterium
AGTTTATATAGCAAATAAATCATAAGAAAAACAAAGACGATCGTTAAGATTGTAATATTAAAAAAGAGTCCGAAGGAAAGGACGACAAAACCTAAATTTATATGTACGGTTGAAAAACCGATCTTTAATGCATTGAAGAAAAATCCTTTAACTGGTCCTGGTGGAAAAATACTACCCAGGAAATGGGATAATGCTGAACCAATTATCCCACCAATGATTATTCCTATTATTACTGTCGATAATCTTCTTTTTGCTGCCATATATCACCCCCTTATTATTAAATCCCAAGTACCAAATCCTAAACAAATTTCAAATACCAGAATTTCATAAAACAACATTAATCTTTTCTCCACATTTTGCACAATGGGAATTTTTTAAGCCCTTAATCAATGCCCTAAAATACATTCGTTCAATCAAAAGGCTACCACATTTTGGGCAATAAGTGTTGGAACCATCTTCACCATGAATATTACCAAGATAGACATATTTTAATCTTTTCCTTGCCTGCTCATAGGCATAAAACAATATATCGACCGGCGTTGGTGGTTTTGTGTATTTGTAATTCGGATAATAGCGGGAAAAATGTAACGGTATTTCAATGCTGACACTCGCTACATAATCTATAAGGGCGTCAATCGCATCAGGCTTATCATTCAGACCTGTAACGATGAGATTCGTTATCTCTACATGGCAGTACTTATGAGAAATTTCTATAGTCCTTTTAACAGTATCTAAATCACCACCTAATTTCTTTTTATAGACATCAGGATTGATTGATTTCAAATCAATATTCATTGCATCAATGAGCGGTAGAAGTTCACGCAGGGGCTCTTCATTTATCATACCATTCGTTACCAGAACATTCTTTCCGCCATTTTCCCTTATCAATTTGGCTGCGTCAAGGAGATACTCAAACCACATCAATGGTTCGGTATAGGTATATGAAACGCCCAAAGAAGGATGTTCTTTATGAATTCTAACCAGCATTTCTGGTGATAAATATTGAGTACTGGCATCCATCTGTGAAATCTCCCAGTTCTGACAGAAAGGACATTTCATATTACAACTATTGCAGGCAATGGAAAGAATCTGGGAACCTGGATAAAAATGGTATAGAGGCTTTTTTTCAATCGGGTCTAAAGCAATGGAAGTAGTCTCTCCATAATCAATCGCCCAGAGTTTATTATCTTCATTTACACGTGCCCGACATATTCCTTTTTTGCCAGGCAGAATTTTACATTTGTGGGGGCAGAGTTTACACTGGACATAACCTTCAAATACTTCGTAATATTTTGCCTCAACCTTCATTCACTTTCCAGCCTTTCAAGTCTGTTATCTTCTTCATAATATATTATACCTTTAATTCCCAGAGAGTCAAGAAATTTCTTACCTTTATGAGCGCCCATAACCGAAACTGCAGTCGCAATCCCATCAGCAAAAGTTGTATTGTCAGCAAATATTGTAACTGAAGCAAATTCTCGTGCAGGATAGCCGGTTTTAGGATTTATGATATGTGGATAACGGATTCCATTAACAATAAAAAATTTTTCATAATCACCAGATGTTGATAGAGCACAATCAATCAACCCAACTTTTTCAATCACCCCATCCTGCCTTGGATGTTTTATACCAACAATCCATGGTTTATTTTTTGGAGATTTGCCAATTGCATATACTTCACCTGCAATATTGATAATTGCCGATTTTATATCATGTTTTTTTAGAATATCTGCTATTTTATCAGCAGCAAAACCCTGGGCAATACCACCCAGGTCAATCTTCATATTATCAGGTATAAAGAGCGAATCACCAATCATTTTTATCTTTTTATAATCAACCAAATTCTTTGCCTGTTCAATTTCTTTTTTATCTGGGATGCGTTTTTCTTTTTTATAAAATCCCCATATCTCAAGGAGTGGTGAGACCGAAATGTCAAACAAACCATCCGTGAGCCTGCTGATTGAATCAGCCATTAAAAATATTGGTTTGATATCGGGTGTAACAAAAGCGCGATGCTCTCTATTTATTTTGCTCACCAGACTATTTTCAGAAAAATAGCTTAACAAGGAATCAAGGTATTTCAATTCTTTGTCTATTTCATTAATTATCTTTCTGGCAACTTTCGCACTGGCACAATAAAATTTTACTTCGCACATCCCACCGATAAGGATATTTTGATAATGGTATTCTTGCTCAGTCTTCTGGCAAGAAATAAACCATAAAAGTAATAATAGACCCTTTAAAATCTTCATTTTCAATTATATATCCAATTATATACAAAATCTCCACTCCGTCAATTGAACTGAAAATTTTTTAAAAAATACTTGACTTTCTTAAAAAGCTGGATATATTTACCTTACTTTATGCCATTGGCTACCCGAAAGTTTGAAGTGAAGATTAAAGAAGACTGGTGCAAGGGTTGTGAAATTTGTGTCGCCTTTTGCCCTAAAAAGGTTCTGATAATGGAAAAAACCAAGGCAAAGGTTGCCAATCCTGATGCCTGTACCGGCTGTCAGTTATGTGAAATTTACTGTCCTGACTTTGCGATTGAAGTAGAAAAATTATAAAATGAAACAAGTTAGATTGATGACAGGCAACGAGGCATGCGCCGAAGCTGCGATCGTTGCCGGAATGAGATTCTTTGCAGGCTATCCAATTACTCCATCTTCTGAGATAGCCGAAGTTCTATCGAAGAGACTTCCTGAGGTGAACGGTGTATTCATTCAGATGGAAGATGAAATCGCTTCTATGGGTGCAATAATCGGTGCTTCACTCGCCGGTGTGAAGTCAATGACTGCAACGAGCGGGCCTGGATTTTCTTTGATGCAGGAAAATATCGGATATGCCGCCATGGCAGAAGTCCCGGTCGTGGTCGTCGATGTCCAGCGTGGCGGTCCGAGCACTGGACTTCCGACCATGCCCTCCCAGTCCGATGTAATGCAAGCAAGATGGGGTACCCATGGTGACCATCCCGTGATCGCTGTTGCCCCTTCCACAGTTCAGGATACTTATGAATGGACTATCAAGGCATTCAACTTTTCAGAAAAATACCGGGTTCCAGTAATAATCTTAATGGATGAAATCGTTGGACATCTGAGTGAAAAAATAATAATTCCTGATGTTAACGAAATTGAAATTATTGACAGGGTACTTACCACCGACCCACCTGAAGAATACCTTCCCTATAAATTTACTGAAAATGATATTCCACCCATTGCTCATTATGGAACCGGATACCGATTTAATGTTACCGGTCTAAGTCACGATGAAAGTGGTTTTCCAACGAATGATCCTGAAAAAATTGATGCATTGTACAGGCGGATAAATCGTAAGATTGAAAGATATAAAAAAGAGATAATATACTACAAAACTGAACTTCTTGAAGATGCAGATGTGTGTCTTGTTGCCTATGGCTCAACAACCCGTTCAGCCCGACGCGCGGTGTATGAAGCAAGGGCTGCAGGAATAAAAGCCGGATTATTCCAGATCTATGTCCTTTGGCCTTTTCCATATGAGGAATTGAGAGAGATTTCACAAACGATTAAAAGATTTATTATTCCAGAAATGAATCTGGGACAGATCGCCCATGAAGTTGAATATGCGACAAGGACCGATGTTATAAAAGTAAACCGTGTTGATGGCAACCCGGTAACCCCTCAGGAAATTCTAAAGAAGATTAAACATGTTTCCTTATAAAAAATATTTGCGTCTCGATAAATTTCCCCACATCTGGTGCACAGGGTGTGGGTGCGGTATCGTGATGAAGGCGATGATCAGAGCAATTGACCGTGCCCGGATTCAAAAGGATGATGTAGCAATTGTTTCCGGTATTGGTTGTTCTTCGCGAACTCCAGGCTATCTTGATTTCAATACTCTACACACCCATCACGGCCGGGCGATTGCCTTTGCAACAGGATTAAAACTTGCAAAGCCGAAGTTAAAAGTGATTGTTGTTACAGGTGATGGCGATGCTACGGCTATCGGTGGTAATCATTTCATCCATGCAGCACGAAGAAATCTTGACATGACAGTGATCCTATATAATAATCATATCTATGGAATGACCGGCGGTCAGGTTTCACCAACGACCCCCTTCGGGAAGAAAGCAAGTACTGCACCTTATGGGAGTGCTGAACCTGATTTTGATATTTCTAACCTTGCAATTGCGGCAGGCGCTTCTTTCGTAGCACGTTCCACCTGTTATCATGCCACACATCTGGATAAACTTATTGAAAAGGCATTGCTGAAAAAAGGTTTTGCGCTGATCGAAGTTTTGACACAGTGCCCCACTTATTATGGACGGCCGAACCGCCTGGGAAATGCTGTGGACATGCTCATGCTTTTTAAAGAAAATAGTATTCCAGTAGAGACCGCCCGCNGATTAAGTCCTGAAGAAAGAAAAGGGAAAATTACTATAGGAGTACTACATGATATTGAAAGACCTGAATTCTGTGAAGAATATCAGAAGCTGATTGAACGTGTAAGACAAAATAAAATATGATTTGTTTTTCTAAAAAGGAGTATTATGCCATTCAGATATGAAATCAGGTTGAGTGGTTCCGGTGGCCAGGGGCTAATTCTTGCTGGAAAGATTCTCGCTGAGGCCGCAGCAATTTATGATGGAAAAAATGCTACACAGAGCCAGTCCTATGGTCCAGAGGCAAGGGGTGGCTCAAGCCGTTCCGAGGTGATCATAAGTGATGTGGATATCGATTACCCCAAGGCTGTAAATATTGATTTATTGCTCGCCCTGACCCAGGAAGCCTGCGATAAATACTGGAAAGACGTAAAGGAAGGAGGGGTAATAATCGTTGATTCAAGATTTGTATCAAAGCTCCCTGAAGGTAAATTTAAGGTATACTCCATTCCTATCACCGAGATTGCAGAGCAAAAGACCGGCAAATCACTCGTTGCCAATATTGTAGCACTGGGGATAATCACAGAGATAACGAAAGTTGTTTCCCGTGAAGCAATGGAATCTGCGATCTTATCCCGGGTTCCCAGGGGGACTGAAGAACTCAATCTAAAGGCATTTCGCGCGGGTGTTGCTTTCGCCCAGGAACTGGTATAAGTCAACTCTCTAAATTTAAAAGAGCAACTTCTTCTGTTGTGATAAAGAGTAAAACACCTCTGGCGTACCTATATCCTTCCATGACCTACTGGTGATATATGCATACAATAATTCGCTATTTTTTATTGCATTATTATAAACCTCAATTAAGTTGAAGATTTTTTTATTTTCAGGAAAATACTCGAAAATCCTTTTTGAAATCACAGCAATACCAGTATAGGTATAACAATCATCCATTCTTTTTCTATAAAATCTCACCACCCTCTCTCCTTTAACTCTTACCCGATTTGTTTTATAATTCTTTACCAGCACAATCGTTGCCAGGGGTTTTATTCTTTCGTGTTCTTTTATAACCTTTTTTAGGTCTATGTCTGATAACACATCACAATTATGGAGCAGAAAATTTTCTGAGACAAAATTCTTAAAATGCAATAAGCCACCCCCGGTTCCGGAAAGATATCGTTCAATAACGAAATACAGTCCTGGAATGTGGTTCAAGGATCTTCTGATGAGCTCTGCTTTGTAAAAGAGATTGATTCCGATCTCATCGATCCCTGATTTTCTCAACTTTTCAATGATTAACTCTATTATTGGTTTTTCATTAACCGGCAACAATGGCTTGGGAGTGTTTTTTGTTATCTTACCCAATCTTTTTCCAAGCCCAGCTGCGAGTATAATTCCCTTCAAGGCAAATTACCTGTTTTTTTGAGAAGAATTATCTTTTTAATCATAAAGTAAAAATTCCTTATGTCTTTTTTTATATGCCTGAAGTCCTTCCTGCCAGCGCCTCTCTATACGGTGCACCGGTTCGTCCTGTTCAATACTTTTTCTCACCCATGAGTTCCCAATCAATATATCAAAAGGCATCTTCTCTTTTTCAAATTCATAAGGTGGTTTACGCCAGCTGAATTTCTCAGGATAAAACCTTTTTATCGTAGAAATGACTTCGAGTCCTGTAATTATCGGATCAAATTTTTTCAAATCTATGACATAAATCTGAGCACCCCCACAGACTGCACCACAGTATTTATGGAATGTAGGTATGAATTTTAATGGCCGAAATGCTACGCCTTTAATATATCTATTATTCAGTTCTTTCACAACTTCTTCTTCGTCTATCCAGGGTGCGCCAAATATCTCAAAAGGTCGTGTCGTTCCTCTGCCCTCAGAGACATTCGTCCCTTCAAGTAAACACATTCCCGGATATACCAATGCAGTTTCAAATGAAGGCATATTTGGAGAAGGGACTGTCCACTTCAAATTGCATTCAGGAAAATACATTCTTCTTCTCCATCCCTTCATTTTTACAACCTCCAGCGCAGAGTTTATATTTTCTTCAATACTAACCATTCTACAGATTTCTCCAATTGTTAATCCATGCCTTACCGGTAGGGGAAAAAGACCAACAAAAGATATAAATCTTTTTTCCAGAACAGGACCCTGAATTGTTATACCATTGAGGGGATTGGGTCTATCTAGGATGATAAGTTTTTTATTCAGCTGTGCCAGTTTTCGTAAAAGTAATACTGCACTCCAGACAAATGTGTAATATCTTGTGCCAATGTCGATCAGATCAACGACGACAACATCGACCTCTTTTAAAACACTTACCGGGGGCGTAAGGTTTTTACCATAGATACTCAGTACTGGAATTCTTTCGCTCCTGCGATTTTTCACAAATACCTGATCCTGGAGTGCACTGAACAAACCGTGTTCTGGAGCTAAAATAAACTTTAGTTGAAATTTTTCACAGTTTATAAAGTGATAAAACGTCGGATTCAATTTCTTATCGGTCGCCGAGATATTTGTCAACAGAGCAATTTTTTTATTTCTCAAGCAGGAAAAACGATCTTCGATTAAAATATCGATACCCAGTTCCATACCAGAAAATATATACGTGGGGATAGAAAAGTCAATCTATCAAAATCCACTATTGACAATTGCAGAATAATTGATATTATATTACGTCATGAAACTGGGAGAAATACTAGTCAAACACGGGTTTATAAGCGAGGATATGCTCGCCCGTGCACTTGAAGAGCAGAAAAAAGATGGAACCAGACTCGGTTCAACCCTCATAAAATTAGGTTATTTAAAAGAAGAAGATTTACTAAAGGCATTATCAATCCATTTCGGGGTGAAATCCATCGATTTAAAATCAATCCAGCTCGATCCCGGGATTTTGAAACTCATTCCCAGTGATATCGCTGCAAAATATCTTGTAGTACCAGTAAAAAGATTGGGTCGAACTTTAAGCCTGGCAATGGTCAATCCAGGCGATATGAATGCCATTGAAGATATCAAATTTGCTACCGGGTACGATATTGAACCACTCGTTGCATCCGAAGAGGCGATTGTCAAGATAATAAATGAATATTACCATGTTGAAAAGATGCTTGCTGATGTCATGTATGAACTGGAAACAGCAGATGCCGGAGAGACTTCGGTAAAAGTGATGGAAGAAGTAGTTGAACAAAAAGGGGAAGAAGAAGACCTTTCAAATGTTGCGGACGATACGGATAGCGGTCCGGCACTGAAACTGGTGAGCAAAATCATAACCGATGCAGTGGAATTGAATGTATCCGATATCCATATCGAGCCTTATGAAAATGATATGCGTGTGCGCTATCGTATCGATGGCATATTACATGAAGTTTTAAAACCACCCAAAAAAATGAACCGGGCAATCGCGACTGTCATAAAGGTTATGGCAAAACTGAAGGTAGAAGAAAAGAGATTGCCCCAGGACGGAAGGATCAAAGCGCGGGTTCATAATAAAATCATTGATATCCGCGTTTCTACTGTACCCACCCTTTTTGGTGAAAAAATCGCTCTAAGATTGCTCGACCGTTCTGCAATCCAGTTAAACCTCGACCTTCTTGGTTTTGAAGAGAGCACATTGAAGACATTCCGCCGGGCAATCAAAACCCCTTATGGTATAGTGCTCGTCACCGGACCCACCGGTTCAGGTAAAACGACGACCTTATATTCGGCACTTACTGAATTGAATGACCCCGGAGTCAATATCATCACTGCTGAAGATCCGGTAGAGTATTCCTTGATGGGAATAAACCAATTACAGGTAAACGAAAAGATTGGATTGACATTCGCATCAGCGCTCCGCGCCTATCTCAGGCAGGATCCTAACATCATCATGGTGGGTGAAATCCGCGACCTTGAAACTGCCGAAATCGCCATCCGTGCCTCACTGACCGGCCATCTTGTCCTATCCACAGTCCACACCAATTCTGCTGCTGCTACTATCACAAGATTGGTAAACATGAATGTGGAGCCCTTTTTAATAGCATCAACACTGTTATCGGTTTTATCCCAGCGGTTATTGAGAAAAGTTTGTATGAAATGTCGGACTGAAGTAAAATATCCACCAGAAGTTTTGCTTGATGCGGGAATCGACCCAAAGATGATCGATTTTCCATTGTATAAAGGAGAAGGATGTAAAGAATGCAGGGGAACTGGTTACAAAGGCAGAATCGGCATATTTGAAAATATGCTTGTTACACCGCGTATCCGTGAATTGATTCTTAAAAAAGCAACGGCCGAAGAGATAGAAAAGGTAGCAGTGGAAGAAGGAATGCTTACGCTCCGCGGCTCAGCCCTAGAAAAATTACGCCAGGGTCTGACTACCGTGGAAGAGGTCATTAGAGAAACGAGGATGGAATAATGGAAGAGAGACTTGGAGCTTATTTAATAAAAAATAATCTGATCACTGAAGAACAATTACGCCAGGCAATGCAGGAGAAGAAAGAGACCGGACAGAGGCTTGTCAGCATCCTCGTGCGTCTGGGTTTCATTCCCGAGAATAAATTACTTGCGCAATTGAGCAATCTCTATCACATGGAAGTTACAGACCTTGATTACATCATCCCTCCGGAATCAGTGTTAAAATTGATTCCTGCTGAAAAAGCCTATCACTATGAAGTTATTCCGATCGATCGAAGAGGTAGAACCCTCACTGTGGCAATGGTTGATCCGACCGATATAAGCGCAATCGAAGATTTAAGATTCATCACCGGTATGGAGATAAATCCAGTCCTTGCCTCAGAGACGAGTATAAGGGAGGCATTAAGCAGGTATTACAAAATGGATACAAGCCTTGCCGAAGTAAAGGCAGAAACCGGGCCAAAGGAGCTGGGTATCGAGGATCTCGAAATTTTAGAGACAGGTGTAGAAGAGGAAGTGGCTGAGGAGAAGTTAAGGGCTGATGCTGAAGGTGGTCCGGTAGTCAGGCTGGTCAACTTTTATATTGCAGATGCAGTAAATAAAGGTGCCTCGGATATCCATATAGAGCCATTTGAAAAACAGGTCCGGGTGCGTTTCCGAATTGATGGAGTTTTAAGGGAACAGCAATCCCCGCCCTACAATCTCAAGGCAGGAATAATTACCCGTATAAAATTGATGGCAAAGATGGATATTGCCGAACACCGACTCTGTCAGGATGGAAGGATCAATATCCTTGTCGGTAACAAGATGATCGACCTTCGGGTTTCGGTTATTCCCACTTTATACGGCGAAAAGGTCGTTATGAGAATCCTAGACCGTAGTGCCCTCATGCTTGATTTAACGAAATTAGGATTCAGTGATGAAGCTTTAAAGAAATATCTGAAGGCAATAGAAAGTCCTTATGGAATTATCCTCATCACCGGTCC
The DNA here is from genome assembly GCA_026416055.1 of Caldifarciminota bacterium. Taxonomy (GTDB): domain Bacteria; phylum Hydrothermota; class Tepidihabitantia; order SM23-42; family JAOAFX01; genus JAOAFX01. The sequence goes on from JAOAFX010000073.1 coordinate 9,739, forward strand.
TACTGGTAGTGGTAAGACCACGACCCTTTATTCAACACTCCAGCGGCTGAATAAGCCGGACCGTCAGATCATGACGATTGAAGATCCGATTGAGTATAATATCCACGGGATAAACCAGGTACAGGTTAACGAAGATATTGGCTTGACCTTCGCTTCTGCATTGAGGGCATTCTTA
>JAOAFX010000074.1 GCA_026416055.1 Caldifarciminota bacterium
AGGATGGACGGACCTCTGGTGCACGAGCTGTCATGCCAATGGCACCGCTCGGTAGCCATGTCCGGAAGGGATAACCGCTGAAAGCAACTAAGTGGGAAGCCCACCTCAAGATCAGGTCTCCCGTTCAATCAAGGGGCAACCCTTGATTGACCTGAAGGCAACCGGTAGACTACCGGTTTGATAGGCCACAGGTGTAAGTGCAGCAATGCATTGAGCCGAGTGGTACTAATCAGCCGTGCGACTTGGACTTCCTTCCGCCATTTTTAGGATTTTGTAAAATTCCCGGCGGCAATACCGGTGGGGAAACACCTCTTCCCATTCCGAACAGAGAAGTTAGGCCCACCAGGGCCGATGGTACTGTGCTGGTAACGGCACGGGAGAGTAGGTCGTCGCCGGGTTTATTTTTTCTGAGCAAGTATAACCAATTTATTATTGGACAGAGAAATTTTTTCTATGATTTCCTTTAGTTCTTCAAATCTATCCTTTGGTACTACTTTTGATTTCACCCCCACGATTCGATTTACGATAATAGTATCACCGCTGGAGTAGGCGGATAGGCTGTAATCAAACCATTCATTGGAAAAATACTCTTTTTCTGGCAAACTGCTTAATTGATGTTGTTTGTTAACTATAATTTTACAGACATCATTCTGATAATATGGGAATTCAAAATAAATATGATGATTTCTGCGGTCAAGGTTGTGAAGTTTATCAAAATACTTTAAAGGTATAAATATTACTGGAATAACAATTTTGCCCTTAACAGACTGCAACCCTCGTAACTTGAATTTAAAATCCATTCTTAAAACCGAATCAGTCTCTTCTTTATTTCTTATCTCAAAGGTATCCATTTCCATCCTCACCTGCATTCTATTTAAATAATCATTCAGATAATTATGAATTTCCATCTGAGAATAGTTATTGAGTATCCACCTTAGTCGACAGGCATCCTCTCCTCTAATCTGCATTGAGATCATACCTGAAGTTTCCCTGCTAACAGAATCAGATGGGTTTAATAGAATCTTATTGATAGAGATATTATCTCGATAATGTATCTCGGGAAGATTGATTAATCTTGAATTTTCTCCGAGACAAATTACTGCCTTGGTTCCTTCTATATCAGCATGTATTTTTCCGAGCGGATAACTCGTTGCAGCAGGGTCAAAGATTACAAAATCATCATTTTTCGAAAAATCATTTTCTCCGAAGACAGTTGCCTTTGTATATTTTATATCATCATCAAAATATTTCAAAGGGATTGCTACAATCACATGGTTAATCTGGTTACGAGAGGGAAAATCTTCTATCAGCTTTCCATCGCTCTTTACTCTCACAAGAACTGCGTATGCATCAATATCTATTGCCTTGAGCAAAGATATAAGAAGACCAGAGAGGTCTTTGCAGTCGCCATAAAGATTTTTAAGGACCTTACCAGGTGGATGGGGTAATGTTCTGTGCCCCTCAATGGCTACAGCCACATAACGGAATTTTTTCTGGATAAATTTTACGATTGATATAATCTTTTCTTCATCAGATTTGCATCCCTTTGTTAGTTCTTTTGCTTTTTCTACTATTGCCTTATCCGGCTTCAAAATTTTATCAATGATATTTTTATAATCCTGTCCAATCAATGCCCAGGATTCTTCCCGGCTTGTGATTTCCTGAAAAAGAAGTTTCATATTACTCCAGGTCATTAAAATCCAAGAAGATATTTCAGTCAGCGGCGGCAAAAAAGGTTCCTTCTTCAATTCTGGTAAATCACGCACCCAGAGGGTGCCCCGATTCCAGCCTGGATAGTCGCTAATCTCTTTTTTAATTTCCTTGCCCGGCAGATTTGTATAGATATATTTGAATCCAAGATTCATCGGTACCTCGTAGGAAAATTTTGCATAGACCGTAGGATCTTCTGCTTGAAAGTACCACATGGGGACGAATGGATACAATAAACCAACAGTATAGACATATTCAAGGATACAATTGGTATCAACCCCGGGAAAGGTGAAAACTTTTGCCTTGCGGTCTGCGTAAAGCAAGAAGTCAGGAAAATCAGATACTTCAAAAATATCTTTTTTATCAAGATATATAATCTCACCATCTGGTTTGATGGTTCGTGCCTCAAGATAGATGATATCACTGTAATCTGCCCAGTAAGGTATCCTTACATTTGCATACCTTTTTCCTGCATCATTAAAAATTTTTATAACGACATGTTCTGTGAAAGTAAAAATTCTTTCTGCTTTATACTTTGCCTCACGAAGAAGAAAGACTGCATCCGAATGTGGATAATCTTCTTTATTTGGTGTCATTTCAAATTCAATTTGAGTAAAAGAAAGAGGTGGCTTATCAAAATACTTTTTTAGATTGATTTTCTTCACCCCGGGTGAAGTACAATTTAGTATTAACAAAATCAAGAAAGTTATAGTATACTTTAATGCTATCTTCATAATTATAAATTACTATATCTTAAAAATCATGAATGTCAATATGCGATTTAACTGACCTCTCCATTTTTTATTTAATGATTTTTTGTTTTTCTGTAGTAGCGGCTTCCCAGTTGCAATAATATCATTCCCATTTTTAAAGTCGACTTCCAAACCAATAATCACCCTGTTTCATCCATTGAGAAAGGGGGATTTTAAGCAGGCGGGTTGTTATCACTCAGCGGATAATCCATTTTTAAGCAAACCTGAAATATTCCGAATTTAAAATGCAGACCATGGTCTGCCACTACGAATAGGATGGGTGTGGTAGTTTACTTTTGACACTTGATTTTTTAAATATTTTATTGTAAAATTTACTATTCTTATTTCCTTCAAAGGGAGTACTTTGGCATACAAAATCGGATACTTTTCAACACTGCGGAGTGAGAGGATAAAAGACATGTCGTATGATTGTTATGGCACTTATGCTGTTGTTATCAAAAATTCAGTCGACCAGATAATCCTTGTTGGAAGACTCGGGCAGATTGTTTTCAGAAATGGATATTACATATATCTGGGCTCAGCGAAGAAAAATATTTTTCAGAGAATTAAACGGCATTTATCAAATGATAAAAGACAATTCTGGCATATCGATTATCTTCTCATGGGTAAAGGAATAGAGATTAGAGAAGTCTGGATTGATTCGAAGAAAAGTGAATGTCAAATAGCAAGAGTTTTTCTTTGTAGCGGTTTCCGATATATCAAAGAGTTCGGTAGTTCGGATTGTCGATGTCCATCTCACCTCTTTTATTCTTATCGGGGCATCAAAAATATCCAGAGTATATTGAGAAAAAATGGTTTTGCAAAGCTTTATCCTGATCGACTTATAAAATGGACTTGATTATCATAATTGATGACATTCAGTTAGTATCAATATAAAAATTCCTCCATGATTTCTGTCCAATCATAGTAATTGTATTGATTTTTTTATTTTTCTATGTATAATTAACCCATGATTTCAAAAAATAATAAAAGGAGATTCAATTGAAAGATAGCGTGAGAAAATATCTACATCAGCGACACAGGCAAATTAAAATAGATGACGAGCCTGAAAAAATTGAAAATCCCTGTGAATTCTGGCCAGATTTGAAAAAATGCGTTGAGATTTATTTTAAAATTTTTCCGTCTATGCAACAGTATCATAATGTTCTGCAAAACCCGCTTGATTTTGAATATTCTGATAAATTTTTAAAAGAGGTAGTGCGATACTGCACAACAAATGAACTGAAAAGGAGATTTATAGATGCCCTAGCCAAGGTTGTTTACAAAATTCCCAGTGCCGGGCTTGGTGATGTAAAGATAAAAGAAATGGACGATTTATATCATTTTTATGTATCATTTCAATTCCGGGTCTATTACAGAAAAATAGACAACAAAATCATCCTTGAGAAATTCATCTCCCACAAGAAAAAGGGATTTGAAAGGCATTTTTGAAATTTGATCTAAATGCAAAATATAGTTTACTTAATTAGCACTTTATAACTACTTTTGATGCTAAATGTTTTCCAAGTTTACGCCTCCTTCCATCTGTGGAGTATTTCATTGATCTTTTTTAAACTATTCTTACTTGTAAGAAATAGCAGGGTATCACCAGGTTCAATGATCGTTCCACCACTCGGCACAATGAAATTTTCACCACGAACGATAAGAACAATAAGGCAATCTTGGGGAAAGCCTGCTTCGACTATTGGTTTATTTACTACATTTGATTCAAAGGGCACGATCAATTCTATTAATTCAGTATCCACTCCCGGTGGAGGTTCGAATTCAATCGGTGATGCACATTTATTTTCTATCGGTTCGCTCAATCCTAAGATTCTTGAAATGATGGGAATAGACCAGCCCTGAAAAAGAGCAGAAATGAGGACAATAAAGAAAACAAGGTTAAAAATGAGTTCAGAATTTGGTATACCGGCAAGCAGGGGAAATGTGGCAAGGATTATCGGGACTGCTCCACGCAATCCCACCCAGGCAATAAATATTCTTTCGCGGAGGGTATATTTGCTGAAAATTAAAGATAAAAGAACGCTAACGGGTCGGGCAACAAACATGAGAAATATTGATAAAAGAACGCCCGTTCCTGTAATGGGTAATAAGTGTGAAGGATAGACCAGCAAGCCAAGGGTTAAAAACATAGTTATCTGGCTGAGCCACGCAAGTCCATCAAAGAATCTTAAAAGACTTCTTTTCTTAACGATCTGTGAATTACCTATTACTATACCGGCAAGATATACAGCAAGAAATCCACTCCCATTCAAAAGATACGTAATACTATATATCAAAAATGCTGAGGCAAGGCAGAAGACTGGATACAATCCTTCGTAAAAAAGTCTCAGTCTATTGAGCATAAAAACTACTAATTTCCCGAGAGTCAAACCTATCGCTGCACCCAAGCCCATTTGAAGTATGAAAAAAAACATAATCTGTGATAGACCATTAGCGGGGGATGTAATCAACTGAGTTACCGCGATGGTCAAGAAGATTGCCATCGGGTCATTGCTTCCCGATTCTAATTCAAGCAATGGTGCCAGCGTCCCTCTCAGTCTTACATTTTTGGAACGTAGTATAGAAAAGACTGCAGAGGCATCGGTTGATGAAACAATTGAACCAAATAAAAGACCATATAAAATTGGTATTCTCAATATAAATGATGCAAAAATGCCAACAAAGATTGCGGTGGTAAAGACACCGAATGTAGAAAGGATTAATGCATGCTTAAATATGGGCTTGACCTGCTGCCAGTGTGTATCAAGCCCCCCAGCAAATAATATAAAAATTAAAGCGATAATACCAATAGATTGTGCCTGCCTGATATTATCAAAATGTATTCTACCTATTCCTTCGGAACCGGCTAATATCCCTATTCCAAGGAATAAAAGTAAGACAGGTATGCCGAGGTAGTCAAAAAATTTGAAAATGAGGATACAGAGAATTATTAAAATAGAAACAACCAAAATTAAAATTTCTAATGAGAGCATATAGTGAATTATAACCAGAATAGCCCGATAATCAATAAGATGCACTCATTAACAACATAATTGCAAATAGATAACTTACCCTCTTTACAAAAATTTCTTTTTAAATATAATAATCCACAATGCATAGAACTTACTATTTATTTACAGATACCGGGAGAGATTATTATGCCGAAGTTTAAATACAGTCCACTCGTTACCCTGGTAATGCCCGAAATTAAGGAAGCAATTAATGAAAAGAAGTGGCATATTTTAAAAGATTTTATTTCTACCTGGGAACCAGTGGATATTGTTGAATTATTTAAAGAACTTAATCCTGAAGATATCTTCATAATCTTCCTAATGCTCCCGACAAATTTACAATCCGCAGTATTTGCCAAATTTGATGCTAATACCCAGGAGAAAGTTCTTAAAAGTCTAAGCGAGCAGCAGGTAAGACAGATTCTATCGGAGATTAAGCCTGATGACAGGACTGAGTTGTTTGAAGAATTACCGCCGGATATGATTCGTAAATTGCTTAATATTTTATCGCCAGAAGACAGGAAAGAAGTACTACAATTACTTGCTTATCCAAAAGATAGCGTTGGTAGATTGTTGACCCCTGATTACGTAGCAATTAAACCTTCGTGGACAATCAGTAATACTATGGAACATATCCGCAAATATGGCAAAGATGCAGAGACTGTCAATGTGGTCTATGTAGTGGATGACATGGGCAAACTGCTAGATGATATTCCGATCAGAAAATTGATACTCGCTGAACCCAATCAGACTGTTGAGTCAATAATGGACCGCAGTTATGTCTCAATAAATGCTTACGCAGATCAGGAAGAGGCCGCGAAAGTGATGCAAAAGTATGATTTGATTGCCTTGCCGGTTACAAATAATGAAGGTCAATTATTAGGAATTGTTACTATCGATGATATTATTGACGTATTACAGGAAGAGCAAACCGAGGATTTCACAAAACTTTCAGCGATCGCAACAAAACCGATTAAAGTAGATTTTATAACCAAGTTAAAAGAAATTCCTTTACATAAATTATATCGTAGTCGTGTAACATGGCTTTTAGCATTATTATTGATGGATTTGATCACGGGTGGTATTATTCAAAGTTTTGAAGAAACGATTGCCAGATATGTTGTTCTTGTTACTTTTTTACCGGTGCTCGTTGATACTGCTGGTAATGCTGGTTCACAGTCAGCAACGTTGGTGATCAGGGCAATGGCGCTGGGTACAATTCAAATGGCTGATTGGTTTAAACTTTTGGGAAGGGAACTGCTTGTGGCTGGCGCGCTGGGAATTACCATGGGGCTTGGTATATCAGTTATGGGTATTATCAGGGGTAGAAGTTTTGATGTTGCAGCAGTAGTTGTTATTGCAATGATAATCAATGTGATTGTCGGGAGCCTTATCGGTGTTCTGTTACCTTTTATCTTTACAAAATTGAAAAAAGACCCGGCAACTGCCAGCACTCCATTAATTACTACACTCGCTGATATTATCGGCACAGGAATTTACCTTGGCATTGCCTATATGATGTTGCATTAGGTTTCAAAATAGATTTAAAAAAAATATATTATCATTTTAAAAGTTTACACTTTTCAGACAGCTTCATAAGTGTAAACCCTGCGGACAGATTAAGAATGTAAACTTATTCGCGCGAATTTATAAATAATGTTTTCGATATCAACAATTTGAACTTCTTTTATCTCCATAAATAATTATACAAAATTTAATCAATATTTCAATATTAATTGGATACTCTGTATTATTGGATTTATTTGGAAGAGTAAATTCTGCCACTACATTTTTAAATATTGTCTGTAAGATAAATGGTTATTGTATCTTTTTCACTGCTGAGAGAATCCAGTCTCTTATCTGATTTTTATTTGGCACCCTGCCCGTGGAGACAAGTTTTTTGTTTATTACCAGGCCGGGTGTGGCAACAACTCCATATTTAGCGATTTCTTTTAAATCGCGCACATGCTCAATATCCACAGCGATATTTAACTCCTGGACAACGGTTCGAACATCTCTTTCCAGTTGTTCGCAGTTAGGACAGCCTGGTCCCAATATCTTTATCACCAATCCCGTCTCTTCTTCTTCAACTTCTTCACCGCAGAATCTTTTGTATTCACGATAAAGGGCGTCTTTATAATCATTTTCCAAACCCGAAGGGATATAATTTCGCTCTTTTGCTTTTTCAAAAAGGAAATTCTTTAGACTATTTTCATCAGAAATTTGAGACTGTCTTACGGACTGGAATATTTCATCCAGACCAATAATCCCAACCCTATTGCCTTTTATGGTTATTTGTTTTATTTCCATAATTTACCAAACATTCCTGCATTTTGTATGCAACTCTATATTCTATTTGCGATAAATCACACCGCTACCTTATTTCGTCCGACTGAAGTCGGATGCTACAACAATAATAAAACTAATGAAACCATAAGCTATTTAAATTCTTCTTCAATAAATTCTTTTATCTGTGATTTAGTGGGAATTTTTCCTGAAATCTTTACCTTACCATTTATTACCAGCCCTGGTGTAGACAATATTTTATATTCCATTATTTTTTTGAGGTCGGTTATTTTCTCAATATTTGCCTCTATCTTCATTTCTTCGACGACCTCTTTAGTTCTTTTTGCCACTTCCTGGCACCTTGGACAGCCAGGACCAAGGATTTTTATGTCCAGCATAAAGCCTCCTTTCGTTCTACTTCGCAAAACTCAAAATTCCACGCCCCAAGCACCAAATTCCAACTTCCAAACTATAATTTTTAATAAACCAAACTTTTTGTCATATCGCTTTTTTCCTTTATATGTAATCAATTGTCCTGAATTGCCATAGAATGCACCAATCATAATTTCATTATCAAGTAAATCCCGCCCAGTATCACAAGAATTCCACAGATTTTCTTAAGAATTGATACTCCCTTTGATTTTTCAGACCAGTGGAGATAGTTACCGATTGTCTCGGTCAGTGTACCGGCAATGACTATTACTGAACAATGTCCAATTGCATAGGCAAGGATAAGAGAAATTGCACAAGTAAGTTTTGTTGTAGCAACAGCAAAGACAACACCAAGCATTGGTGACATATAGGCAAAGGTACAGGGACCAAGGGCAATGCCGAAGACAAGCCCAATAATAAATGCACCCAATATACCCTTTTTGCTTATACCAGTACTACCACCGGAAAATGGCAGGGGAATTATTCCAACTAAATGTAAGCCTATAATAAAAAATAAAATTGCTACAATATAATTTCCTGTTCTGCCTATATCACCCAGCATTCTGCCTAAAAGTGCAGTTAGTAATCCTACAACGCAGATTGATGCAAGAATACCAAAAGCAAAAATTAGAGAAATAATAAATGCCCTTTTTACACTTATTCTACACTGCTCACTAATGTAGCCAACAACAAGCGGGATACTGGCAAGATGACAGGGACTCAAGACAATGCTCAAGATGCCCCATAGAAATGAAGCCGAGATCGCAATCAAGGGGGTTTGTTCAAGTGCCTTTGTGAGCCAGGTGAGAATCTCAAGCATATTCTATTCAACACCCATTTTCTTAAAGTGTGCTATAATATCCTGCTCAGGCATAAAACCCTGGTGGCGATAAACTTCCGCGCCTGATGAGTCAAAAAAAATCTGGGTCGGGATCATAATTATTTTATATTCACGGGTAAGGGCTTCATACTCACCAACATCAATAATAATAATTTCTGCTTTACATTTGTATTCTTTCTGGAGTTTCTCAAGTATTGGTTGCATCATCTTGCAGGGGATACAGGTTCCTCTACCAAATTCAGCAAGGACTGGTCTGCCAGATTTTAGCGCATTGCTCAAAGGATTAACTTCATTTAGTTTCTTTTCCTCTATCTTTTGATTATCACCCCAAATGTTTGCTTTTTTCTTACTACCCATAGAGACTGTAATAGCAAGAATCACGAGAGCCAAAGTAATTACCCCGATCAAAACATAGAATTTCTTAAAATTATCTGGCATAGACTAGATAGAAT